>CAMNJU010000027.1 GCA_946541595.1 uncultured Planctomycetales bacterium
CGCTCGCGCTCGCGTGGATCGCGGAGCATCAGTTGCCCGACGGATCCTGGTCGTTCCATATGGGCATGTGTCCGACGTGCGGGGGCCGCTGCCGTAATCCGGGCTCGAAAGACGCGCCGATCGCGGCGACGTCGATGGCGCTCCTTCCTTTCCTGGCGGCGGGGAATACGCCGACGACGGGCAAATATAAGAAGGTCGTCGCTAAGGGTATGAATTATCTCACGTCGCACGGCGTTTCGACGGAGGACGGCGTTTCGTTCCGCGAAGGGGACGGGAATATGTATTCGCACGGCTTGGCGGCGATTACGCTCTGCGAGACGTACGCGATGCTCTCTCCGCGCGATAAGAAGCGGTTCCGGCAGTTAGGCTACCTTGCTCAAGACGCGATTCATTTCATTGAATACGCGCAGGCGGACGACGGAGGATGGCGTTACGTGCCGAAACAACCCGGAGACACTTCGGTCGCCGGCTGGCAGCTCATGGCGCTCAAATCGGCGCAGCTTGCCGGACTCGACGTGAACGCGGATACCGTGCGCGGCGCCCGCGATTTCCTGCGCGACGTCGTTTCGCTCGATTACGAAAGCCGCTACGCCTACATGGCGGGCGCCTCCGAGTCGGACGCCACCGACAGTATCGGGCTCCTGTGCCGCCTCTATCTCGACTGGGGAATTGAAAATCCGGATCTCATTCGGGGCGTCAATCGGCTGTCGGATATTGGGCCGCGGCTCAACGACCCATACTATACCTACTACGCGGCCCAGCTCATGTACAACGTGGGCGGCTCGACGTGGAACCGCTGGAACGGCCGCGTGCGCGACGAACTCATTCGGACCCAGGAGATGGAAGGACACGAGCGCGGAAGCTGGTTCCCACAGAACGCCGACAGTCATTGCATAACCGGCGGCAGGCTCTACGCCACGTCCTTAAACTGCATGGTGTTGGAAGTGTACTACCGGCACATGCCGCTCTATCAGAAGATGGAGCAGAGTACGAATTTCCCAATCGACGTGCCCGCAGAATAGCGTGCGTAAACGCACGCCGATTTTCCTTTGCGGAACGCCCGCTCGGCTCGGTTTAGAGCTCTTGAAGAACGCGCTCTTTTGTCGGCTGCTAGGGTTACCGCGCTTGATTTTCTGACGTTTGAAGATTCTAACTGGCGTTGTTGAATAATGATTTTATGAAAAAAACAAGATGTAAGCATAAGGTAAATAGAATGAACTCGCGCAAATACTTTATAGCAATAGGTATATTCCTTGTTGCATTCCTTGTTTTTTTTAACAAGGATGTGTATCAATGGAAGGATGTTACGGACGACTACCCCTCGCTTATTGGAACATGGCTTCTTCAAGATAGCGAATTTGTAGGTGAAACCATGTTGGCCGATTCTTCTTCCAAATTGTCTTTGAGTGAGGATTTATCCGCTTCAAACTCCAAAATTTTGCGAAAAGAAGAAAGGAAACAAAAGAACAGTCGTCCCTCCCAACAAACAACTGAGAGCGTCATTTCCTTTGGACCGCGTTATTCTGTTATTTACGACGGGATTGCATATGAAATTTTTTTTCCAAAACTGTTTCATTTTTCTATAATTGACGGAGCAAAATGCGATCGAAAGAGGATTTATCTTTTGGGGCGCTGTGTATACTGCGATAAGTCCTCCGTTCGAATCGAATGGGAACTTGCGGTTGATCCTGAAACACTGGAAAGCAAACGTGTTTTTGTAACAGATTCACTTCCACTAAGTCGTTGTTCTCTCTTTTTCCCTAAAAAGGCTCTCCGCTTTTTTAAGTTAAACAGCGAGTTACACGAATATGTTAAAGGCGACCCTCGCGTTGATGAAACTTTCGTCTACTTTTTCAAACAGTAAATCTAATGCCTTTATCAAATCTGCTCCCCCTCCTTTTTGAAAGTTATAAATCATGAGTATTGAAGATAATGCCGTTTCTAAGGCTCAGTTGCCCTTAGACATACAGAAAAAGAATTCCTCCTGCGGTTCGTGCTTCGCAGTCGTTGTTATAGCGATACTTGTTCTCACTGCGTGCTTGTCGCTGTGGGAAAGATTCATCGGCAACAAGGTATATTCAGACGATAAAGTCAAAGAGCTCATTGAAGGAAGTTGGGCCCTCCACGCCGCGCCAGACTGTCAATTGACCTTTTTCTCAGACAATAAAGCGACTTATGAAGGTTCTTCTTATTGTAGAGGTTTATTTCATCTTTACTTCAAAAAAGAGAACGGCGACGTTGCTTTAAAGGAATATGAAGAATCTGTCGCAGCGAAAGAGTCTTTGTATAAGAAGCCGATAAAAGCCACGGGCATTTATGAGGTTCGTCATATGTGGATCCTGATTAGGTGGGATCATATAGACGACGTCTTCATTAACCCGGAAGAGAAATTTCCTCACGCCAGTTTTGTAGGCGGCGCTCTGCCTTTTGAGAATCGTTCCATAGGTAGTTTTAATAAGATAGAATAACCGCTTGCATGTTATTTCCGGTATTGATGAATAAGGATTCTATCTAAAAAAAAACGGAGCCGGGCGCGTACGCCGGTCTGGATAGCCGCCGTCGGCGCGAGAGGACGGCGGCGATCCCGGCGGCGGGACTTCTAATACGCGCCGGAGCCCGATCCGTTGCAACCGCGCTATTTCCCGTCGCTGAACGTATTGGGCGTAAACCAGCGCGATCCTTAATTCGTCGTCGACGTACGGCTCGTCGATGGCGAGCGCGTGCGGCGATCTGCAGATCGGAACGCGAATGAATGAAAGTGACAAAGCATGGAGGAGACAATGCAGTCTGTAATGTTTCACCTAAGTCATTTAAAACGCGCGTCTATCATTTTCAACGGCGATCAGCGCCGTTTGCGGCGGCCTACGTGCCGTCGGGGAGCCTGTGTTTTAATAGCGCTCGCCTGTGTTTTAATAGCGCTCCACTGTGTTTTAGCGCTTTTCTTTCTAATTGTCATTGCAACGCTCGTTGTTAATTCATACGATTTAGATACCCCCCCCTACCAATACCAACTTGCCGCGCCTGTCGGCAATGAGGAGATGGCCGGCGTGTGGCAATTTGACGAAGAACATTGTAGTAATTTTCTTACAAAGGAAGACAGGGATTTCATTTCTAGACAGGATTACGAGCGATTCGAGTTCGTACTGAATTCGGACGGTTCTTTTCAGATGAAGAATTTGCCGCCTCAGTTTGTGAAGCGCGTTTCTGTCGTCCATGACGGAGCAGACGATAGTGATTTTCGGGACGAGAGGAGATTCAGTTTAGGTGGATCAGACGAACTTCTATGGTGCGCGAGCAATCGGTCACGCGACGAATATGCGATCATTGAAGGTTGTTGGTCGATTGTTAAACCGGGTAATTTCTTTGCTCTTGATCTGGTGGCTGAGGGCTATGATTTCGAATATTTACTGCTCACAACGGACGGTTTGTTTTTCCCATATGGTTTTGATCTTGACACCTGCAGTGGGATAGCGTTTAAAAAAAAGGACGGCAATTATTCTCCAGACGTTCTTGGCCCTGACGATAAAACAAAACGGCATTGAAACAGTTGATTTCGTTGAAAGCAGAGCTTTGTTTGAACAATAAATATTCCCTACCATACAGAATTGATTTCGTAAAACGCTAATATTCAGAACGATCATGCGCGAACCGATCGAACGGAACGCGGTCGGTCAAAACGAGAGTCGGTATTTTCTCCGTGTAAATATTGACGGCGTTCTTCTTGCGCAAAATTGCGAACGTTTTTCGGGGGTTGCGACGCTTGCTTTTTCTGCGTGGTCTGATACTATGTACGGAGCAGCCGTCGCTTTGACGGCGAGTCTTTTTACAGTATTATTCAATGGCGCCAACGAGAGGCGATGCGATGCGTTGTCAGTTTTGTAACGCCGAATACGACGAAACAGCTCCCCGCTGCCCAAACTGCGGGCTTAGGCCGGAGTATGCCGTCTCGAAATCTTCCGTCTCGGGCGAACCTTCTCCGTCGGCGAAGAGCGAGCGAATTTGGCGCAATCCTTTCTCATGGTTCGCGCTTGGCATGCGCAAGTGGGCCAGCGGAAAAGGACGCGCGTCTCGGTCAGAGTATTTCAGTTTCATGCTTATCGCGTTTTCGCTTTGGATCGGCGCGTTTTTACTTGCGAGTCACTTTCTGTTTCCTTCGGATCTGGCCGAGGGTCAGAGTCCTAAAGCGGGCGCGCTGCGTACGGCGGTTTCGGCGGTTGGCGCGCTGATCTTCGTTCCGCCGATGGTTTCGCTGATTGTCCGCCGGCTTCACGACGTCGGGCTGACCGGATGGTTCTTTGTTTTGTGCTGCGCCGTTCAGTACGCGTTGACGGAATATCATTTGGAAATGTTTACGTCGATTATTCCGCTGTGCCTTCTTGTTTGGCCCGGCAGCCGCGGAGAGAACGCGTACGGCCCGAATCCCCGCTATCGCGCGGAGAACCAAAAGCAGAATTGAGGCGATTGCATGAAAACATGCGGTAGTTGCGGCGCGAAAAACGCCACGCGCGCGCTCTTCTGTTCATCGTGCGGCGCGAGTTTTCGGGTCGTGGACGCGGAGCCGAACGGAGACGTCGCGGCCGCGGATTCCGGCGGGCTGAACGTCGGCGTCGAGAAGTCTAAACGCGTGCGGCGCGAGAGGAACCGAATCGAGATTGACCGGGCCGGGAGTTCCGCGGACGGCGGGTCTGCCGCTTCTTCCGGGCTTTTGAAATGGCTTGGCGCGCTTGTCTTCGGGCTTGGGCGGCTCTTGGGCAGTCTTTTTGCTCCGATAGGCCGCCGGCTCCTGACGGGCTTGCGCTTTTCGGTCGCGCGCGGTCTGGCGCCTTCGTCGACGTGGGATCTTCAGCGCGCGCCGAATTTTCTCTACTGGGGGATTATCGACTGTCTCGTCTTTCATTTGCCCTTTTCGGTCGTTGGAATAATCTATTCGGTTTTGGCGAACGCGTCGCGCGCGGAAGGAGAATACGCGACGGCGCGCCGAAGAGCGGCGGCTGCGAGGGGCTGGCTCTTTCTTGATCTCTTTGCGGGGATAGCGGTCGCGGTCGTTAAGCGGCTCTTTTTATAACGTTTGTTCTTAGTAAGGATAAAGTTCGTATGAAGCGAGGGAACGCCGATCAGACGAAATGTCCTAAATGCGGAACGCCGCGCCGAATCTACGAGCGCGTCTGTTCGCGTTGCGGAGCGCGGCTCGAGCCGGTCGAACTGGCGCCGATCGCGCTCGGCGACGTCGGGGCCGAGCCGTCCGAACCGAAAGGGGACGGTTGGGATCCCGATTCTTTTCTCGACGAAACGCCTGCGTATACGATTAATCCGCAATTCTGGGGCGTTGCGTGCGTCGACGCAAGTCGGCCGCCCATGGAGACGGCGCGCGTCGAAGAGCTCGCCGACCGGCTTGGACGAACGGTTCGCATTTCCGAACCGCCGCTCAAGGACGCCGAACCGGAACGCGGCCGGGAGGAGAGCGAAGAGGAGTCGCGGCGCGTTTCAGAGCCGGAACGTTCGCCGGATATGGGGAACGGCGAAGCGCGGCCGTTTGCGCTCAGCGTCGAATTAGAGCGCGCGCCCGACGTCAGACCGGAGCGTTCGGAGCCGGGAACGCAGTTTCCGCTGAACGTCGAACTTGATCGCGCGGCGCCCGGCCCGGACGGGGGAGTTCCGTTTAAACTTGACGAAGAGCTAAAAGAGACGGAACCGGATGCGCCAGCCCCGGAAGAAGATTTTGAGCGGCGCGCCGCAGACGTTCGGGAGGAACCAAAGCCGAGCGATTTGCCCGAGGAGGACGAACGCGGGGAAGAGCCGAACGCGCGGCCTGAGCCCGTCTTGCCGCCGAACGCGCCTTTTCCGATCTCCGCGCACGAGTACGACGCGACCCCGGAGCTTCCCGACTTTACGCTCGAGCGCTCTCCGGAAATTGAGATTCCCGATCTCGACGCGATGAAGACGCGTTCCCTGAGCGCGCCGACGAGCGTCACGCTTCCTGATTTCAACCGCGTGGAGCCGTCGCCGGACCGGCCCATAAAGCTTTCGCGCCGGCGTTTCTTTGCGATATGCCGGGCGCCGGAGACGCGGCTCGTCTTTGTCGGCGCGCGCGCCCGATGGTGGTTTGCCGCCGTCGTCTTGGAGCTTATTCTGTGCTTTCCGTGCGGTCTGCTCGCGTACCGCTCTTTAATGAAAGTATTTCACAGACTTGCGCGGCGCGATTTCCACGGCGCGACGCGCGCGCTCGCGTCGACGCGGCGCCGGCTGCTCGTCGGCGTGGCGGTTGTCGCCGCGGAAATGGCGCTCTTTTTGTGCTGGCTGGCGACGAAAGTCGAATGGAGCGAGATTCGTTGGCTGGAACTCCAATGACCGGCGGTGGACGCTGAAATAAAAAAACGGCGGCGAACGCGCGAACGTCCGCCGCCGTCTTCTATAGCGGCTCGGCTTCTCAAAAGCTTTGCGAAATTAGATTTTATTCGTCGTCTTCCACCTCGGCGGGCGCAAATTTCCAAGCGCAGGCGCCGCCGATAAGGCCCAATACGACCGCGGCGGCGACGACAAGCGCGGTCGACGCGTGTTTGACGCCGAAGTAGACGCCGAACGCGCCGAGCATAACGCCGAAGTTAAATCCGACGATCGCGAGCTTGATTCTGTTCTTTTTAGCGGCGTCGGAGTACTCGACCGTTTCGACCTGCTTGACCGGTTTGGCCGCGGCTTTTTTCGCGCTCTTTGGCTCCTCGTCGCTCCCGTCGTCTTCTCCGGGCCTGACGTAACGCTTCTGTACGGCGTCGCGCGGATAGTATTTCGCGATCGCGTAATTGACCTGCTGCGGCAGGCAGATGGCGCAGCGGACCGGCATGTCGAAGAGCATGCGGAGCTCGTCTTCCACGTCGATTCCGATCGGTTCCGGCGACGCGAGAATCAGTTTGCCCATATCGGCCATGACGGGCACGAACGAATTCTGGCGCACCGTTACGGGATTGAGGAACGGGACGAAATACTCGTCGACGGGCGTCTCGTCGAGGTTAATGAACGGAAGCCCGACCGATTCGGCGTAGGCGGTCATGATCTTTTCCGCGTCCATACCCTTCTGCTGCAGGAGCGCCTGATGAAGGTCGACCCCGATCGCGTCGGCGAGGTTCTTGGCCTTTTTGAGTTGGTCTGCTGTTACGATTTGGTCGTTAATCAGAATCGTTTCCAGCGTCCGTCTGCCGTACGCGTCGGTCTCCGTCTTACCTTGGAACTTTCTTCCGAGCGAGCGGTCGTATTCCTCTTTTCGTTCCGCGTCGGTGAGGCAGAGCATCGCTTTCGCGAGTTCGTTCAGGAGCGCCTGAGATTCGTCGATGTAATCGCCGGTCGCGAACTTGCGGACGTACGCGTTGAGCTCCCGGTACCGTTTGCGAATGACGGCGGGGTCGTCTTCAAAGTCTTTAAATTTGAGGAGCTGATAGTAATTGAGCGGGCGGTTAGGCGCGTCAATTTTGAGCCATTCCTTATAGACGTCAATCTTATTGCTCATGCGATTTCTCTCGTTTGTTTACTTCCCGACATATGAAAATACAAGGCGCAACGCGCGATTTTTATTCTACCGGGCGACAGCGGCAATTACAAGCGACGCCGCGTTAAAAAAAGGAAAATATCATGAAAAGGGCTCGCCTGAATTTATACGAAATTGCGTCCGGCGTTCTCTTTCCTCTTTTGTAAAAATCGCGGTTCGCTATAATATAGCCGTGGTCGTTTTTACGCGGTTTCCGAGTTTGCGCGCGGCGCGCAGACGCCGACGGCTCGCGCGCCGAAAGGCGCGGATAGAGTTTCCGCGGCGACGTACGAAGAAGTTAGAAAAGAGTTTCCGTCATGCGACGCACCATGCTGAAATCTAAGATTCATCGCGCAACCTTAACGGGCTGCCTTCTCGAGTACGAGGGCAGCATCGCGATCGATTCGGATCTGCTCAAAGCGGCCGACATACTGCCGGGCGAGTTGGTTCACGTGCTCAACGTCAATAACGGCAAACGCTTGGTAACGTACGCGATCGAAGCGCCCGCGGGGTCGGGAACCGTTATGCTCAACGGTCCGGCCGCTCGGGAAGGGTACAAGGGCGACGTTCTCGTTATTATCACGTACGCGGAATACGAAGAATCGGAACTCGCGAACTATCGCGCGAACGTCGTTCTGGTCGACGCGCAGAATCGCGTCAAACCGTAACAGGCGCGGAGCACGCACATATTGGAAATAAGGAATAAAAATGGATAACGCTAGCTTTTTGCAGGATTTATTTGGCATGCAGGGCCAGGTCGCGGTCGTCGTCGGCGGCGCCGGCGCGCTCGGATTGTGCCTGTCTACCGGTTTGGGTAAGAACGGCGCCAAAATAGTCGTCGCCGATATGAACGAAGACGCCTGTAAGACGGCGGTCGAAAAGCTTTCCGCCGAAGGGATCGAAGCGATCTATAAGACGGTCAACGTAACGGACAAGCAGTCGCTTATCGCGCTGCGTGAAGAAGCGCTGAAACTTACGGGCCAGGTCGATATGCTCATTAACTGCGCCGGAATTAACGCGGGGACGAGCTTCCTTGAAGTCGACGAGAATAAGTGGGACGCCATCATGGCGGTCAATCTTAAGGGCACGATGCTCGCCTGCCAGGTCTTTATTGAAGCGATGCTTAAAAACAAAGACGGCGGCTCCATTCTCAATATCGGAAGCGTGAATACGGCCCGCCCGCTCTCCCGCGTTTTCGCGTACGCCGCGTCGAAGGCCGGCGTCGTCAATCTTACGCGCAATATCGCGCAGGAATTCGGTACGCAAGGCATTCGGTGCAACGCAATCTGCCCGGGCTTCTTCCCGGCGGAACAGAACCGCAAGCTTCTCGACGCGAAGCGCGTTGAGAATATTATGAACGGGACTCCGATGCGCCGTTACGGCGATCCGAACGAACTTGTCGGCGCCGCGATCCTGCTCCTCGCGAAGAAGGCGGGCAGCTATATTACCGGCTCGCCCGTCTACGTCGACGGCGGCTTTACGGCGAGCTGGTTCTGATAGAAGCGGAATCAAAACGGATATAAAAGAGGCGGCAAACGACGCGTTACGGTCGTTTGCCGCCTCTTGCCGTTCTTGCGCAGAAAGTCCGGCGCTTCTTTAATTATCTGGCGCCGTTGACAAGCCGTTCGTCTTTCCGGTCGCGCCAGAGATTTTCCGGCTTGATATTGAAGCGTTCGATAACGTTCTTCCACGCGGCCGTGTCTTTCATAGCCGCGTCGAAATTGTTGCTGCCGAATTCGAGTTTCGCGCCCATTTTGAGCGCGAGCTCGACGAATTTCGGCTTCGGAAACGCCGATTCCACTTGGATTTCCAGCGCGACGTTATTGTCGATCGCCGCCTGAATGAGCGCCGTCATTCGCTCTTCCGTCCACAGCTCGTCGTAGCGGTCGGCGATGAAGTCCGGCAGGTAGGTAACGTTGGCGAGAATATCGATCGGCTCATTAACAACCGTCATGCAGTGCTTGTAATAGCGCTCGAACCATTCGTCCTGATCGACGTCGTAATCTTTCGGGAGCTGCCAGAGCCGCTCGTCGGAGCCGTCCGGGCGTTTGCCCATAATCATTGTGTCGGCGAGGACGTAATCGAGCCGGCGGTAGATCTTAGGATCGATCGTTTTGTACCAGTCTCGGTCGTTGACTTGGATACCGATACGGAGTTTCTTATCTTTCGGAAGGGTTTGATTAACCTTTTCGACGCCCGTTATAAATTCGTCGAGAAGCTCGTTGGACGACAGAGGCCACTCGCGCCCGTGATTCTCGAGAACGCCGGACCGCACGCCTGTCTTTTCCGCGCGTTCGACCGCCATTTCCGCAGTCATGCCGCCGCGCAGATGAATGTGGTAGTCGCGCAGTTTCAGACTGGGGTCGAGCCACGGGGCGTATTCCTGAAACGACCTGTTCTTCTCTTGCGGGCTGGCGGTTTGCGCGGAGGCGCCGGACGCGCAGCAGAGCGCGGCAAAGGAAGCGATAAGAACGGCGAACGCGTAACGCATAGTTTTTCCTTTCAAGTAGCGGACGCCGACGCGCGCCTATTGGGCGACGCGCCAGTCTTGGAGCCTGAGTTCGACTTGGTTATAAAAGTCGCTGTAAACGACTTGGAAGGCGACGTCGAAGCGCGCGTTGGGATTCTGCTCGACGATCGCGTTCATCTGATCGGCCCAATCGCCGTGATTGAACGCGACGGCGCGCCGCTCGTCGTTGAACTGCCGGAACCGCGCCTGAAAGACGTTTCCGAGCGGCGGCGCCTGATTGGGCGGCGAGCCCGGCTTGAGCTTGCCGCCCCCTGCGCGCCGCGCGGGTCCGACGAGCGACACGTTGTACGCGGCGAAGATCGGCCTGGGGTTTTCCGCGCCGAACGGGGCGAGCCGCTCAAGTTCCGCCTGCGCTTGGAGATTGATCATTCCGAACGGGAATTCTCCGTCCAATTTAAGCGTGCGCACGCGGTCTTTCGGGGAGAACGACCGCGCGACGTAGTCGCAGAACGCCTCGCGAAACGCCTCGACGTTCGCTTCTTTGATTCCTAAGCCCGCCGCAGCCGCGTGACCGCCGAAACGAACCAGATATTCGGAGCAGTGATTGAGCGCGTCGTAGAGATTAAAGTCGGAGTCGGGGACGCCGCGCGCCGAGCCCGCGTTTCCGTCCGCCTCGCGCAGCGCGATCATAACGGTAGGCCGGCAGTAGGTTTCCGCGATCCGGCCGGCGACGATCCCAATAACGCCCGGATGCCAGTCTCGGCTTGCGAGCACGAACGCGGGCGCGTCGGCGTACTTCTCCTCAATCATGCGTTTGGCGGCCGTTAGGATATTTCGTTCGATCTTCTGCCGCGTCGCGTTGAGGTTGTTGATAAAGGGCGCCAGTTCGCGCGCGCGCGACGGATTGTCGGTGATGAGCAGTTCGACGCCGAGGCTCGCGAGCCCCATTTGGCCCGCGCTCGCAAGGGGCGACGGATTATTGAGAAGGGACAGGGCGACGCGCCAGTTGAGCTTGTCTTCTTCGTCGCGGAGGGAATCGGCGTTGAGGACTTCCCGGCCCGCCGCGTTGAGGCGCGGCGCGATTGTGAATCCGACGTCTTCGCTCGTGATCTTTTTCCGGGGATTGGAGACGGCGACTTCAAACAGGTATTTCAGCCCTAAAGGCATATTGTCCACGAAGCTGTTTTCGAGCGCGTACCGCACGATCGTGCGGTTTTCGTCCAAGAGCGGCATAACGTCGGCGATGGCGCCGAGCGCGGCAAGCCCGATCGCACGAACGAGGAAATCGCGCATTTCCGGCGCCGTTTTGCCTTTCGCTTCCGGATGCATGGCGAGTCCGAGCCCCCACGCGAGTTTGAACGCGACAAACGCGCCGCAGATTTCCGGACAGGGGTAGGGCGGGAACCCCTCGATTTCGTACCTTGGATGGACGATCGCGACCGCGTCGGGGAGTATTTGCTTTTTCGTCGCTTCGTCGACGAGCGGGGTGTGGTGGTCGGTAACGACGACGTCGAGCCCCATTTCCTTTGCGGCTTGGACCTCCTTGACGCTGGTAATTCCGCAGTCGACCGTAACGACGACGTCGGCGCCTTCGTCTTCCCTCAGGCGTTTGAGCGCGGCCACGTTGAGGCCGTACCCCTCCTCCAGTCGGTTGGGCACGTAGTATCCGCAGCGCCCTCCGGACGTTTGAATCGCCTGCAGCAGAATCGCGGTCGCGGTCATGCCGTCGACGTCGTAGTCGCCGTAGACGACGATCTTTTTGTCGGCGCGAATCGCGTCTGCCAGAAACTCCGCGGCGCGTTTGCATCCGGGGAGCCGGTCGGGCGGGTAGAGCCCTCGCGACAGGCTTGTCGGCGCGAGAAAACTGACGATCTTATCGGGCTCGGCGATTTTCCGGCCGACGAGCGTTTGCGCGACGATCGGCGCAATGTGCGTTTGGTTTGCCAGCCGCGCGACGAGATCGGGATCGTAGGGCCGCGTGACCCAATTTAGATTTTCTTTTTCCTTAATCATAACAGAATTTAGAGTCGAAGTTTTTCAGCGCGCGCCGGTTTGCGTCGGCCGACTCGTACCGCCGACGAAACGCGCGGCGAACCTGCGGCGGCGCCTCTCTCATGTTCTAACGCCCGGCCGTCGCTTCCGACGGTCCCGGCGGCCGGGCGCGAGAACACATTGTTAATTTTCTCCAAGGGGCGCGCTTGCGTCAAGGGGTCGCCGCAGTTTGTCGCCACGATTTTGCCCTTTGACGCAAACTCTTGCGAATTTATTTGAAAAGGGCTCCCTTTTTTTGGCGTTGCGTCTTGTTCCGCAACTTTCCTCTTTGTCAAAATGTGGTAAATTGATAGAATCTAATTAGTGTGTCAGGCTTGATTTTTCAGTTTGGCCGGCGCGTTAAGAGTAGAAGGAGTGACGATGCATATTTTATTTGCTGCGAGCGAAGCGTCCCCGTACGCTAAGACCGGCGGTCTCGCCGACGTTTGTTCCGCGCTGCCCAAAGCGCTGGCGCAACTTGGCCATAAGGCGTCTCTTGTCGTTCCGTTCTATAAGTGCGTTCGCGAATATTTCGAACGGACGGGCGAGCCGCTTGAGTCGATGTACGGCGTAACGCTCGACGCGCCCGTCGGCCGACAGGTTAAGCGCGCGGGCGTTCGAAAAGCGAAGCTCGATCAGGTCGACGTTTACTTCATCGAACACGACGATTACTTCAACCGGGACGGGCTTTATAACAGTCAGGGCGTCGATCACGCGGACAACTGCGAGCGCTATTCTTTCTTCTGCCGCTGCGTGCTCGAACTCATTTTGAGGCTCGACCTTGACGTCGACGTACTTCACGCCAACGACTGGCAGACCGCGCTTGCGCCCGTCTTTCTCGATTCGGTCTATAAATCGCATTCCCGCTTTGAGACCGGCTCGCTCTTCTCCGGAACGGCTCGGCCCGATATCGACAATATGGGTCAGACGGCCAAGAAGTTCGATAAGATTAAATCGGTCTTTACAATTCATAATCTCCGCCATCAGGGTCGTTTCTGGCGCGGCGCCATGGAGGTAACGGGGCTCGATTGGAGCCTGTTTACCTACGATAAAATGGAGTTTTACGGGCAGCTGAACCTCATGAAGTCGGGCGTTCTGTTTGCCGACGCGATCACGACGGTCAGTCCTCGTTACGCGCAGGAAATTCAAACGGAAGCGTTTGGAGAAAAGCTTCAGGGCGTGCTGAAGATGCGCGCCGACGACCTTGTCGGCATTCTCAACGGGGTCGACGTCGACGAATGGAACCCCGCGACCGATAAAATGATCGCGGCCAATTACGACGTCAATACGTTTGTCGACGGCAAGCCGAAGTGTAAGGCGGCGCTGCAGCAGGCGATGGGGCTGCCCGTCGATCCGTTTGTTCCGCTTTTGGGCGTTGTGAGCCGATTCGACGCGCAAAAAGGGCTCGACCTCGTCGCGAGCGTGGCGGGCGACCTCGTCGAGCGTTCGGGCGTGCAGCTCGCTATTCTCGGCTCGGGCGATAAAAAACTCGCCGACTGGTTCAGCGATCTTGCGCGCCGCTATCCGTACAATATAGCGGTTCAAAACCGATTCTCCGTCGAGCTTTCGCACCAGATAGAGGCGGGCGCCGACATGTTCCTCATGCCGAGCCGATACGAGCCCTGCGGCTTGAATCAGATGTACAGTCTGATTTACGGGACGCTTCCGCTTGTGCACGACGTCGGCGGACTGCACGACACGGTTGTGAACGCGTCGGACGAGAATATCGCCAACGGGACGGGGAACGGATTCATTTTCTACTGGGAAAACGTTGACGATATGAAAAAAGCGCTCGATTGGGCCCTTTACGTCTATCGGTGCCGCAATCTCGAATGGCGCCAGCTTATGCGCACGGCAATGAAGCTCGATCTGTCGTGGAATAAGAGCGCGCGCGAATACGACGCGCTCTATACGAAATTGGTCGGCGGCGCGAAATAAGAGTTTTTCCGTCTGCCGTTCGCTAACGCCGCGCCGCGAAGATAAGAGATTATGCCAGATTACATATACAAAGCGAAGACGCGCGCCGGAAAAGACGTTTCCGGTAAGATGACCGCCAATACGGTCAAAGAGGTTCTCGACCGTCTCAACGCGCAGAAGCTCTTTCCGATTTCGGTCGAAGACGCGCATAAAAACGACGTCGATCTGAGTAAGCTGTTCAAGAGCAAGCCTCCGATTTCCGCCGTTTCCGCGTTTCTAACGCAGCTTGCCGAACTGTTAGAGAACGGCGTGCCCGTTCTGACGGCGTTTCAGGCGCTCGGCAAACAGACGCCCAATCCCGCGCTGCGCGAAGTCGTTTCGGATATCAGCGATCAGGTCGCCGACGGCACGAGCGTCGACGTCGCGTTCGCCGCGCATTCTAAAGTCTTTGACGATCTAACGCTAAGCGTCATTAAGGCGGGTACGGAAGGCGCGTTCCTCGAATCGGCCCTCAAACGAACTTCAAAATTCCTTGAAGATCAGGAAGAGCTCCGATCTAAAATCAAGAGCGCGATGATCTATCCAACGGTCCTTTGCGTCGTTGGCATACTCGTCGTTTCGGTACTTCTTATCGCGTTCGTGCCGAAATTTGAGCCGATGTTCGAGTCGCTTACGTCGGCGGGCAAGCCGCTTCCGATCTGCACCGTCTGGCTCTTGGCGTTTCGTTCGTTCTGCGGCAAGTACGGGCTTTACGCGCTCGGCGTTATCTTTGCCCTGTTCGTCTGGGCGCGTATTCAGTTCCGCACGAAATCCGGAAAACGGTTCCGGGATAAGTGGCGGCTCAAGTTGCCTGTGCTCGGACCGGTCGCCCAAGCGTCGTGCGTCTCGAAGCTGTGCCGCGTCTTAGGAACCCTTTTGCAAAACGGCGTTCCGATTCTGCGCGCGCTCGAAATCAGTTCCCGTTCGACCGGAAACGCGCTCCTGCAGGACGCGGTCGAAAACGCCGTCGACGCGGTCGCCGCAGGAGAGCCGCTCTCCCGCCCGCTCGCCGAAAGCAAGTTGATTCCCCCGAACGCTATGACGATGATCTCCATCGCCGAGGAATCGAACACGCTGGAAAAGGTGCTTGTCAATCTTGCCGATTCGCTGGAGCGGCAGCTCGCGAAAAAAGTCGACGTTCTGACGCGGCTGCTCGAGCCGATGATGCTGCTCCTGCTCGCGGGCGCCGTTTTCTATATCATTATCGCGCTGCTGCTTCCGGTCTTTATGATGACGCAGGCGGCGTAGTTCAACGTCGCGCCGAAACGTCCGAATCGCGCCTTTTGGCCGCGCGGTTCGGCGCCGCGCCGGCGCGCTAATCGAGAGAGCGTAAGGCTATGCAGAATAGCGAAGCGTATTTGAATCCCCGCGTCGTTCAGTCGATACGTCGGCTTGATCTCAAGGCGCAGTTTATTGTTAAAGGATTCATGCACGGCCTGCACGCGAGTCCGCTGCAAGGATTTTCCGTCGAGTTCAGCGAGCATCGCAAATACGAACAGGGGGACGATCCGAAGGATATCGACTGGGTTCTCTACGCGCGCACCGATAAATACTACGTTCGGAAATACGAAGCGGAAACGAATATGACGGGCTGGCTCGTCGTCGATTCGAGCGCGTCGATGGGCGTTTCGTTCGGGGGCGAGATTACCAAGTTTGACTACGCGATCTCCCTTTCGGCGGCGCTTTCCTATCTTATGATATACCGCCAGGATCCCGTCGGGCTTATTACGTTTGACGAAAAGATTCGCAGCTCTCTTCCGGCGAAGTCGAAGCGGTCTCACTTTGGCGAGATTCTCTCGTCGCTCACAAATCTTAAGCCGTCGGGCGAAACGAACGTCGCGGCGGCGCTCACGCAGCTTTCGGGCATGCTCAAGCGCGCGTCGCTCGTTATGGTCTTTTCCGATTTGCTTGGGGATCCTGACGAGACGCTTAGATCAATCTACCGTCTGCGGCACGCGGGCCACGACGTTATTCTGTTTCACATTTTAGACGAAGCCGAGACGACGTTTCCGTTTAAAGGAAGCGTCGAATTAGAAGATCCGGAGACGGGCGAGACGGTAAGCGTCGACGCCGACGCGATGCGCGCCGATTACGAGAGCGCGCTCGAAGAGTTTCGGGAACGGTTCCGCCGCGAGGCGGCGAACGCAAAGTTCGATTTCGTCGAACTAGACGTGTCCGTACCGTTCGACAAGGCGTTGCTGGAATATCTCGTCGCGCGTTCGCAGCGCCGGTAAACGCGGCGGCTACGGCCGCCGGTCGTCGTCGAAATAAGAATTGTATTCGTTGAAATCGCGTCGGTTAGGGCCTCTGTCCGCTCGTTTGCGGCGTCGGGGATCTCCCGCGTCGATTTCCTCGACGTCGAAAGACTGCCGTCCGCCGTCTTCCAGATCGACGACGACGCGTTTCGCGAAAAGCTCTTGCGCGAAGACGCGGCCGCGGCCCAGCGGCGTCCAGACGGTCTGACCGATTGCCGGCGACGATTCCTGAAGTTCGTAATAGGCGTCGAATTCGTAACGCAGACAGCACTTCAGCCGTCCGCAGCGTCCTGAAACTTTCGTGGGATCGAGCGTCGCCTTTTGGAGCTTCGCCATCTTCATGGAGACGGGCGGCATCGTCGCAAGAAACGTATTGCAGCATACTTCGCGCCCGCAGTCGCCGACGTCGGCGAGGAGTTTGGTTTCGTCGCGCACGCCGATCTGCTTCATTTCGATTCGCGTCTGAAATTCTGCGGCGAGCGCGCGTACAAGTTCGCGGAAATCGACGCGGCCGTCGGCGACGTAATAGACGACGACGCGTTCGCGGCCGAATATCTGCTCCACGCGCACAAGCGTCAGTTCGACGCGCATGCGTTCGACGATCTTGAGACAGCGATTGAAATTATTCTTTTCTTCCGCTTTAATCGCGGCGATCCGTTCTTCGTCTTCCCGGGTCGTTCTTCGAATAAAGGTAAGCGGGTCGCCGACAAGATTGGGTATTTTGGCGATCTTTTCCCCGTCCGTTTCGGTTAGAACCGTCGCAGCCTCCTGACCGCGCGGCGTCTTAATGACGACGGGCGTTCCGTGCATAAAGCCAACCGCCGCCTTTTCAGAGACCTCGACGATTCCAAGATAGCGCATCGCGCCATAACGAACTATAAATTTTTTCATAAGTTTTCCGGTACTTCAGCGAAAAAAGCCAACGGAACGCGCCGACTAGCGCGAACCGTTGGTTCCTAAACGCGCCGTTCGCGCGAATCTCCCGTCAGAATCGCGGAAACCGCCGATTCAGCCGCGGCGGAATCTGCGGCGTTCTCATTCTTTTGAGCGTTCTTTCGAGCGATTCGCGGCGAATTTTTTCAAATTGCTCGCGCTGCACGTCGGTCAAGCCCTCGAGCAAACGCGGGCGGACAGACGAATTAAAACAATTCGTCGATCGGTTCGTAACCGTTCTGATAGACCGGCTTGACCAAGTCGGCGACGTGAGGCGTCTTGAGCTCGGCAAGGTTGGTGACCTTGAGATTCTTGGCGTCCCATTCGACCTTTTCGCCTTGCCCTTCCGCAGCCGTCCAGATCGACAGGTTGCCGAGCAGGATCGTTTCGGTGAGCGGCCCGGCGTGGTTCGGGAAGTTGGACCAGCAGAGGTCCGGTTTGTTATCCCAGATCGCGTTGAACCATTCGAACTTATGACGCGCGTCGTCGCCGCGGCCCTGATCGTCGATCGGAGCGATAACGAATTCGGTCTGATCTTCCGGAATCGGGTCGATCTTTTTGCCGCCTTCAGCGCGGAAATCGTTTCCAAGCCCGGCGCCCTTGTCGCCAATAACGAAGCATCCTCCGCCGCCGTCGACCTTGTCGAAGCCGTACTTGGAGGTCAGTTCCGCGGGCGGAGTCTGCGCGGCGTCGTACCATACGAACTTGATCGGTCCGCGCCAGTCGTTGGCGGGGAATTCAAATTCGGTCGTGGAGCTCGCCGGGAAGGAGTCGAAATCGTGCCCTGAGCTCTTCGCGCAGACGCTCGTCGGATTGCGGAGATCGACCGCCTTGAAGATCATATTGACGTTGTGGCACGCCATGTCGCCGAGCGCGCCGGTGCCGAAGTCCCACCATCCGCGCCATTTAAAGGAGTGATAATCGCCGGGCCAGAATTCGCGTTTGGGCGCGACTCCGATCCACGCGTCCCAATTGACGGTCTTGAGCGCGTTGGCGATTTCGCGCTTCTTTTCTTCGATGAGTTCGTTGGCTTCTTCCTCGTCTTCGACTTCCTCGCGGGTCTTCTTGACGAAGCGGTCGAGCGTCATGGTGCGGTTCTTGCCTTGCGGCCAAATCGGACGGTTCGTCCAGACGTGAACTTCTTTGACTTCTCCGACGACGCCGGCGCGATATTGAGCCGCGGTCTTGCGGAGCCCGTCGTCGACGCTGCCCTGGTTGCCCATCTGCGTGCAGACGCCGTGCTTCTTCGCCAGCTCGCCAAGCCAGCGCGCTTCGTAAATCGTGCGCGTGAGCGGCTTTTGCGTATAGACGTGTTTGCCTGCCTTGATCGCCGCGGCGGTAATGATCGCGTGCATGTGGTCGGGCGTGCCGACGGTGACCGCGTCGATTTTGTCCATCATTTCCGCGTACATATCGCGGTAGTCGACGAACGTTTTGGCGTCTTTGAATTCCTTATGCTTTCCCTCGAGCGTGTTCGTATCGACGTCGCAAAGCGCGACGACCTTGCCGTAGTAGCCCGCATGGGTAATGTCGCCGCCGCCCTTGCCGCCGACGCCGACGCCGGCGACCGCTACCGATTCGAGAGCGGACGCGCGCGCCTGCTTACGGAAGTTGCCGGAAGCGACCAAAAAACCCGCGCCCGCTACTGCGGACGCCTTAATGAAATCGCGGCGTGAAGTTTTCATAAATATAATTCCTTTTGAGACGCGTGTGAGCGAGATCGCGGCGCGTGAAAGACAGTTCCGTACGCGCGGCGCGGTTCTCGGCTGTGAGTAAAACCACGAACGTTGCCGTTCAGCGCTAATTGTGCGTGATTTTGATTTAAAATACAAGAGAAGAACGGCGCTTTTGCGCGAAAAAGTCAACTTTTTCTTACGCGGCGGTTATTCATTAACGGTTTTGCCGCGCGGAGCGCCGTTCGGCGCCAAATTTTATCTTGCTTTAAGAACCGCGCCTGAAAGCCGTTTGCCGAAACGCGCGAAATGGGGCGGTTTAGAGAAGGGAACCTCGAAATAAAAAACGCGCCTTGACGCGGCAAAAGCGCCAAGACGCGTTGGGTTGCGCGAATACTACCAGCGGGGTCCGCCGGGGCCGCCATGACCGTATCCGCCATATCCGTATCCTCCGCGGTACGGGGCGGGCCCGAAGTGGGCGCCGGGTCGCGGCGCGGGGCCGGGCTGACCGCGCATAATCGGCGGGGCGGGATGCGGCCGATACGCGGGGCCTTGCGGACCGCGCGGGGCGTGTGAGACGAACGGCGCGGGCGCGGGCGGGGCCGCGGGCTGACCGCGGACAATCATGCCGCTCGGGCTGGGCGCAGGCGTGGGCGCAGCGACGTAAGTCGGAGAGCTGTCGCTGTATCCGAATCCGAGGTACGATCTTCCGATGTTGAGGGAGAACCCAAAATCTCCCGCGTTCGCCTGGCGTTCAGGCGCGAAGATCACGAAAGCGACGAGGAACAGCGCGGTCGCCGCGGCGGCGGTCGTCATATTGCGATTGGAAGTCTTTTTCATTTTGATATCTCCTTTGCGGTTTGTCTAACTCGATCCTATCGAGCCGCCGAAATCGGCGTAAGCGACGTTCTTTTTTAGTTCTGTAAAGGCTTGAAATTCAGTCGGTTAACAAGAGCGTTCAACCGTTTTCGTTTGCCTTGCAATTCTTATTATGCGAAAACGAGACGGTTGCGACAGAAATTTGAAAAATAATTAAAGTTTTTTGAAAAAGCGTTTTTTGCGCGCATATTCTATAAGCAAAGAGGTTAGAGGCGTCCGGCGCGTGAGCTTTCGACGTTCGTGAAATAAAAAACGACGCGCCGGAGAGTAGCGCGTCGTTTCGGACAGAGGCGCGTTAACGCCCGTTATCTTGTCCAAGTCGTTTTGTTTCCAATCCGTTATTTTCACAGACGATTCTCGATAGGCTCCTCCCTGGTCGACGGACCGTTTAACGTTTTGCCGTTTTGGACGCGCGCACGTCCCCCCAGACTGAATCGCGCGCCGGACGCGGCTTGAAAGAAAAGACGACCGATCGGTCGAAAACTCGTTAAAAGAAATCCAAACGGCGGCGCCGGGAACGCTTGGCGTCTTCGTGATTTAACTTAGGGCCCGGCGCGTCGAAGCCGAAAAAGAAACAAGCAAGCGCCGCTTCGGATAAAGCGAAATCACGGTAAACGTTCGGCGGTCCGCATACGCCGCCGCCAACCCTTGGAGGTTCTAATAACGATTATACTCGGTAATGGGCGCGGTTCAAGAACCGCGCCGCGTCATGAACTCAGAAGGGGCCTCTCGGACCTCTCGGCGGACCGTAAGGGCGCGGGGGCGGGCCGGGGCGGAAATGCGGCGGCGGCGGAACCGGGCGGTAGTACGGCCTCGGCGGCGGAACTGGGCGGTAGTAATGCCGCGGCGGCGGAGGCGGAGGAAGCGGTCGGAAGTACGGAGCGGGCGCATACCGCGGACCCGAGTCGATAATGACCGTGGAACTTGGCGCTACGTAGTAGGAGGAATCGCCGATTCCAAGACCGAACGAGAACGATCCGGAATTGATGGCGAGACCGAAGTCTGAAGCGTTCGCTTGCTTGGAAGGAACGCCGACGAACGCGATTACGAGCAGCGCCGGAACGATCAGCGCGAATTTATTGCGCGCTGCGAAGTTGAGAATTTTTTTCATGGTTGCGACTCCTTTTTCTCAAACTGGGCGACGTTTACCGCGTCGCGCGGCGTATTGAGTTTTTTTATGTGTCGATCCAGACGCGCGGCCTTTGGGGTTTGGGAAGCGTCGACCGCGCGTCCGACCGACGTCTCTTATTACGCTAAAGAGAATCGAACGACTGAAAAAATTTTTATTTTTTTTGATTTTTCTTAAAGTTTATCTATTTTAAACTTTGACCGAGACGCGAAAAGCCGCGTTTTTACGATGAAAAAGGCGCGATCCCGGAAGGACCGCGCCTGAAAAATTTTTTTGGCCGTTTGAAAGGGGCGTTCGTTAGAAATTCCGGTAACCCTGCCGCCGGGTCACGTCCGGATCGAACGGATCGGGGCGGAACGGATCGTGCGAAGGGCGCAGACCGGAAGGCGTCATGCGCCTTGGCCCCGGTATCGTCGAGGGATAGTTGTTTTGGCGGAAAGGGGAGAGATCGACGCTCGTCGCCGGGTTCGGGACGTAGCTCGACTGCGGCGGAATGGGAACGACCGTTACGCCCGGATAATGGCGCGGGGTATAGTCCCCTTCCGGCGGCAGATAATGCGGGACGATCCGCGGCGGAGAGAGCCGTTCGACGACAGACGGCTCTTTGGGGGGCGCCGTGCGAGGAACGACGGGCGTAGGCGCGGCGGCTCGCGTCGGGGCGGACGCAGTCGGCGCCGGGCCGGGCCGAAAAGGCCGATTGATTACGAGCGGCCGACCGTTGACGGCAAAAACGCGCGCCAGTTGAACGACGTCGTTCCGGAACGCTTTTTCTGAGAGGACGCACTGCGACAGAAGAACGGCTGTAAAGAGCGAAAGGAAGACGTACGACGCGCTTGTTTTGGGCATATATCTGAACCTAATGAAAAGCCGACGCAAGCGTTTGAGAACGCGAGCGCCGACTGAGTTGCGTTAGAACGGATGGGGGCCGTGGGGGCCGTGGGGACCGTGGGGACCGTAAGGACCGCGAGGGCCGGGGCCCCAAGGGCCATGCGGGCCGGGTCCGGGGCCGAACGGAGGACCTCCGATATGGACGCTTACCGCAGGCCTGGGATACGGATAGTAAGGATAGTACCGCGGCGCGGGCGCGACGACGACGGGCCGACTGACCACGACCGGCGCAGGCGCGACGACAACCGGGGCCGGCGCGACGACGACCGGCGCGGGCTCGACGACGACCGGTTCTTCTTCCACCACGACGGGCTCTTCTTCAACGACGACCGGCGCCGGAACCGCGTATTGCGGCGGCGCGACGCGTACGACGACGGGTCGCGGGGGAGGCGGCGGCGGGAGATGACGCGCGGATAAAACGACGCGTCCGCCCGCGATAAAGACGTGCGCGGCTTCCGCTTGCGGAGCAAACGCGAAAACGGCGGCAATAGCTCCGAGCGCGCAGCCCAGCGACGCCAGAAGCGCGCGAGTCTTTCGCTTCGAACAAGTGAGTTTCTGATTCATTTTCTTTTCCTTCCTGCCAGAACGGCAAGGACGAACGGTACGGTAAAAAACGCCAAAAGGCGAGCCAATACGCGGCGTCTGTAAGGGAACGAGCCGCTATGCTCTTTGTATGACGCAATCAGAAACTTACCGATAAAAAAAACGAGAATCAAGCCCAATTTTGACAAATCGGGCTTGATTCTTTTACCGTAGCGCCGTTTCGACGCTCATGATTTCCAACGCGTTACGCGCTCATGTAGGCGAAGTAGGGAGCGAGCCATGCGGAATCGGCCGCAGGCGCGGCGTTCTGCTCGGCGGCGGGTTCGGTCGCTTCGACCTCGGCGGGTTCGCCGGCGTCTTGCGCGTCGATCGCGGCGGCGTCCTCAACGTCGGCCTGACCTTCGACGGCGACGACCGCCGCCTGTTCAGCCTCGGCGCTCGTTTGCTTCATCAAGTTGCCGTAGCCGACGATAATCGTGGAGTAGAGCAGCGTGAAGATCGCGACGCCAAGGAGGAACTTCGTGAACTTGCTCGAGCCGCGCCATTCGTGAAGCGCAAGACCCCAGCAGGAGCTGAAGATGATAATGGACGCCATGTGCAAGGTCCAGCTGGAGAATTTGTATTCGCCCATGCGCGTTTCGCCCATCGTATAGAAGAAGAATTGGAAGTACCAAGTCGTTCCGGCGATCGCGGAGAAGAGATAGTTCCACGCCATGTTGACCTTGGTCTTGACGGGCTTGCCGTCGACGGCCGGGACGTCCGGATCGTTGACTTCTTTATTGAAGAACTGATACGCGGTGCCGTTCTTCGTGAGGAGGATCGCGCACCAGACGAAGTTCGTCAGGAAACCGCCGATGAGAATAATGCAGAGCTTGGGCAAACCGACCCAGAGACTGCCCGTGCCGTGAAGCGCGGAAAGCTCGTCGAGAGGAAGGCCCGCATGCTGCGCGTACGCCATACAGGCGCTGAATACGCCGGAAATCGTCGCGACGAGAATGCCTTTTCCAAAGCTGAATTCTTTGATCGCTTCTTTCTTGACGTCGTCGGGCATTTCACGCTCTTTCGACATGCCGGCGACGCCCGCGAGAATAACGCCCAAGAGGCACACGCCCAAGCCGAGAATGATAACCGCGTAAGGGGGTTCGTGCGTGAGGTGCGTCATGAACGACCCGTTGAAAATGTCGGGCATGATCGTGCCCAGAACGGTGCAGTAGCCCAGCGCGATCGCCATGCCGAGGCTCATGCCGAGATAACGCATGGTCAAGCCGAAGGTGAGTCCGCCGACGCCCCAGAGGCAGCCAAAGATGAACGCCCAGCCCATCGACTTCGGGGAGTCTTTGTAAAGGGTGGGAACCGTCGTCTTAACGATATTGCCGACCGTCGTGTTGAATTCCGCGCGGAGTTCGGGCGTCATCTGCGACTGATCGAAATCTTTTCCAAAGGCTTTGTCCCAATTCTGCTGAATATCTTTTTCCGAGAGCTTGTTGGGATCTTTCGGATCGGGTTCGGCGAGAACCGTCCACGCCGCGAGGACGTCTTCCGAAGTCGGCGCGGAGACCTTAACTTTCTGACCGTCTTTTACGACTTCTACGTTGGACTTTTTGAGGAATTTAAAGCATTCGGCGTTGGCCGCGTCGGCGACCGCCGTCTGATCCACGAAGCGCATGGCGACGTGCGTCGGATGGGTCGCGGCGTATTCGAGCGTTTTGTCGCTCACGTTGCCGCTAAAAATTTCCGTCATTGCGCCGAAGAGACCGCAAGTTAGGATAATCGCCATGACCCAAGGCGCGATAATCCAAGAGAAGAACCCGCCCGCGAGCCAGTAAACTTCCCAAGACCATTTCTTTACAGCTTTATACGGCACGTAAAACGAGCCGGACGCGAGTCCGCCGAGCCAGTGGAATATGACTCCAAAAAATACTTGCGGCATTAGTAATTCCCTTTCGAAAACATATAAGGAAAACGTCGGCGCGCGCATAAGAAAGAAAGACGCAGGCGCCGCACGCCCAAAAATCGGTCTGTCGTTCGATTCCACTTTGCGCAAAGGCCGTCGGTTCGAACGGTTCTTGCGATTTTAACCTAAATTTGCCCCTGCAACAAGAGCGAGGGCCCTAAACGCGAAAAATTTTTCCGCTGCAGTTCCGATTATACGCGCGTTATTGATCCGCCAGATAGCTCAGAGTAATCGGCTCGTAATCGTCGCCGAAAGGGAATTTTGCGTCGTCGAGCGCCGCGTCTCCCAGTTCGGGAATCGGATCGCGGAACTTAACGGTCCGGTTCCACATTCGTCGAATGGCGCGCACGACGTTCCGCGCCGTCTCTTCCGCATCGAGGAACGCGTCTTCTCCCCACGGGGCTCCGAGCGCCTGAACGTCGCCCGATTTGGGAATGACGATATACGCAAACGAGATATTCCGCTTTGCCTTTTCCTCCGCGCCCGGTTCTGTATTCCCGCCAAAGAGCTCGGGTTTCTCTTCTCTGATTTTCCAGATGATACGGCGGTAGAGCGGCATCTGCAGATTGGTCCAGACGTACGCGTCTTCGCCACGCTTGCGAGCGCGGTGTTTCTTATCGATCGTATTGCCGGGGAACGCGGAATAGAGCGTTTTTGTTTGACCGTCGA
>CAMNJU010000028.1 GCA_946541595.1 uncultured Planctomycetales bacterium
CTACTCAGACTCAATTATTCTCATCAGACCGTTGATTCCGGCGGTGTTTGTATCGCCGTTTCCATTCTCCTACCATCCGCGATTCCCCATAGGATCGCGCCCGTCACGGTCGCTCCTAATTCCAAACGGCTGCTTTTCCGATCCGACGCCGGTAAACCGATTAAACGCGTTTACCTCGGCGGAATCGTCGCCGTATCTGTTTTGAAACAGCGCGCGCGTTCTCATGAGAACGACCTCCGATAAGCCGTCTAACGATCGCGAGTCGTTTAGCTCAGAAAGAGTCGCTGCCGCAGCCGCATAATCGCCACGACTGGCGGCAACCCAGGCGGAACCGACCGTTCCCAACGTGTCGTTTCGGAGACTTTGCCCAGAGCTTGACGTAATATCCGCAAAAATGCGCTCAGCTTCGTCGACGTTTTTCTCTTCGACGTACGCCAGCGCCAATTGACGTTTTGCGCGGGAAGTCCAGTATTTATCTTCGGGAAAATATTCGCCGACGCTCCTCCACGCGTCAACCGTTCCAACTTGAAGCGCAAAGACGTACTGTTCTTCAACGGAATTCTGTTTGAGAATCGTTAGCGCGGGTTCGACGTCCTGAGCGGCGACGACGCAATTCCTAAGTAAAAGAGCTCCGCCGCCTACCAAGAAGGCGGCTAACGCCAACGTCCCGCCGATAAGAATAACGCGCCGGTTCCAAAATTTTACGCTCTTGCGGCGTTTCTCGTCCAATCGCACAACGCTGGTCTGCCATTCGGACGATAAGTTTGTCGCGTGCAAAACGCTTTGGAAGACGTCGCGCTCGGCGTCCGTTTGAAAGAACCCTGCGTTAGCAGAATCGCCAAAATCGGCCGAATCGGCGGAGCCGTCTATCGGCCGCTCTCCAAAGATCGGAGCTTCTTCAGTCCGCTGAGAAGCGGCGTACTCGCGGCGCGCCTCCGCAAGTCTGTCGAGCAGATCGTCCATCGATTTAGGGCGATCGTTCGGATTCTTTTCGAGCATCGAGTGAATGAGATCAACCAACGCTTTCGGCGCGTCGGGACGAAGCTCGGAAATTGGACGCGGACGTTCGTTGAGATGCTTTAAGACGACGGCAAGCGGCGTTTCTCCGTGAAAGGGGGGCGCTCCCGTTAACATCAGATACGCGGTAACGCCAAGGGAATAAATATCGCTGCGAGGATCCAGTTTCTGACCGCGCGCCTGTTCAGGACTCATGTAGAGGGGGGTCCCCAACGCGACGCCAGTACGCGTAAGCGTCGTTGTCGCGAGAGTGGTCTCCGTCGAACCGGCAAAATGAGCCAGTCCAAAGTCGACAACCTTTAAAACGCCGTTTGAATCAATAAGAACGTTTTCCGGCTTAACGTCTCGGTGAATCAAATTAAGATCGGCGGCGCGTTTTAACGCGGAAGCAATCTGTTCGAGCGCGGCAAACGTCTGCATTACGGTCGTGCGCCCGCTGCGGCGCAAAAACTGCGCCAGACTCAGACCTCCGACATACTCCTGCGCAATAAAACGGTACGTTTTCGTAACACGTTTGCGCCCGACTTTTGTCTTCTCCTGATCGACTAACTCGCCAACTTCATAAATACGAACAATATTCGGATGTTCCAGACGCGCGGCGGCTCGCGCTTCCTGAAGAAAACGCTTGACGTATTTCTCATCGTTTGCAAGTTCGTCTTTGAGAATTTTCAACGCGACGGGTCGGCTCAACGATATCTGTTTGGCCAAAAACACGTCGGAAGTCGCGCCTCCGCCGACGCGACGCTCAATGCGATAATCGCCCAAAGTTCGACCGCAAAGAGATTCTCGCATCGGGTCGACGTCGGTAGTTCGTTCGTCCATGGCTTATCCTTCAATCAAATCCTCTAATCGGGGAAAAACTATGCTTCTACCTAATTAGAACCCGCCGGCGTTCAATAAGCGCCGAAAAAAGTTAGAAGGTCAGTTTTACAAGTCCGTCTTTCGAGACGAAATTCTTCTCGATTCCCATTTCCTTGACCCACGCGCGCGTTTCCAGAGTTTTCCACGGACCTGTGTTAGGCCCCTTCCCTCCTTGATTGTTCTCCCAAAGCCAGTCGGGAGTAGGCCAAAGACAAACCGACGGATCGACGATATCGTAGAATTCCCGACGAACGCCCTGTTGACCATGATGAGCCATTTGAACAAAATCGCAGTCGAGCGTTTCTTTGCTTTGCAGCGCAGCCAATCGATCGCCTGCCTCTTTCCCGAGATCGCCGAGAATGAGGATCGACTTCTCGTCGACGTCAAGCCGAAACGTGATTGAAGAATTATTGATCGCGTTCATCGTTAACGAGAGATCGTAATCGTTAAGACACTTAATCGCCGTCGATCCGAACTGAAACGTCTCGTTGACTTCCGGAGCGCGCGCCTCCCCTTGAAAATGCTTGAGTTCTTCAAAAATCCGCGCCGCATACATAGACTTTTCATGCTCTAGAATCCAGTCGAGTGCAGGAAAGTTGTAGTACAGTTTGTCTATTTTGATTTCGTCCGGTTTCCGGACAATAATCTCGCCAATTGCCCCGCAATGGTCGTAGTGCGCGTGAGTTAAAAACCAAGCGTCTACTTTGCCCCCGCATTCGCGTTTAATCAGATCTATTAGATAAGGAGCTTCCTTGTCCCAACCTCCGTCGAACACAACCGTTTGACCGTTGTCGGCGCGATAGACATACCCCATCATCTGCGCGGGCTGTTGGCGCGGAATCTGCCACAACGTCCCTTCAGGAGAAGACGGACTCTTCGAAAAAGACGCCTCGATCACGTTAGTAACGGGCGAATACTCGGCGCCACGGCAAACCAGACCGGATTTTAGCGCAAACGGCGCGCACAAACTGAGAGACAAAAAAGCGCGGCGATCCATGACGGACTCCTAAATATACCGTGCTCCCGATCTCGTCTAAGCCGCGATCGGGAGCGACAATTAAAAAGGCAAAAGAACAGACTTACAGGAGAATTTTAATCAGTCCGTCTTTCATAATGTAATGAGTTTCAACGAGCAATTGGTCCATCCAGGCGCGCGTTTCCAAAGTCGCCCAGGGACCGGAACCGTATCCTTTGCCCGAATCAACATGCCACAGCCACTTCGGCGTAGGCCATAAACCGACCTTCGGTTTGACCAAGTCGTAGAATTCCCGCTTAACGCCATTCTGACCGTGGTGCGCCATTTGGCAAAAATCACAGTTGAGGACGTCGGCGCCTTGCAATTCGACGACGCGATCACCCCCTTCCCGACCAAGGTCGCCCAAAATCAGAATCGATTTGCCGGCTACGTCGAGGCGGAAAGTAATCGACGAATTATTAATCGAATTCATTGTGAGATTCGTGTCAAAGTCGTTCAAGCACTTGATTTTCAGAGGACCAAACTCGAAAACTTCGTTGACTTCGGGCGCGCGTTTAGCGCCTTCGTACTTCGCGAGTCCTTCAAAAATAACCTTCGTCTCGTCTTTACTGCCGGGCTCAGTTTTATCCAACCATTCCTGAGACGGGAAATTGTAATACAGATTCTTTATCTCCAATTCACCCTGGCGTTTCTGGGCATACTCGGCGATACAACCGCAGTGGTCGATATGCGCATGAGTCAGGAACCAAGCGTCGATTTTACCGCCGCATTCCTTTTTAACGAGATCTACTAGGTACGGAACGTCCTTTCCGTAACCTCCGTCGAAAACGACGGTATGCCCCGTCGACGTTTTCAGAACGTACGCCATTTTCTGCGGAGTTTCAATGTCGGGCAGTTGCCAAAGAATCGCTTGGGGGTTTTCGGGATCTTCCGCGTAGGAGGCGATAATCGCCGGGTCTTTCGCCGAATAATCAAAACCGACTTTTGCTTGAACAGTTCCCGACTTTAACGCGATCGGCGCCACAAGTCCTAACGACAAAAAGGTTCTACGATCCATTTATATACTCTCCAACAACGGACTGAAACAAAAAGAAAGGCGTCGGCTGACTGCAAGCGCCGTTCAAACAACCCTTCACGGCTGAATTATATCAAAAATAGGGTAAGAAAAAAAGTCGACGGAATAAAAAGCCTAAATTTTCTAATTCTGGACTAAATTGAGATGAGAAGGCCTGAGTTAAATGAGACTGAAACATTTCAATAATACCTCATGACAGCCGTTCTGTTAAACCAAGGAGGACTGAATAAAACAAAGCTCGAACGGACCGCATTTAATCCGCTCGAGCTCTAACATTCTGAAAACAGCTTTACGCGCCGAACTATTCCGTCCAATCACGCCAAAGAGGCGCCGGCGCGCCCAAGGCCGCCGTGATCGCGCTAATTGTCGCCGCTTCGCTTTCCGTAATAACGCCGTCGTCGGCAACGCACTGATAGAAAGCGCGAAGAAGTTCGCGTTTCACCGTCGGAGCGGCCCTCATCAAGTCGTTTAACGCGCGGCTGAACGTAGCTAACGAACACTCGGAAGCGGGAATGAGCCGCACGTTCCCCGTAACAACCGAAGCGCCCGCGTTGAAAGCTTTAACTTCGTCGCCCGACTCTAACGCGCCTTCGTGAGCCAGATAGGATAAAACGATTCCAAATTGTCCTGCGACTGAATCAAACGTCTTATAAGCGATCTTCGGTTCGGTCGCAAGGCGGAAATACAGATCAAGCTCCCGAATAGTAGACGCCTGCAGAGCATACTCAAAAATATCGAGTTGGCCGTCGGCGTTGCAAAGATCGATTACCGTTTGACGAAAAACGAGATACTCGGCCGGTTTCATCGTCTTAAGGAGCGGAGTAGCCTTACGCGCGACAACTAATCGAGTCGCGTTGCCAAGTCGGCTCAACATAGACCACGCAGTCCCAAGTTTCGGATAAAGGTATTTCTCCGTTCGGAGGATAATATCGCGCTGAGCTTTGATCTCGTCCCCGGAGTTCCCCATAAGGATAACGTAAAAAGACGCTTTCGCAGCTTCAACGTCGCACAGAAACGTGTCTAATTCGTCGGGTATCTTCTCTAAAACAGTTTCAGCAACTTTCAATTTCCTTGGCGCGCCGCCAAGCTGGGACGAGGCAGTTTGCGGGCTCTTAATGACATTCTCAAATGACGAACCGTAAATTTGCTCCCGCGAGAATCCCAAATGCTCCGAACGAGGTCTCTCCTGAACGGGCGGAACCTCAACCTTGCTGAAATACTGAGCGTTAGGAACAGCCACTTCTTCGGAAGCCAAGCCTGCCATAAGTGAACCGGCGGCGGCTTTGGAGGCACGGCCGGTTAAACGGTCGAGTGGATTCGAGCTAGCGTTCGTTTCGGTCGACTGACTGAAATCCGCCCAGTTGTTCTTCGAAACGTATTTAGGGAAATTCCCGTCGAAGGTAGGATCAATTGCCTTGATTCTATCTACAAGAGGCGGATGCGTTTGGAAAAGAGACTGCAGAAACCCAGCCTTAAAAACGCTTCCAAAGAACAAGTGAGAAGCCTGCACCGAATTCTGGTTGGAGATCTGCGAACCAAGATTCGGACAACCGATTTTTTTCAGGGCGCCGGCAATTCCGTCCGGATTCCGAGTAAACTGCACTGCAGAAGCGTCTGCAAGGTATTCGCGCTGGCGCGAGATCGCGGCGCGTATCAAATTGCCGAAAAAAACTCCGACGTACCCTATAATCAACAGCGCTAGCGCGACGAGAAAAACAATAAGGATAATAGCGGTTCCGGAAGAACCTTTGTCCTTGCTGCTGGAACGTGAATCGGTGTAAAACGAAAGATGATACGTCGTGCGCAAAACAACGGCGGCCATCATAGCGATCAGTTCCAATCCGAACAGATACCCAATGAGTTTCGTATTGATGCGTACGTCGTTATTGACGATATGACTGAACTCGTGGGCAATTACCCCCTGCAATTCGTCGCGCGTCAAATAATCCATCGTTCCGCGAGTTACGCAAACGGCGGCGTTTTCAGGGCTCGTTCCGATAGCGCACGCGTTAATACTCGGTTCGTTGTCCATAATGTAGACGCGTGGAACAGGCGTGCCCGCAGCTAAAGCAATCTCCTCGACGACGTTATACAGGCGCTGCTCGCGAGGATCAGAGGAACCGCGAGGCACCGTTTTTCCCCCCAACGAAAGCGCAATCCCATCCGGTCCCGCTTTGTTCAGTTGGACGATTTTGCCTAAAGCTACAAGGGTGACAAACAAACTGACCAATAGCAGGTCAATAAGGAGAAGCCCCGGTTGATTCAAAAGGTGATAAACAAAATCATCTTTATGAGAGTCGGCGGTTATAGAAACCACGCCAATCACGACGCAATGGATAAGAAAAGCGGTGAGAAACAGCCCTACTATGAACAGAAGGACTAACAAAACCGTTTGCGAACGCGCTTTATCTTGCCTTTGAAAAAAGTCCATCGCCGCGAAAACCTATTACTTCCGAAGAAAACGCCACAATTCGCCGCATATAGAAAGGCGTTGTTTCTATATGCGGCATATTAAACAACTTAGAAAGACACCTTCGGCGCCTCGCGCTCGCCTTGATCGGCAATTTCAAAGAGCGCGGCTTCGCCAAAGTTGAAAATACCGGCGACAATATTGGAGGGGAACACTTCACGCTTCGTATTGTACTGGGTCGCGGCGTCGTTATAGCCTTGGCGCGCAAATCCAATTTTGTTTTCCGTCGAAGTCAGTTCTTCCTGAAGCGCAAGCATGTTCTGATTCGCCTTCAAGTCGGGATAAGCTTCGCAAACGACGAGCAAACGCCCCAAAGCGCCCGTCAAAGCGCCCTCGGCGGCATTAAGTTTTTCCATAGAAGCAACGTCGCCAGGTTGGGCGGCCGCCTGTTGACTGGCGCCAACAGCGGCGCCACGCGCACGCACGACGGCTTCAAGGGTCTGCGATTCATGTTTCAAATACCCTTTAACCGTTTCCACAAGATTCGGAATGAGGTCGTAACGGCGTTTCAGCTGAACGTCAATTTGCGAAAAAGCATTTTTGTAACGGTTCCGAAGCTTGACAAGCCCGTTGTAAACGCCGACGCCCCACGCAAAAATGCAGATACAGACAAACAGCAAACCGAGAACAATGACCAGAGCGATAACTCCTGCGCCAACACCACTCATATCGCGCCTCCTTTTCGACAAAAACGCCGTAAAGATTGAAAATCTCCCAAACGAACGTTCGTCTAACGCTTGATTACACGTAACGTTCAAACACAACATGCGCCGATTATACCCATCTGACGTCTTCTCTGCAAGCGCCGCAATGAGAAAAACGCCTCATATGTCAAGGTAATCTTTTAGCGGCGGTTCCGTCTGGCGATTTCATAGCGGCCCTGCTCGCCCCTTCGCAGACTGAAAGGCGTTTCGCAAAGTCGCGCAACATGGCCGACGTCATGTAACCCAAACTTCTTTTCACTCGTTGATCGGCGATTTTTTCCGGAAACACAAATTGGACGACTAATTGTCTGCCGCGCGTTTCACGGGGTAAAGCGCTCTTGGAATCTTTTTTGTTAAAAATCCGAAACATTTTTGAAAAAGCACAGTTTAACAGACCAGAGGAATTAAAAAGAACGAGTGATTGACGCCCCGTTTTTCACAGGTTCAAAAACAGTTAGAACGACGTCGCGTAAACAGGCGTCGCGATATATTCGCAACGTTGAAAGCGTACGCGAGTCCGTATGAACAAGGAAACACAAAAATGAAAAAGACATTCGCTATTGCCTTCGCTCTCGTTATGTCCGCAGCGACCGTGGCTTTCAGCCAAGACGAAAACGGTCGTAACGCGCGTCGCCCCGGCGGCAACTTCCTTGCCGCGGCTCGTACTGAGGACGGAAAAATCGATCTCTCTAAGTTGCCGGAACAGACGCCGGCTCAGCGTAAAGAAGCGTTGAAAAACGCCGACAAAGACGGCGACGGGTTCCTCACCCCCGAAGAAATGCGCGACGCGTTCCCGGGTCGCGGCAATCGCGGCGGTCAGAACGGCGCCCCCGGCGCGCGCGGAGGATTCCCCGGCGCTCCCAATGGCGGCCCCGGGGCAGGAGCTCCACGCGCCCCCTTCTTTGGCGGAGCTATGACGGACGGCAAACTTGATCTCTCCAAACTGCCGGAACAAATGCCGCAAGAGCGCAAAGACGAGATGAAAAAGGCGGATAAAGACGGCGACGGATTCCTCACCATGGAGGAAATGCGCGAACTGTTCCCGAATCGCGGCCCCCAAGGCGGCTTCGGTCAGCCTGGCTTCGGCTTCGGACAACCCGGCTTCGGTCAGCCCGGTTTCGGCTTCGGACAACCCGGTTTTGGCGGTCCGCAACGCGGTCCCTTTGGCGACGCCATGACAGACGGCAAACTTGATCTCTCCAAACTGCCGGAACAAATGTCGCAAGAGCGTAAGGACGAAATGAAAAAAGCGGACAAAGACGGCGACGGATTCCTCACCATGGAGGAAATGCGCGAATTGTTCCCGCGTCCTCGGTTCCGGTTCCCGGATGGTAAAAAACCCGACTTCGTTAATGACGATAACGCGATTGTAATCGACAAGCTCGTCGAAGCTCTCAAGGCCTGCGATAAGAATAGCGACGGAATCATCGACGAAGAGGAACAGAAAGCTATGGCGGAAACTGCTCGAGAAAAGTTCGGTTTCTCTTTGCAGATGTATATCCAAAACGTTCTCGGCGCGCCGGGCGCTTTTGGCATGGCTATGGGCCCCGGGTTCGGCATGGGCATGGGGCCCGCTCCTCAGTGGGGTCAACCAAGATTCGGCGGCCCCGGAATGGGCCAGGGCGCCCGTCGAGGCGGAGATCGTGGTCCTCGCGGCGACCGTCAATGAGATAGAGAACTAGTCTCCGACGCAGCAGGCGTTTCATTTTTGCCTAACTAAGCTGCGGCGAAGACGGTGAAAGTTTGCGATTCTTTCGAAGAGGAGAGAACGGTTCGCTCTTTCGAAAGAGAAGCCCCGGCGTAGATGTTCTACGTCGGGTTTCTTTTTTTGGTCCCTGAGTTTTACCTCATTTGCAAATCATGTGGATTCGATATAGGGATATTGCCCCTTTATCAATGCACAGTTTTCCTCCCTTCTCTTTTCATTTCTTAAGCGTCTTATAACGCATATGCTCAAACCAATTAAACGCCTGCCGATTTTTTATATAGGTTCTGTTTTGAACATGTCCGCTGCGGCAGAAAACGGCCGATATGCCAAGCGACGCTTAGAAAACCGTCCCCCAAGCTAAGCGAAACCTTTATTCACGAACCGTTAGCCAGTTCTCTCCCAATAGCGTTTAGAAAGTTCCGTTAGAGGTTTTTATATTGACTTTTTTTCAAAAAATCGCTACAGTCGCACCTCTGAAATAACGCTGTCGGTCGGGCAGAAATTATATCCCAAAGGACATGAATAATATCCAGCTTACGAAAGATGAACGCCAACGGTCGAAACAAATATGATTCCGCCTTTATCTGCCGCTGTTTGCACTATTTGGCAGTTCTAATTGTGGGTCTTTCCTGTATCGGATGCGTCTCAGGATACGAGCGGAGACTGACCGACATACGCAGAGATTACTATGATCTGCGCGACGTCGAAATGGCCAAAAAAGATATCGAAACGTTTCAAAAATGGGCGCCCCAAAAGGAGCAGGACGTTCTTTCGCTTAATCAGGCCTGTCTCGAACTGTATTCGGGAGACGCGGCAAACGCCAAAAAAGAGCTTGTTCAAGCTCGCGATTCTTTTGATTCAATAGAACAAAAACGTATCCAACAATCCGCAGAAAACTTAATCTCCTATTGGACAGACGACAACTTCAACTCATATGAAGGCGACGACTATGAAAAAGTTCTGGTACGCGCCATGCTCGCGATCGCCGATCTCTTCGACGGAGGCGAAGACGCCAAGGCCTACGCGTATCAAATAGCCGCTAAGCAAGATGAAATAGTTCAAAACGGCTTTATAGACGATCCCATGCACGAGGGGAAAAAAGTCAATCCAAAGAGAAATTATCCACGCGTCCCCTTGGGACCGTATCTCGAAGGTTTGCTCTGGGAAGAGACATACCTAAACTCTTCTGACGCTGCTCGATGTTACGAAAAAGTCGTAAAATGGCAACCCAATTTTAAACAGGGGAAAAACGACTTAATTCGCGCGCAAACGAGCGTTCATTCACAGCCCGGCGCCGGACGTGTCTACGTCTTTGCTTTTGTAGGGCGCGGTCCGCACAAAGAACAGGTATATGAAGAAGCGACCCAAGGCGCGCTTTTAATTGCCGATCGGATTTTTTCAGCGACTAATCAGTACTCGGTTCCCCCGACAATAGCGCCCGTCCCAATTCCAGCGCTCATCATTGAAGAATCCTACGTCTCAAACGTCGCCGTCGAAATGGACGGCGAGCGGCAAATGGCGACGGAAACGATCGCCGACGTCAATGAAATGGCGATTAACCAGTACGAAGCGATTAAGGACCAAATTCTTGCCCGCGCAATTGTTCGACGCGTCGTCAAAAAAGGGACCCTTTACGCGGCAAAGCAAGTAGCTGAAGTAAACGACTGGGTCAGTCTGGCCATGGATTTAGGAGGAATCGTTTGGGAAGCGACAGAAACGGCAGACGTTCGATGTTGGGGACTTCTTCCAGCCAAAATTCAGGTCGCCAGTTTCGAGGCGCCCGTAGGCAAGCACAGTATTACGTTGTATCCAACCGACGTGTCAGGAAATAAAATTGGCGCTCCGCTCAGTGCGACCGTGAGCGTCAACGCCAATCGAAACACCTACCTTTTAGTTAACTATCCCGACGAAAATCCCATTGGAAAAGCGGTCGTCTCGGAACGTTAAAATCAAAAATGAGAAAGACGTCAGGGGGCGCCGTTCGGCGCTTCGGAACCAGCTTCGCTAACTGCTGGCTCGTCCCCGTTTTGCGCGTCGACAGACGGAGAATCTGCTTTCTCTTCGCCTTCCTCCGTCGTCTTTTTGTGAGAATTCTTCTCGGTTTTCTTTTCCTTCGGCTCCTGAAAAACGTTTTGTGGATATTTGGGTGCGATTGAAACCAAATATTCGCTCAGAAGTTTTGCTTCAACCCGCGTTCCGGCCCACGGGGGCATATAATAATGCTCGTGGTTGAGGCGCAGAACAAAAGATTCCAAAGCCTCTTGCGAACGTCCCGAAATCATCGGCCCTACAGCCGAATAACCGTGAGAGCCAGCGTGACAGCAGTTGCAATGGTACATAAAAACGGCGCGTCCAAGCGTCAAACGGTCCTCTTCCGGAAGGTCCAACAAATCAAGATTCCCCTCCGCAATCGGGCCATAAAGCGCAAGGTCTTTTTCTTCCACCGTCGGTTCGGGAGCAAGCCCGACGAGTTCACTTGCCTCAATTGAGTCTACTTGTGGAACAGAAGCGTTCAGTTCCTCGACAACTTCGTGCTGCGCCTGTCTCGAAACGTCGCCGGAAGAATTTAACGTTTGAGCGGGCGGCAAATTCTGATCGGGGCTGGCGCTAAGCAAAACGTTTGTCTGATCGGTGGGAGCGAGAGCGTTGTTTGCCTGCGCCCCCGTTCTGCTGAGACCGCCGTTGACCGTGCTGCGTCCGTTGTTCGCGTTTCCCGTATTAACGGCGCCCTGTGCGACGGGCTGCGCGTTATTCGGACGCGAATTCACAGAATTAGAGGCAGCGTTGAACTGCGGACTTGACGTTTGACCGACGGTGGACGTTGGCGTAAAACTCGCGCCTGTGGGAAGCTGACTCTGCGCCGCAGTCTCATGAACAAAACTCACTCCTTCCATAAGGGCAAGCGGTTCTGCCTGAAGTTCCTGCCCGTTTTCCTCTTGTCCCTGTTCGGCTGAGTTAGAATCTGCCGGTTTTTCCTCTTGCGTCTCAACAGGTTCCGGTTCAATTTTCGGTAATTCGATTTTTTCTAAGTGAGTCGTCGGCCTTTCAAAGTCCTTAAAAAAAGCGTCGAGCGCTGAGGAAGGGTCTTGGAGTTCCGCATGTTCTTCGATGAACTTCTGAGCGGCTGCCGCAAGACGTCGGTATTCGTAACGGTCTGATATACCCTTAATCCCCTTCAACGCGCCGTCGTCTGACAACTCCGGATGGGCTTCGAAAAACTTTTCGTTAAAAACATGTCGTTCTAGGAATTTAGCTCTTCCTTTGAAATATTTTTGAGAGGAAATGCTTTTTTCTTTTATGTTTTGTCCGTCTTGCTCTCCGGAAGCCAACGCGTTAGAAACGCGTTCGTCGTCTTTCTTCTGCAGTTCGTCCAACAGCCAATTGGTCCACGTTCCTGTGTAAAGCAACCCGTCTTGACGCAGTCGTTGAACGTCGTTACGCGCGATCTGATTGCTAAAAACAACTCTGTCGATAACATACGGTTTACGAACCGCTTCACGAACAAATTCGCCGACGCCAACGCCAGCTATTCCCATAAGACAAAGCGCCAAAGCCAAACCGGAAGACGTTTCCCTTGGTTTCATCACGGGACCAACGATCAGCAGCAAGATAATCCCGATAATTATGGCCGCGAAGAGACCTGCAAAAACGTTCGTCGCGGCGGCGCGTTCTAGCGTAGCAAGGCTTGAACTGGGCAGAAAATAGGCCCAGGAAGCGACTCCGCAAACGAGAAGAAAAATACCCAAAAACGCGGGAATACGCATGCGGCGCGTAATCTTTTCACGGATAGCGAGGTCCTTCTCTACGAAAGACGCATGCAAAAGAATGTAAAAAGAACCAAGCGTCAAGGCGCAGCCGGTTCGGGCCGTAACCTGAGGGATAAACTGAAGATTCAGGCACGCAAACCAAAAATTGCCGGTCGACTCCCAATCGCTTCCGTGGATCAACCCTTCTGAGTTGAGCATAAACGAAGTAATTGCCGTTATCAAAACCAAGGAAATCCAAGCGGCAAACGCGTATATATATCCAATCCAAACGCTTGTTCTAGGGCTGAATTTATCCCAAAAATAATAAAATGCGAAACCAGCTACAATTTCTAACAGGAAAAAGCACCACTCAATAGCCCAACCGAACACAAACGTCTTAATAAGCGTTTCCGTCGCAAGAGGGGACGTCAGACCTATAATAAACCAAATACCGACGCCGGTAACCGCGCCGTAAGTTACCGTCAGCGTAATAAAGAATTTCGCTTGCTTTTTCCAGTAAGCGCGGTATCTGTCGTCGCCGTCATGAAGCGCGCGGTCGTTTTGCCAAGCGAGAAGAAGTCCGCCGCCAACCGCATAATGCGAAACAAAGACGTGCAATAACGCAATAATCGCAATCAGCATCGGGGCAGTCAAGAGCGGCACGTCCAACCAAGGATAATACATCGCGCTATTCCTTTAATCCATAAACAATACAGAAATGTTCAATCCAAACCCCAAGAGTTCCGTTTCCGTTCGGATCGCCGTTCAGAGAAGCGCTCGAATATATATTCGCCGCTTTAACGCATAGTTACGAATCGCAGCCTTAACTTATAATCGATTAGCTCAAACGCCTCTTTTACTATTATGAATCGGCGAGCAAAAAAATCAAGAGACGGAAAGGGCGGCGCGTCGGTTTTGTTCCAGTAAACGCAGACAAAAAACGGCGGCGCCACAACAGGCTCCGCCGTTTACCGAAAGCGTCAGGCTCAACTTCCAAAAGTCGCGCGCCGGAACAGAATCACTTCTGTTCTTCTTCCATTTCGCTCAGAATCGCCGCAAGCGTATCGACCGTCGTTTTGATCTGTTCGCGCGTGTGCAGCGAAGTCAGGAAGAACCGAATACGCGCATGGCGCTCTTCAACCGCCGGATGAAGAATCGGGTGCGCGTTGATCCCCTTCAGGAACAATTGGTGCGACGCCGCGAGCGTCTGAATCGAATTGCCAATGATGATCGGCACAACGCCGGTATCCTGGGCAAGCCCGACGTCAAGTCCGTAACCGCGCGCAAGTTCTTTAAAGTACGCGCTGTTGTCGCGCAACTTCTGCGCTCGTTCGGGCTCCTTCTCCAAAATCTTAAGAGAAGCGATGGCCGCGCCAGCCTGGGCTGGCGGCATACCCACGCTGAACATGAACGCGGGAGCCGTAAATTTAAGATACTCAACTAACTCTTTGCGCCCCGAAATATAACCTCCGCAGCTTCCAAACGTCTTGCTCAACGTGCACATCCAGATATCCACGTCATGCCGATCGACGTTGAAATGCTCGCCAATTCCGCGACCGGTCTTGCCGAGCACGCCAATCGAGTGCGCCTCGTCAATCATTAGCAACGTCTTGTACTTATTGCGCACGCGTATAAACTCGGGAAGATCTGGGTAGTCGCCGTCCATGCTGTAAACGCCTTCAAGGCAAATCAAAACGCGCTTATAGCGATTGCGATGCTGCTCCAAAATTTTATCGACTGCGTCCCAGTCGCCATGTGGGAACGGCCGTCGGCGCGCGCCCGACAAAATACAGCCCTGTACGATTGAATTATGCGCGAGGGAGTCGTGCAAAATCAAATCGTCGGCGTTCATCAAGTGCCCGATAATACTTTCGTTTGTCTGGTGCCCGCCGACAAGTACAATCGTATCTTCCGTGCCGAGGAATTTCGTAATCTCATTCTCAAGTTCACGATGAAGCGGAATTTCGCCCGCAACAATACGGCTGGCGCCCGCCGTCGTTCCATACTTGGCGACAGCCTCTTGCGCGGCGGCGGTAACACTCGGCTCGCCGGACGTGCCGATATAGTTGTAAGTGGAAAAGTTAATATAATCTTTTCCGTTGATTCGAATCGTCGCGCCGGCGGGATTCTCATGCGGTTCGAAGAAATGATTCATTCCCAACCGGTTAGCCATTTCCATTTTTTCATGGATGGCCAAATACTCTGGGAACTTCGAGAAATCGTAGCAGGTTTCGTCAATTTCGTATGTTTTAACCTCCTGCTGACCGTCGAACAGTCGGCCTCCGCCCAGATGTTTACGAACGGCGTCGACCACCTCGCGCGCTGTAAACAGAGTCGGAAGAACCGTTTCTGGGAACTGACCTCCAAATCGGTCTTCAAGAGACGCCAGAATCTCCATACGCTCAAGCGAATCAAGCCCAAGTTCCGTAATATCCGAGTCTACCGTAAGATTGCGCGCGCGCTCTTTCGCAACCTTATAGACTTCCTCTAAAACGATGCGAACCGTTTCGTCGTATGAAAGAACGTGGGACTGAATTTCGCGCTTCTTTTCCGGCGCTTTCTTCTCAACAGGGGCCGTTACTGCGGGCGCCAAAACGTCCGCTAAATCGCGCGTCGTCTGCTCCCACGAAACGGTCGCGGCCTCTTGCGGAGAAACCTCTTTCTTCAGATCTTTCGCGTTCGGATCGTAATGAAGCGGATTATCGTCTTCTGTAAAGGAGCCAAAATTCTTGGATTCGGTGTAAGACGGGGCATTCGCGGCGTCGTCGAGAGACCAAGTAGCCACGACTCGAAGCGAACCGTCCAAATAACCGGCTCGGCACGCATGCCGTTGAATCTTGCCGCTGGACGTCTTAGGAATGCTCCCCGATCGGATCAAGACAATAACGTCAATTGGAATCTCATGTTCCAAAGCGATCGCTTTGCGAATCTCTCTGAAGATTTCCGGCCCGTCTTCGGGCTCAAACCGACGCTCCACTTCCTGAACTAAAACCAGCTTTTCTTTCTTATAGTCGCCTACCATAAAGGCGCCGCCGTTGTTCAAGCGCAACAACGGCGAAACACGTTGGGCCGTCAGCTCAACGTCCTGAGGATAGACGTTGACCCCGTGGATAATCATGAGGTCTTTAATACGCCCGGTTACGAACAGCTCGCCGTCGAGCATGAAGCCTAAGTCGCCCGTACGAAGGAAAGGCCCCTCGTTCGTGTCGGCTATTCTAGCGTGGAAACACCGTTCCGTCTCTTCCGGATTCTTCCAGTATCCCTTCGCAACGCTTTCGCTCTTAGTCCAAATTTCGCCGATGCGCCCAGGCGCGCACTCTTTGAGTGTTTCCGGATCGACGATCGCGACTCTCTGACCGATAATAGGCCGACCGCTCGAGACGAGCGAACGAGAACGTTCCGTGCCGGCAACGGCTTCGATCGCTTTGCCTTCCGCAAGCATGTCCGGATCAAAACTGCGGACAACGGGCGGTTTGTCGCGAAGCCCGCCAGTAACAATAAGCGTCCCTTCGGCAAGTCCGAAACAGGGATAGAAAGAATCGTACTTAAAACCGCAAGGTTCAAACTTGCGCGCAAACTTGTCCAACGTCTCAGCCTGAACAGGCTCCGCGCCGTTAAACGCAACGCGCCAAGAACTGAGATCGAGGTCTTCAAGAAATTCCGGCTTAATCTTTAAGCACAGGTCATACGCGAAATTCGGCCCGCCGCTTGTCGTCGCCTTATACTTGGAAATAGCGGCAAGCCAACGGTAGGGTTTCTGCAAAAAGGCCAACGGCGACATCATAACGACCGTACAGCCGCAGTAAACAGGCTCGATTACCCCGCCCAAAAGCCCCATGTCATGATAGCTGGGAAGCCAGGAAACGCCGCGGCAGGAACGCGTATGTTCGAATCCTGTTTCAATCAGCATAGCGTTATGCAGCATATTTCTGTGCGTCAGCATAACGCCCTTCGGAGTACCGGTCGATCCGGACGTATATTGGAAAAAGGCGTATTCTTCCGGAGCAACTTGCGGATCGACCCAATCGTCCTCAATCCCTTCCGGGAAAGAGTCTGTCGCCTTCCACGGGATGCTCTTTAAACAAGGAGTCTCGTCAACCACGCCGGCGACGTTGTCAAGAACGTCCTGCCGCGTCAGAGCCATGCTCGCTTCCGCATTCTCCACGATCGCCAGAATGCGCAGCAAGGAACGGTTGCGACGCGGGGGATACATGGGAACTGCCGTCGCGCCGGCAAAAAGACAACCGTAGAAGGCAATGACAAAGTCGATCCCCGGAGGATAAATCAGAAGAATGCGTTTACCGCGCATATCATGCTTCTGAAGCCAAGCAGCTAATGCGCGGCAACGTCTATCCAGTTCACGGTAGGTAATCGGAATTTCCGAACTCACGCCGTCTGCCAAGTAGATATAAGCCAAATCGTCGGGCTGAATCGCCGCGCGATAGCGCACAAGTTCTACCAAATTGGATGGACCAAAAAAGGTTTGCGACGGTTGATTAACAAGCACGGAAATTTCTCCAACGCCTAAAAACTAAGTTAAAACGCAACTCCCAAGCGAACCTCCGAAAGCGACGTCTGCCGCCTAAGGCGCCCCGCGCGAGAGAACGAAGGAAAACGCCAGCGCGATAACGCTGATTTTTCCATTCTGATTGTCGGTTGCTCTTAATCCCTGAAAGCAGGAATCGAGAACCTACTAAAAAAAGCGCTCTTCCTCTAATCGGAATTTTATCGGCCGCGAACCAATAAAAAAATTAAAATTCGGAAAAAGCACGCTAGTTATAGCGTAAAAGCGCCGACCGGCAACGCACCCGTCCCGACGACGCTTCTACCGCGCTATAACTCAAAAAACGCCTCAGGGGCCGACCTCAAAGGGAACCGCTCCGCCGAAACGTCAAGCGCGCCGCTCTTCGTTTTCGTGAACGCGCTGAACGCGATTGATCGCCTCCACGAGCGCCTTCAAAGTCGCCTCAAAGACGTCGGTCGACGTCGCTCGACCGCGATAGGTCTTGCAGGACCCCTGCTCGCCCAAGACGACCACGGCGTTCCCCTGCGCGTCCGACCCCCCGGAAACGGCTTCCAGCTTAAATTCGTCCAACGACAGCGGGAAACTGACAAGCTGCTGAACGGCGACGAACATCGCATGGACCGGCCCGTCTCCCTCGCGAGCGCAAACGGCCTTTTCCACCCCGTTCTGGGAGAGAATGACTTTAACGAAAGGTTTGCCGTCCGAACCGCACGCCAGTTCATAGGACTCGTATTTCCAATCGCTGTCGTTTCCGTGCTTGAGAATCATCTGGTCGACGATCTCAATGATATCGGCGTCATAGACTTCCTTTTTGCGGTCGGCGAGGTTTTTAAACGCCTCAAACGCGGAAACGAGCTGTTCGGGGGTCAACTCGTAACCGAGCGACTTAATTCGTTCGGAAAGAGCCGCGCGGCCGCTGTGCTTGCCGAGCACGAGATCGTTCTTAGCAAAGCCGACGCTCTCCGGACTCATAATCTCATAGGTCGAACGTTCTTTCAAGACTCCGTCCTGATGAACGCCAGACTCATGCGCGAAAGCGTTACGGCCGACAACCGCCTTGTTGCGGGGAACTTTCAATCCCGTAACCTTGGAAACGAGTCGGCTTGTCGGAACCAACTTCTGCGAAATAATACGCGTGTCGACATGGAAGACGTCGCGGCGTGTACGCATCGCCATAACAATTTCTTCCAACGAGCAGTTTCCGGCGCGTTCCCCCAGACCGTTTATCGTACACTCAATCTGCCCTGCGCCAGCCATAACTGCCGCAAGCGAGTTGGCGACCGCCATTCCGAGATCGTTATGACAATGGATGCTAACGACCGCTTTATCGATATTCGGAACGCGCTCAAACAACGTCCGAATTCGCGCCGTCATTTCACCCGGAGTCGTATAGCCGACCGTATCGGGAATATTAACCGTCGTAGCGCCCGCGGCAATCGTCGCTTCGACTACTTTGCAGAGGAAATCAATTTCAGTACGGCACGCGTCTTCTGGGGAGAATTCAACGTTCGAGCAATATCCCTTCGCACGTTCGACGCCGGCAACGGCGCGCGCAATGATTTCCTCTTGGGACATGCGCAACTTAAACTCGCGGTGAATCGCGCTCGTCGCCAAAAAAACGTGAATTCGCGGCTCCTCCGCTTCTTTCAACGCTTCCCACGCACGGTCGATATCGTTATTGACGCATCGCGCCAGACCGCAAACCACCGAGCCCTTAACGACGCGGGAGATTTCGCGAACAGACTCAAAGTCGCCTTCGGACGCGACGGGAAAACCCGCTTCGATCACGTCGACGCCGAGATCGACCAGCGCCTTGGCGACTTCCACTTTCTCCTGCATGTTCATGCTTGCGCCAGGCGACTGTTCGCCGTCGCGCAAGGTGGTGTCAAAGATAACAATCTGACGACACGAATCCCCGTTTTGATTATTGACATTCATCGAAATATCTTTCTGTTCAGTAAAAACTGTTTTTTCTCACTTAACACGCGGCGCCCAAAACAAAATACAACGCCGCATACGCTTTAGTTGAAACGCGTTCAGATTACGCCTCCAAACGCCAGACGCCGTCCCTTGGACGGCCGGTAAGGTCCAACCAAGCGCGCGTTCCAAACACGAAGTCTGCAATACGCTTTTTGTTGCAATTAGAAAAAAACAAGATTTTACCTCGTCAATAACTATTCATGTCTGCCAAAGCAGTTCCATACAACGGGCAAACTCACGAATCCAACGCCGCTCATTCTTTTTCGTTGAGAAGCGGAAGCAAATACTCAATCGTGGAGTTCATAGAATCAAGCCGCGGATAATCCGATTCTGGAATCGGCAGTTTGTAGAGTCGGCGCAATCCCAAAACGACGTCAAGCATGTCCATGCTGTCCATTTCAAGCTGGGTGCGGAAAGAAACGTCGTCCTTCAAACCGTCGTAATCCTCGTCAGGAGCAATTTCCTTCAAGATGCCAATAATTGATTCTCTGAGTTCTGCCGACGTCATGATGAAATCTCCTTTCACGGTCAACGCAACTAAAAAAGCGTCATTCGCTACTACGATTGGGTCAATCTTGCTTGCAGAATCTTCGTCCCCGTCTGCGCGTTAAATGCGCCGACAGATCGGAAAAACCGCTCGCTCTTTCAAATATAAATACAATACGTGCAAGTCTTACAGGCTCATCGCGCAAGCGACACACTCCACAGTGATCAATCGCCTTCGTATTTGCCAATAATCGTAACGGCGTTTATGCCTACCATGCCGAACGAATTGTTCAGGATATATCGAATGTTTCCCACTTCTTTTGGCTCGTTCAAAACCAAATTGGCAATCTCGCATTTCGGATCAAGGTTATCGACATTGATCGTCGGATGCACTACGCCGTCGTTAAAGGATGGGAGATTGCCGGCAAGTTCCAAAACGCCGGCGGCGCCCATCGCGTGCCCGATAAAACTCTTGGTGTTGTTTATATAGGTCTTCTTCGAAGCGCCAAAGACCTCGCGCAGCGCGTCGATCTCCAGCGCGTCGCCGGCGACGGTCGCTGTCGCGTGGGTATTGACGACGTCAATCTCTTCTGGCGCAAGCCCCGCGTTTCGAAGCGCCTTTTGCACGCATTGCGCCTGACGTTCCGCGTTCGGAAGGACAAAGTCAGACGCATCGCTATTCATGCCGTAACCGACGATTTCACCGTAAATTTTAGCGCCGCGTCTTTTGGCGTCGGAAAGGCGTTCCAAGGTATACACGCACCCGCCTTCAGAAACGACGATGCCGTTTCTGTCGACGTCGAAAGGACGGGACGCTTTTGTCGCGTCTGTATGACGTGCAAGCGCGTTTTGCGCGTTGAACGCCGCGAAAATACCGAACGTATGAATACTTTCAGAAACGCCGCCAGCCAAGGCAAAGTCGACTTCGCCCAAACGCAGCTGCTGAACGCCCTGAATTAACCCCGCGTTGCCTGCGGCGCAGGCGGCGCCAAGACAATAATGGGGACCTGTTATCCCATAATGGAGCGTAACTTCGCCGGCTGGGTTGTTGGCGACGGTACGCGGGTTATGATGATGCGACCAGTACGAACAGTCGTAATCGTACTGTTTGATCTCATATATCTCGTTTTCGGTTTCAACGTTTCCATGTTCCGTAACGCCAATATAAACGCCGACGTTATCCTTTGGAACGTTTTCCCAATCAATTCCGCAATCTTTCAGCGCTTCTCCGACGCAGTAGATCGACAGACTGCCCGCGCGAGTTCCGCGCCGAAGCTCGCGACGCGTCTGGTACTTTAAGACGTCGCAGTTGCAGACGCCGGCAAACGTCTTGCCAAAATAGCGAATTTCGTAGGGAACCACCCCGCTCTTTCCGGTGAGCAGCGCACGCCGAAATTCGTCTAAATTTGCCCCGTTCGGAGAGGCCAGTCCAACGCCCGTTATTACGATGCGCTCAGATTCTTCGTGTCGCGCCATTATCACTCTCAACCAGTAGCGTTTGTGAACCTAAAAACAATCCGTTTGCCAGCAATCAAATCTGTTTCAATCTTCAAATTTCAGCGCGTCGACTAGCGCGATTGCCCCCTCGTAAAGCGCGCGCCCGATAATACACGCGGGAATATTCGCCTCCGCAAGCCGCTTGACGTCGTCGAGCCTGGTTACTCCGCCGGATGCGACGATCGGAATAGACGTGGCGTTTGACATTGCAACCGTTTCAGGGACGTTAGGACCTCTCATCATACCGTCGGTAGCGACGTCGGTATAAACCAAGGCGGCGATCGGAAGTCCGTCAAAACGCTTGGCTAAATCCACGGCGGGCGTCTTACTGACTTCAAGCCATCCGTCGGTGGCGACCATTCCGTTTCGGGCGTCAATTCCCAGCACCAGCTTAAAAGGGAACTTTTGACACATCTGCTCGAACCATTCAGGCTGTTTAAGCGCCAGCGTGCCGATTACCAAGCGTGTCAAACCGACGTCGAGCAGGCGCTCGATCGTTTCTTCCGATCTTATACCGCCGCCCAACTCGCATTCCACTCCGTGAGGAGCCATTGCCTCGACTACCTCGCGTACGGATTCAAAGTTCGAAGTAGCGCCGTCTTTGGCCCCGTCGAGATCGACTAAATGCAAACGCTTCGCGCCTTCCTGACGCCAACGCTCCGCCATCTCTGCAGGAGACGCGCCATAGACGGTTTCACGTCCGTAATCGCCTTGACGCAACCGTACGCATTGCCCGCCCCGTATGTCTATAGCCGGCCAAATTAACATTCTCTGCTCCTTATTCCGCGCTAAGACCGTCGTAAAGCCAAAGCCGAAACGCCTGTTTTCCCGAGAGAAAACCGTCGTCTTTCCCACGCAAAACTATCCATATTATTTTACCGAAAAAATCTAATAAGAAAAGGCTTGATTCAGAGCAAATAGCGAAAGTTTAAGCAAAAGCGGAAAAGATACAAAAAAAGAGGCGTACGCAACTCCGCAAATATTGACAAGAACGAGGTTCCTCCGCAAAATATATCGGATCTTGCGCCGCGCTTTCCACGCGTGCGCAAGCAGCGCGCCAAACGTTTATCGGAACGGTTCGCGGATTACTACCCAGGTTCGTCCAAGTCCATGCGTTTATTGTCAATGACTAACTTAACCAGACGGCAAATCATCGAAAAGACCAAACACTTAGTGGTCAAAGTCGGCACCAACGTTTTAACGACTCAAGCGGGTCTTTTAAACCAAGTTCGAATTCACCACCTAGTCGAAGAAATCTGTGAAATTCGTAAACGCGGGATCGACGTGATTCTAGTCAGTTCAGGCGCCGTAGGAGCCGGCATGGGGCGCATCGGACTCGACAAACGCCCCAAACTGCACCCCGAGCTCCAAGCGGTCGCGGCCATCGGTCAGGGCGCGCTTATCCAATGCTATGAACAGGAACTTGACTCTAAAGGGGTTCTGGCGGCTCAAGTTCTTCTAACAGCGGGCGACCTTTCAAACCGTGAACGTTACCTTAACATACGCAATACGTTTTACTCCCTTCTTCAATACGGCGCGTTGCCAATTGTAAACGAAAACGACACGGTTAGCTCCGCAGAACTCAGTCTAACCTTTGGCGACAACGACCGCCTTGCCTCGCTTGTCGCCAACCTGTTTCCTGAACCGTTGCTGGTTCTACTTACCGACGTCGACGGTCTCTTTACCGGCGATCCCAGCCTTCCCGACTCTAAACTGATACCCATCGTTGAGAAATGGTCGTCCAGTCTCATGCAAATGGTTGCGGAGAAAAAGTCCAGCCGCAGCAAGGGAGGTATGTCTAGCAAACTGAAAGCCGCGCAAACGGTAACCAGCTCCGGAGGGAGTATGGTTATCGCAAACGGCGACGACCCGCATATTCTTTCGAAGATCTATTCCGAAGAATCCTGCGGCACATTTTTCTTCCCGCGCGGGAAGCTTCCGGCTCGAAAACGCTGGTTCCGCTTTGCCCAACCGGCCGCCGGCGTCGTCGTTGTAGACGACGGAGCGGTAAAAGCTCTCGAACAGGACGGCAAGAGCCTGCTCCCAGTTGGAATCCTGCTTTGCATTGGCGATTTCAAAAAAGGCGACGTAATTTCAATTGTCGATAAATCGAATCGGGAAATCGCGCGGGGATTGAGTAATTACTCCTCGGAAAGAGGCGAGTTAATTTGCGGCCGTACGTCAAAAGAGATTGTAAAAGTATTTGGGCGCGATCTTTGCCCTTATGAAGAGTTCGTCCACCGCGACAATATACAGCTTAACTCGGATTCGATCTAAAAACACCGCGAGCGATCAACTAAGGAGCGTTTCCTATGAAGTCTCACGTTCGGGCCTTTGTCGCGATAGATATCGCGCCGTCCGTCCGCGCGCAGGCGCGCAAAGCGCTGCGTCCTATGATGAAGTCGTTTCCCAACGTCAAATGGGTCGACAATGATAATTTTCACGTTACGCTGAAGTTTCTAGGACCGAACGTTCCTACGAACGAACTTCACAACGTTATCGCCGCCATTCAAAGAGCCTGCCGTAATTTTGAACAGTTTGATCTCGTTTTTGAAGGAATGGGCGCGTTTCCTGATTCCTCAAACCCGCGTACTATTTGGATCGGCGTTTCGGACGGGGTCAACGAATTGCGGACCCTTGCCAAGCGTATCGACGAAGAGATGGAAAAGATAGGTTTCCCATCCGAGAACCGCCAATTCAGTCCCCATCTTACCGTAGGCCGCACGCGCCAGCGGGATCGAAACGAGGGTGAATTCGCGTCCAAAACTCAGCGTTCATCTGAAACGAATCGAGGAACGCAGAAAGAAGAATTCGAACCGGGCGCGTTCAGTCCGTTCAGTCCGCTCGCCAGAATGCTCTACGACTGTTCCAACGTCTTCTTCGGCTCTTCGCCGGTCGA
>CAMNJU010000029.1 GCA_946541595.1 uncultured Planctomycetales bacterium
TGGCTACGGCGAGTCGTCTGGCGACGAGGGGCCGGACAAAGACGGCAAAACCGGCCCGAATCCGCCTGCGGCGCCTAAGTCGGGCAAAGAATGACGTTCCGCGCGGGAAGCGCCGTTCTGCGCGGCGTTTCCTCTCTTGAAACTTGAACGTCCTTTGAGCGTTTTTCGCTTAAAGGGCGTTTTTTATTGGCGCCTGACAGATAACCGTTTCCGGCGTGGGGTTAAGAAATTTCCAAAAAGACGTTTCGTTCCTCTTGATATCGCGCGGCGTTGTTTTTATACTAGGAACAGACGTTTATCCGAGGCCGTTGCGGCCGCGGAACGAGATTTGCGCCGCGCTTAGGTCGGCGCCCTGCAAACCAGAATAACGGAAGAATAATTATGTCGACGGAAGAAATTTTACTCGACGTTGAAGATAGAATGGAAAAGTCGGTCGCGCGCCTTCGCAAAGGTCTTGCGGGCGTTCGGACGGGCCGCGCGAATCCCGGTTTGGTAGATTCGGTTCAGGTCATGGCCTACGGCGTTCCTACGCCGCTCAAACAGGTCGCGACGGTCGCCTGCCCGGAAGCTCAGCAGATTCTGATTCGTCCTTTTGACGTCGGTACGCTCAAGGAGATTGAAAAGGGAATTGTTAACGCCGATCTTGGCTACGCGCCGAACAACGACGGCAAGGTCATTCGCCTGAATATTCCGCCTCTTTCGACCGAAGTTCGCCGCAAGATGGTCAAGACGATCAGCGACCTTTGCGAAGAGTGCAAGATCGCGATTCGCAACGTTCGCCGCGACGGTAATAAGCAGGCCGACGCCGCGGAAAAAGCCAAAGAGATTTCCGAGGACGAACGCGATTCGACGAAAGAACAAATTCAGGAACTGACGAAGAAATACGAAGATCTTGCGTCTGAACTCGCGAAAAACCGCGAAAAAGACGTTATGGACGAATAGTTCCCTTCTGAACGCAATCTGCATTTACACGTCAACGGCGCGGCCGATCTCAGGGGCGCGCCGCATTCTCTCCGTACGCAGATAAAAAATATTTTTTATCATTGCGCGACAGCGCGTTCTTTGTTAAAATAAGGTTAAAGCGAAGCTTTTATTAGCGTATTCAACGCTGATCCCGTTTCGTTTCAACGGCGTTTTTATGTTTTGAGCCGCCGTTTTATATAATTTTACTACTATTATAACCGTTAAACGTTTGTTTGGCGTTATTCCCTCGTCAAGATAAAAAGGTCCCGCCTTACCCGGTTGCTTGACCTTGAGAAAGAATCGCGTTCGCATGAACGCCGGTTCTGTCCGCCGTCCTTTCGTTTTTTGCCGATCGGTTTCGATCGAGCGAGTTCGTATATATTCGTCATTCGCCGCGCGTTACGCGGGCGGTTGGCAGTGAAAGCGACGCGCGTGCGCTCTGCGGTCTCGGAACAAGGCTTGGCAAGTATTCTGTTTTTCTTGAAGACGCGTCTCGATTCGATCGGTCGAGGCTTCTTGTAGGAATTCGTCTGCGCGTGCTTGACGGACGAAGGACATATTGTAATTGTGACTATCACTCCAATCACGATGGCGGTCATGCTGATAGTCGTCGCGCTTCTTTCTGGAGCCGGCGTCTTTTTTGGCGTGCAGTACCTCAATAAAATGCGGAAATACGACGCGGAAAACGAGGCCAAAACGATTCTCGACCGCGCCAAACAGGACGCCGAAAACTATCGCCGCGAAGCGGAACTCGCGCTCAAAGAAGCGTCGATTAAACAGAAAGAGGAGATAGAGAGCGAAAAGCGTGCGATTCGTCAAGCTCAGGCGGAGAAAGAGCGTCAGCTAGACAAACGCCAAATAGTTCTTGATCAGCAGGGGGACGAGCTGAGAAAGCAAGAGCGATCCGTCCAAGACACGCGCAAGACGCTCACTAAAAAGATTGAAGAACATGGCCGTTTGGCCGACGAACTTCGCGAAAAAATCGCCGCGCAGGAGAAAGCTCTGTACGAGGTCTTGAATCTCACAAAAGAAGAAGCGAGCCGCCGCCTGCTTGAAAAGCTCGATAAAGAACTCACGGAAGAAGAAGGCGCGATTATTCTGCGTCACGAAAAAGAAGTTAACGAACGCTGCGAATCGGCCGCGCGCAAGATTATTCTTCTGGCGCTGCAGCGCTACGCCGCGGCTCATACTGCCGAAGCGACGACAAGCACCGTCGATATCCCAAACGACGAAATGAAGGGCCGCGTGATTGGCCGCGAAGGGCGCAATATCCGCGCGTTTGAAAAGATAACCGGCGTCGACGTCATTATAGACGACACGCCCGGCGTCGTTATTGTCAGCGCGTTCGACGCGATTCGCCGCGAAGCGGCGCGTCTGACGCTCACGCGGCTCATTGCCGACGGACGTATCCATCCGTCGCGTATCGAGGAAATCTACGATCAGACGACGCGCGATATTCAGGCGTTTGTCCAGCGGGTAGGGGAAGAAGCGTGTCAGGAAGCTGAGGTCGCGCGTCCTCACGAACGCGTTGTGAACTTCCTCGGTCGGCTCTATTTCCGCACAAGCTACAGTCAGAACGTTCTGCGCCACTCGATAGAAGTTGCGTTCCTTTCCGGCGCGATCGCCGCAGAGATGGGGCTCAACGAGCGGCTTGCGCGCCGCTGCGGTCTTCTGCACGATCTCGGCAAGGCTGCGGACCACGAACTTGAAGGGGGGCATCCGAAGATCGGGGCCGACATTCTCAAAAGATACGGCGAACCGTTAGAAGTAGTTCAGGCGGCGTTAAAACATCACGAAGATCCGCGGTTGGCGGATCCGTATACGCTTATTGTCGCCGCAGCCGACGCGTGCAGCGCGTCGCGGCCGGGCGCGCGTCGCGAGACGCTCGAACATTACGTTAAGCGTATGGAAGAGCTTGAAAAGATCGCGATGGAATTTCCGTTTGTTGAACAGGCGTTTGCCGTTCAGGCGGGCCGCGAGATGCGCGTTATCGTTAACTCGCAGCTTACGACGGACGAGAGCGCCGCAAAGACGTGCCACGATATTGTCAAAGAGCTTACGGCGCGCCTGCAATTCCCGGGCGAGATTAAAGTGACGGTTATTCGCGAGACGCGCGCGACAGATATCGCAAAGTAGCGTGCGCGTAGAGTTGCAAGCACAACAACGGCGCGAAATCGAGTTTTTCGGTTTCGCGCCGTTGTTATTTACGCATGTGGGAAGGGAGCGTTCTCAGCGGAGCAAGACTTCGCGCCGCCGTCAGATATCTTTACTGAGCGAATGCCCCATCTTATCGCGTTTTGTCTCGAGATAAAAACGGTTGAATTTGTTACAGGGCGCTTCGAGCGGGACCTGCTCGGTAATCGCCACGTCGTATCCGCCGTAGATAAACGCGTCGACCTTCTTTTGATTGTTCGTCATGAGCCGTACTTTGCTCAGGCCGAGATCTTTGAGAATCTGGAGCCCGACGCCGTAATCGCGAAGATCGACCGGATGGCCGAGCGCAAGATTGGCCTCGCACGTGTCCATGCCGTGATCCTGCAGGGCGTACGCTTTAATCTTTTCCACAAGCCCGATGCCGCGGCCCTCCTGAGGGAGATAGACGAGGACGCCGACTCCGTCTTCGGAAATCTTCTGGAGCGCCATGTGCAGCTGATCGCCGCAGTCGCAGCGAAGCGACGCGACCAAATCGCCGGTAAAGCAAGAGGAATGAAGGCGGACCAAGGGCGCTTCCCGGGTTGTAAGGTCGCCGTAGACAATCGCGATGGGCTCGCCCGTCTCATACTTGATTTTGTACGCGTAGATTATGCCTTCCCCGTATTTAGTCGGGAGCTTAGCTTCCGCGACGCGGTCGACGATCTTTTCGTGCTGACGGCGGTATTTAATGAGATCCGCGACGGTGCAGATCTTCAAATTGAATTTCTTTGAGATTTCGAGGAGTTCGTCGCGCGTCGCGCGATTGCCCGTCTCGTTGAGAATTTCCGTAAGAAGACCCGCGGGAAAGAGACCGGCGAGTTTCGCGAGATCGACGGCTGTTTCTGTATGGCCTGCGCGGCGTAATACGCCCCCTTCTTTCGCTTCAAGCGGAAAGAGGTGGCCGGGCCGAACGAACGTTCCAGGAACGCTCTTGGGATCGGCGAGCGCGCGAATCGCAAGCGCTTTTTCCTGCGCGGTTATGCCAGTCCGCGCGTCTTTATGATCGACGGGCACGGTGAACGCCGTCTGAAGGGGCGCCGTATTATCCCGGACCATTTGTGGGAGTTCAAGCCGCTTGCACGTTTCAGGCAGGAGTGGTACGCAAGTTTGACCGCGACCGTACTTTAACATGAAATTCACATGTTCCGGCGTTACTTTTTCGGCCGCGCAAATGAAGTCGCCTTCATTTTCGCGATTTTCGTCGTCTACGACAATGACAATTTCGCCCTTGCGAAACGAGTCGATCGCTTCTTCAATCGAGTTGAATTGATAGGTCGCCATAGTTCTCCTTTCCTAACGAAAAGCGCGTCGCGCGGCGTTAAAATATGCGCGCGATCCTGTGCAAACGCGCCCTTCTATTGTACCTGCCGGCCGGTTTTTGTTAAGGGGCGACGGCACGTCGTTCGCGAGCGTTTCGCCGTCCGAAAAAATAAAAAAATAACAGTTTGGGGGTTGAAAGCGCGCTTCAGTTTAGCGTATAATTAATGCGGCGATTCGCCTGTCCGTACGTCCGCGCGGTTTTTTCGACGGCGCTTTATGCAGCGAGCGCGTCTAAAAGATCCGAAAGAACGACCCCTTTTTTTATGGAAAGACAGTTATGCCCGACTCTAAAAATCTCAACGAACATAGCGTTCATTACCTGAATCCCATGGTAGATCTATCCAAAATTAAACGCGTTGTGTTTGATATGGACGGAACGATCTACAAGGGCGGAACGCTCTTTCCGTTTACTAAAAACGTCTTTGAAACGCTCGAGCAAATTGGCGTCGACTATACGTTTCTGACAAATAATTCCTCGAAGAGCGCCAAAGATTACCTGAAGAAGATTCTGGATCTCGGTCTGAAAGCGACGCCCGACAATATCTCGACGTCGGCGACCGCGACGTTCTTCTATCTGAAACAGCATTATCCGGACGTCAAAAAGGTTTACGTACTCGGCACGGCTAGTCTGCGCGAAGAATTTACCGATCACGGGTACGAGATGATCGACGAATACAACGAGAAAGACGAACCGGAACTTGTTGTCGTCGCGTTCGATACGACGCTGACTTATGACCGCCTCTGCAAAGGAACCTACTGGGTCGGTCAGGGTAAACCGTACATTGCGACGCATCCGGACACCGTATGCCCGACGGACAAGGCGACGATTCTCGTCGACTGCGGTGCAGTTCAGGCGCTCATTGCCGACGTTACGAAGCGCCGTCCCGAAGCAGTTCCGGGCAAACCGGACGCGGCGATGATCGGCGGCATTATGGACAAATACGGGCTCAAGCCGGATGAAGTTATGATGGTCGGCGACCGTATCTATACCGATATGGAAATGGCGCGTCGCGCGAAAGTTCCTGCCGTCCTTGTTCTTACCGGCGAAGCGACGCTTGAAACCCTCAAAGAGAGCGGTCTCACGCCGGAGCTCGTGCTCGACGACATTTCCGTTCTTCGCGATCTTCTTGTCGCCGCGAAGACGAAGAAATAATGGGTTTGCTTTTTTACACGAATTAGAAAGAATTGCGCGTTATGTCGACTCCTCCTGTTGCCGCTCCGGTTCGCCGCAGCGATAAGGATTATGAATATTGGCGGTGGCGTATCCTTTTGGGTACGATGATCGGTTATATTTTCTTCTATTTTGTCCGTAAAAGTATCACGATGGCGATGCCCGGTCTGGAAGAGATCGGGATTACGAAAACGACGTTAGGTCTTTTCTTGACAATCCATGGCGTGCTTTACGGCGTCGCGCGTTTTGTCAACGGCGTCTGGAGCGACCGTGTCAATCCGCGTTACTTCATGTCGATCGGGCTGTTCCTCGCCGCGATGACGAACGTGTTCTGCGGTTTTTCGTCTGATATTGCGACGGCCATGGGGATTTCTTCCGAATCGAAAGCGAACGTAATAGCGTGGATTATCGGTTCATTCTGGATTATAAACGGTTGGGTTCAGGGAATGGGGTTTCCGCCCTGCGCGAAGAGCCTCATGCACTGGTTTGCGCCTAAAGAACACGGCGTAAAATTCGCGACGTGGAACATATCGCACTCGTTCGGGGCGGGCTTGGTCTTCCTGCTCAATTCGTTCGTTGTCGCGTTCGGTTGGAAGTACTGCTTCCTGGTTCCTGCGTGTCTGAGTATCCTCGGCGCGATTGGGCTCTACTGGGCTCTCCGTGATTCGCCCGAAAAAGAAGGGTTTGAGCCGGTCGAAGTCTATTACGCCCGCAAGCACGGCGCGGCGGAAGAAGTCGCCGAAGTGCAGGCGGCGGTCGCCGACGACGAAAAGACGAGCTGGTGGGCCGATCTTTGCAAAAACGTGTTCTCGAACTGGGCGGTTTGGGTTCTGTGCTTTGCGAACTTCTTCGTCTATATCGTTCGTTTTTCGATTCTCGACTGGGCGCCTACGTTCCTGTCCCAATCGAAAGGACTTGATCTCAAATCGGCGGGCTGGGCGACCGCATGCTACGAAATTTTCGGCGCGTGCGGCATTATTCTCAGCGGGCTTTTAATGGACAGGGTCTTCCACGGCCGCGGCGCGAAAGCGTGCTTTGTCTATATGCTCGGCTGTTTAATCGCCTCCTTTACCTTCTGGAAGCTCGATTCCGATTCGCTCGTACTGAACATCTTAATTATGAGTATGATCGGGTTCTTTATTTACGGTCCGCAGTGCCTGATCGGGTGCGTCGCCGCGACGATCGCGACGAAGAAGTCGGGCGCCGCGTCGAGCGGGCTGACCGGCCTGTTCGGGTACCTTGCGACGATCGTAACCGGTTTCGGCGTCGGGCTCATCGTCGACTCCGCGACCGCGCCGTATAAAGCGGCGCGCGACGATATGGTAGCTACGGCCGTCGCCGGCGCGGTTGAAATTCCCGGTTTTGAGGCTGAAAAGATTCAGGAAATTGGCGTTTCCGGGCTCGTTAAGGCGCTCGAAGGCGCGTACGACGCGCAGCGTTCATACGATAATTTCAGCGGCTCGCGCGAAACGTACGCGGGCCAAAAAGTCACGGAAAAACTGGAAAAGAGCCGAGGCAAACTGACCGAAGCGATCAACGGTATTTTCGAAGGGGCTGAGCTTACCGACGCGCAGCGAACGAAAATCGTCGAAACCGCGACGAAGGAAGCGATTCAGGGCCGCGCGAACATTTCAAAGGCGGGCTGGCCGCTCATTTTCGGTATGCTCGTCTTTTCGTCGTTCGCCGCAATGCTCCTCTTTGCGATGATCTTTAACGCGGCGTCGCCGGAACTGCGCCGTGAAGAACAGGCGCAAAAAGAGCGCGAAGCGGCTCAGAAGCCGTAATCTTCGCGCGGAACGTCCGCAAGTAACCTGACGTAGAAAACCCGCCGCGCCGTCGCGTTTGCCGACCGTATCGCGGCGGGTTTTTTGTATTTTCCCTATCCCAATGATAAACGGTGATTTTATGAATCGGTTGAATTATTTCGGACTTCTTGGCGCCGTCCTGTTTGCGTTCGGCTTGGCGTCGGAACAGTTGGCGACCGCGGCGGACGAAACGGTCGTCGCGTCTTCTTTTGGCTACGACGCGTCCGACGCGACCGATTGTCTGCAAAAAGCGATCGATTCGGGCGCGAAAAGAGTCGTTGTCGACAAACAGGCCGGGCCGTGGACCGTGCGGCCAATTACGCTCCGAAGCAATCTTGAACTTGTCCTCCAAGAGGGCGTTGAGATTATTGCGAAAGCCGGCGAGTTTAAATCGAAAGGCGAGACTCTCATAACGGCCCAGAACGCCGAGAATATCGTAATTCGGGGGGAAGGCAAAGGCGCGGCGCTCCGTATGCGCAAAAAGGATTACTGGAACGCGCCCTATGAGAAATCGGAATGGCGGCACGGTCTGTCCCTCCGCAGCGCCGCGCACGTTACGGTCGAGAATCTCACGATAGCTGAGACGGGCGGGGACGGCGTTTACGTCGGCGTCGCGACGAAAGGCGTTCCGTGCCGCGATATTACGCTTCGAAACGTCGACTGCGTCGCGAACAACCGCCAAGGAATCAGCGTTATCAGCGTCGACGGACTGCTCATTGAAGACTGTGTTTTGCGCGACACGGTCGGCACGGCCCCGGAAGCGGGAATCGATTTTGAGCCAAATCAAGCGGACGAGCAAATATCGAACGTCGTCATGCGGCGCGTTCTCGCGATCAATAACCGGGGGGATGGGATCGCGTTCTATCTTCCTCAGCTGAAAAATATTGCTAAAAAAGAACTTTCGTTCACTTTTGAAGACTGCAAGTCGATTCGTAATAATCGCGCGGGTCTGTCGCTGACCGTTGGGAGCGGAGAAGACCGTCTGCTCGACGGCGCCATGCTTCTTCGCAACTGCGAGTTTACGGGCAACTTTATTGGAATAGCGGTTCGCAGCAAGTGGTCCGACGGCGCGCCTCTGCGCTTTGAAAAGGTTCGCGTAACGACGCCCAGCGCGGCGAGCGTTCTCGGATACGGAGAGTACGCCGACTATGATTTTAACGTGGTAACCGACGACGCCGTCGGCAAGTGGCAAAAGTCGACGACCGACATGGGCGTTTCGTTTATCGCCGTCGGGACCGACACGGACGCCAACGGGGGCGTTTCTTTTGAGGACGTCGAGATCGTCGACGCGGACCCCGACGCGCCGGAATTCCTCCTGGCCGTTCGCGACGCGTCGAGCGAGGGCGTCGGTTTCAGGAAATTCACGGGCGCGATTCGCGCGACAAAACTCAACGCAGACGGAACGGTCAAATCGAGCGCGGACGTTCCGGTCGACGACGCTGCCCTTAAAAAGCTCTTTCCGCAGCTGAGCGCGCGGCGCGTCGAGGCGTTTGACTTGGCGGCGCTCAATTCGCCCGCGAACGCGAAGCTGGCGCAAGAGCTCGCCGCGGCATGGAGCGAGCGCGCGGACGGCGCCCCGAGCGTTCGAGCGCGCGGCGACGCGACGTACTACTTCTGCGCCTCGGCCGGCGAGACGGTCGAATGGCGTCTGCAGCAGCGTCAAATTGGCAATTACAAGCCGGCGGAGGTTAAGTCGCTCGTAACGTCGCCGTCGGGAAAAGAGACGGCGCTCGAGACCGCGCCCGGCGACTGCCAGCCTCATGACTTCACGTTTAAAGCTGAGGAGAGCGGCTGGTTCAAACTGGACGTTCAATTCGGCGCGAGTACGGTCGAACTGAGCTCGAAAAACGACGCGCCGATATTGATTTCGGCGCGGCCCACGTTGGACGTGTTCGCTTCGACGGGAACGTTTTCGTTCTATGTGCCCGACGGCGCCGCAGACCTCGGTCTGCGCGTGATCGGAAGCGCGGCGGAACGCGTTACGGCGACGGTGTTCGATCCGACAGGAAAGGAAATCGCGAAACTAGCCGACGTTTCTTCGCTTGGCGTTTGGTCGGTCGCCGAGGACGCGAACGGCAAACCGATTCCGCCCATGAAGGGATTTTGGAGCGTGAAATTTGAAAAGCCCTCGCAGGGGGTGTTGGAAGACTATATCGTAACGGTTTTGGGGGTTCCCGCGCTGCTGCGCTGACGTTCGCTTTGAAGCTTGAAACGGCGTAAAATAAAACGTCTCGTTTTGATACATTTTTTATTAAAACGAGACGTTTTTATTTTATTAAACGATGGAGCTAAAATTTTTTTATTCCAGTAAGACTCTTATTTTTCAGACGATAAAAGAATTCGCCGTTTTTGTTTGAGCTTTTTGGCGCCTTCTTTGTAAGAGAGAGCAACGTCGCCGGCGCGCGAAGATTGTTTGGTCTGGAAAATCTTGCCCATTTTCAGATCAGAGGGACTGGTTCCCCTCCTTCGCTTCGAGCCGGCTTCTTTTATTTCTTGACCTTCTTTCTGCGGCTCTTTCTCAAGCGAGCTCAGTTCAACAGGCGCGGCGCTAGTTTTTTTTAAAAACGCTTGCTTTTTGGCCTTGCTTACTCTATATTGTCTAAAGCGGCGGCAATTAGCGGCCGCAGTCAGTAAAGCTACGTTTAAATATAACTAATAAGGATTTCATTAATGAAACGTACGACGGCGCTGTCGTTGTTGGTCGCGCTGCTGGCGCTTTGCGCCTGCGTCGCGGCGTCGAACGCAGAAGATATGAAACAGAAACAGTCCGTTCAACCTGGCGAACAGGTTCTCATGACCGCGGAACTCCCCTTGGCGCTTGGCGGGGAATGGACCGGCGGCGACGCAATGCCCCTTGGCGGGCCGAATCCGATCGACGAGACGAAAACGGAAACGGTTAAATATTGGCTCTTCTTTCCGGTCGACGAGTCCGCGAAATCGGACTCCGGATATCCGCTCCTTGTCTTTTTGCACGGCGCAGGCGAGCGCGGCGACAATCCGGACGCGGTAAAAGTCCACGGACCGCCGAAGTTCTGCGCGGATCCGGAACAGGCGAAGACGTGGAAATTCATAACCCTTTCGCCGCAGGTCAAAGGCGCGCGATTCTGGTCCCCGGCGCAGCTGCGCGTTCTGATTGATCAGATTTGCGACGCGTATCCCGTCGACCGGTCGCGAATCTATATAACCGGCCTGTCGATGGGCGGTTTCGGCACGTGGGGCATGATCGCGCACAACGCGGATATTGTCGCTGCTGCGGCGCCTCTTTGCGGCGGTTATCCGCTTGAATTCGCGCCTAAAATGACGAAGACGCCGATTTGGGCGTTCCACGGAACCGCCGACGGCGCGGTTAAATATACGTATTCTCGCGATCTGGTCGATAAAGTTCGCGAACTTGGAAACGGGAACGTTAAGTTCACGACCTATCCCGGGGCCGGGCATGACGTATGGACGAGAACATACGCCAATCCGGAACTCTATGAATGGCTCCTTTCGAAAAAACTTGAAAAGTGAGGTCCTTTATGCGCAATTCTCTCTTACTGGGAGCCGTTTTGCTCTTTGGGCTTACGGTCTCCGCGAACGCGGACTCGATTAAGGACAATAACCCGGAAGCGACGCCGGGTCTGCAGGTTCTCATGAAGGCGGAATTGCCCGCGAAAGTCGGCGACCCGCGTCATGGCGAGGATAAAATCGACGAATCGAAAACGGAAACCGTCGATTTCTGGTTCTTCTTCCCGAGCGACGACTCTGCGAAGACGGACGCCGGATACCCGCTCATGCTCTTTATGCACGGCGCGGGCGAGCGCGGCGACGATCCCGAGAAAGTCAAAATGCACGGGCCGGCGAAGCTGTGCGCGGATCCGGAAATAGCGAAAACATGGCGTTTTATTACCGTTTCGCCGCAGTGCAAGCCCGACGTCGACTGGTCGCCCCTCCAAATGATGGTTCTTATCGACCGAATTTGCGAGGCGTATCCCGTCGATCGGTCCCGTATTTACGTTACCGGTCTGTCGATGGGCGGATTCGGAACGTGGGGCGTCGGCGCGATTGGCGCCGGTAAAATTGCCGCGATCGCGCCCATTTGCGGCTGGTACGCAACGGAAAAAGCGGGGCTCATTACCATGCCCGTGTGGGCGTTCCACGGCGACGCCGACCCTGCGGTCAATATTAAATCCGGCCGCGCGATCGTTAACGCGGTTAAAGAAGCCGGAAATAGAGACGTCGCGTTCACCGTCTATCCCGGCGTTCAGCACGACAGTTGGACGAGAACCTACGACAATCCAATGTTTTACGACTGGCTCCTCTCGAAACAGCTTCCCCCCGTTATTTCCGGTCCGAAAGTGGAACCGGGCAAGCAGGTTCTCATGAAGGCGACCTTGCCCGCGAAAGCCGGCGGCGGCATGTTCCGAGGCGAGGATCGGCTTGATCCGGAACGAAAAGAAGACCTGAGCTTCTGGGCGTTCCAGCCGAGCGACGACTCCGCGAAGACGGAAGCGGGCTACCCGCTGTTAGTCTTCATGCACGGCGCGGGCGAACGCGGCTCGAATCCGAATCTTCTCAAGAGGTATGGCCCGCCTAAGCTTTGCGACAATCCTGAAATTGCCAAGACGTGGAAATTCTTTACCGTATCGCCGCAGTGCAAAGAGAACTCCGCATGGTCTCCGCTGCAGATTTTGGCGTTCATCGACGAAGTGTGCGCGAAGTATCCGATCGATAAGTCGCGTATCTACGTTACCGGCGTTTCGCTCGGCGGGTTCGGCACGTGGGGCGTCGCTACGATCGGCGCGGGCAAAATTGCCGCCGTCGCGCCCGTGTGCGGTTCTTACGGAACGGATAAAGCCGCGGCTGTGACCATGCCCGTATGGGCGTTCCATGGCGCGGTCGACCCCGTCGTTAAAATTGAAGGGGATCAGGCGATGATCGACGCCGTTAAGAAAGCCGGAAACGAAGACGTCAAATTCACCGTGTATCCCGGCGTCGGACACGATTGCTGGAATCTCGCATACGACGAGAAAGAGCTCTACGAATGGCTCTTGACGAAATCGGTGAAGAAATGAAGCCGGTTTACCGTATGAGAACTTGATTTAGCGCAGGGGCTCCGGGTTTTTTACTCGGAGCCCTATTGACGCGGCTGAAAGTGTAATGTAAAATACATTACACTTTTGAAAGGGCCTTAATTATGGACAGAGACATAACAGCAGTTTTTCCCAGTTTCAATATGCCGCCGACTGAGCGTGGCAAAGAACGTTGGCGCAAAGTAGTGAATACGGCGAAACGACTGTTTGAAGAGCGCGGTTATAACGAAGTCTCGCTTGCGGAAATCGTCCGGGAGTCGGGCGGTTCTTTCGCGACGGTCTATCGTTGGTTCGGCAATAAAGACGATCTTTTCCTCTGCGTCGTACTGGATCACATTTCAAAAGTTCATGAAGTAATAGAAAAGGCTTCGTTTTCCGGCGCGACCGCCGAGGAGGACGTCGAAGCGTTGGTTGAGAAGCTTATCGCCAATATTCCTTTTGGCTTGGTCCGGCACGTCTTCTCGGAAACGAATCTATTTAAAGGGTGCCAGGCTCAGGCTCTTGAACTTGTTGAAAAGAATACAAACGTCCCAATAGCGGATTTGTTTGCCCGAATACGCAAGGCGCACGGGGTAGAATATGCCTTTTCCGACGAAGAGATGGCGTTGGTCTTTGTCCGTTTTATTCGCGGTCTTTTTTTAGAGCTTACGCTCGACGAATCGCAAGCGCCGCGCCGTTTGGAGCAAGGGAAACGCCTGATCGTTTCCGTGTTAACTTCTTTTATCCGCAGTCCCCAAGGAGCCCGACGATGAAAACCGTCAAAAAAGCCGTCGTCTTACTGATTATCGCCGCCGCCGTCGCCGCGTTCCTTTATCAGCGCGAACAGAAGAGAACGAGCGAGCCTGTTTCCGACTCGCTTACATATTACGGAAATATTGAGATTCGCCACGTTAATTTGAGTTTTCGCGTGGGCGGAAAGATTTCCGACGTTCTCGTGGAAGAAGGGGAGTCGTTAACCAAAGGCCAAACGTTCGCCAAGCTCGACGCCGAACCTCTTGAAGTCGACGTCCAGCTCGCTCAGGCGGCGTTAGATCATGCGCGCGCGGCGCTTGAAAAGGCGGAGAACGGCCCGCGCAAGCAGGAACTCGAGGAAGCGCGCGCACAAGCGGACGAATGCCGCGCGACGCTGGAACTTGCCGAGGCCGATCTTAGCCGGAACGAGAATCTCATCGGGAAAAACGCCGTCAGTCAAAGCGGATACGACGCGTCGCTATCGACGCGCAACGTCGCAAAAGCGCGTCTGGCAAAGGCTCAGGCAAACGTGGAACTCTTGGAGGAGGGAACGCGTCAGGAAGACCTCGCGTCGGCCAGAGCGACGGTCGCTCAGGCGGAAGCGGCGTTGGCAAAGGCGAAGATCGCGTTTCAAGACGCCGTTTTGCAGGCCCCGAACGACGGCGTCGTTCTAACGCGGGTCGCGGAACCGGGCGCAATCGTCGCCGCAGGTCAAACGGTCGCGACGCTCTCAGTGCGCGACGTCGTGTGGGTCTATATTTTTGTCGAAGAGCCCGATTTGGGCAAAGTCGCGCCGGGACTCGAAGTGGAAATCACGACCGATTCTTCCGAGAAAAGATACGTCGGGCACGTCGGTTACGTGTCCCCGGAAGCGGAGTTTACGCCTAAAACGGTAGAAACGCCGAATTTGCGCACAAATCTTGTCTATCGGGCAAGAATAGTCGTCGAGACGCCGGATTTAGGCTTGCGTCAAGGCGCGCCCGTGAGCGTGAAGATTCCATTGGCCGGCGCGGAGAGCGGCGGTCTCAGCCGTGAAAACAGGAAAGAACAATGATCGTTTTCGAAAACGTCACGAAGCTTTTTCCGAACTCGGCGAGGCCCGCGCTCGATTCAATTTCCGCGACGCTTAGGCCCGGCCGGATTACGGGACTTGTCGGGCCGGACGGCGCCGGTAAGACGACCGCGCTGCGTTTAATCGCAGGGCTGCTGACGCCGACGTCCGGCCGCGTTGCCGCGTTTGGATACGACGCGGCGAAGGAGACCAAGCGCATTCGCGACGTCATGGGTTATATGCCTCAGAAATTCGGTCTTTACGAAGATCTGACGGTCATGGAGAACCTCAATCTTTACGCGAAACTTCGTAATCTTCCGCGCGGCCAGCGTAAAGCTCGGTTTGACGAGTTGCTAGAGTTTACGAATTTAACGCGCTTTACCAACAGACTCGCAAGACGTCTTTCCGGAGGTATGAAACAGAAGCTCGGACTTGCGTGCGCGTTAATAACGACGCCGCGTTTGCTCGTTCTTGACGAGCCGGGCGTTGGCGTCGATCCGCTGAGCCGGCGCGAACTTTGGCGCATGGTGAACGAGCAAGTTACCGACGAGACGGTCGTTATATGGAGCACGGCTTACCTTGACGAAGCGGAGCTTTGCGACGAAACGCTTCTGCTTAACGAGGGCAGACTCCTTTTTGCGGGCGCGCCGAAAGAGCTAACGCGCGATATGACCGGCCGCGTCGCGCGCGTCTTAGACGTCGCGCCAGCCCAGCGTCGCGCCGCCGTCGGGGCGCTTTCGCGCAAAGAAGAGATTGTCGACGCGACGATTCAGGGCAGTTCGATTCGCGTTACGCTGCGCCGCGCGTTTGATCCGGTTCATGACCCGCAAAATCTTTTCGGAGGGAGAAAAGTCGAACTGACCGTACCGCGATTTGAAGACGGTTTTATAGAACGTCTTGGCGGCGCGCCGAAAGACGAGCCGCCTGAAGTCGCGCCGTCCGCGCGCGGCGATTCTCAGGACTACGTGGTCGTCGCCGACGGCCTCACAAAGAGATTTGGCGATTTTACCGCGGCGTCCGACGTCAGTTTTCGGATTCAGCGCGGCGAGATTTTCGGTCTGCTTGGACCTAACGGGGCGGGCAAGAGTACGACGTTCAAAATGCTTTGCGGTCTTCTTCGTCCGACGTCGGGCGACGGTTACGTCGGGGGAGCGAGCCTGCGCAAATCGCCCGGCGCGGCCAGAAGTCGGCTTGGCTACATGGCGCAGAAATTTTCGCTCTACGCCGATCTGACGGTTCGTCAGAATCTCGTCTTTTACTCCGATCTTTACGGTCTTTCTGCGTCGGCGCGGAAAACGGCGATAGACCGCGCGCTGGACGAATACGGTCTTCGGCCGTTTGAGCGCTCGAAGGCGGGCTCGCTGCCGCTTGGCTATAAACAGCGGCTCGCGCTTGCGACGGCGACGGTTCATGAGCCCGACGCGCTCTTTCTCGACGAGCCGACCTCCGGCGTCGATCCGATTGCGCGGCGGGAATTTTGGAATCGCGTGAATCGGTTTGCCGCACAGGGCGTCGCCGTGTTGGTTACGACTCACTTTATGGACGAAGCGGAGTATTGCGACCGATTGGCGCTGATTCTCGACGGACATAAAATCGCCGAAGGAACGCCCGACGAACTTAAAGCGTCGAGCGTGACGCCCGAAACGCCCGATCCGACCCTCGAAGACGCGTTCATTCGGCTGATTAAGCAGAGCCGGAAAGGAGCGGCGTTATGAGAACGTGGGAACGCCTTTGGGCGATCGTGTGGAAGGAATGGCTGCAAGTCTTTCGGGATCCGAGCGCTCTTTTAATCGCGTTTGTTTTTCCGGCGGTTATGCTCTTTCTCTTTGGATACGGTCTTTCTTTGGACGCTGCGAACGTGAGAATCGGCGTGGTTCTGGAGGACGACGCGCCGTTAGCGCGATCCTTCTATCATTCCCTTAACGCGTCGCGCTATTTCGACGTGACATACTATTCGAGCCGTTTGGAGGCCGAACGCGCGCTGCGCGACGAAGAGACGCGCGCGGCGGTCGTCGTGCCCAACGATTTTTCGAACCGCGTCGCGCATGGAGAAATGGGCGCGATTCAGATTCTTACCGACGGCGCCGAAACGAATCTTGCGCTGATCGTCGAGAATTATCTGCGCGCCGCGTTTGCCAAGTGGACGTCCCTTCAACTGCGCGAGCGCGGCGCGGCCGGTCTGTCGAGCAAAGTCGAGCTGGAAACGAAGACGGTTTATAACGCCGCTCAGATTACGCGTTACAGTCTGATACCGGGCTCGATCGCGATCATTCTCGCAATGATAGGCGCGCTGCTGACCTGTCTTGTCGTCGCGCGGGAATGGGAACGCGGCACGATGGAGGCGACGATGGCGACGTCGGTCGGCAAAGTCGAGATGTTCGTTGGGAAAATGGTTCCCTACTTTCTGCTGGGGATCGCGGCGGCGTTGGGCGCGGCGGCGCTCTCTAGATTTTTATTCGACGTTCCTTTTCACGGCTCGGCGGCGGCGTACCTCCTGACGTCCGGAGTCTTTCTCCTCGTCGCGACGTCTCAGGGCGTTTTAATTTCGTCGACCTGCCGCGATCAAAGCGTCGCGGCGCAAATAGCGGTCGTTTCAAGTTTTCTCCCGAATTTTTTGCTGTCAGGAATCATTTTTGAAATCGACGCCATGCCGAAGATTGTTCAGGGAATAACCTATATCTTTCCGGCGCGGTATTACGTCGTTTGCCTTCAAACAATTTTCATGGCGGGCGACGTATGGCCCCTGCTGCTGAATCAGATCGGCTGTATGTCGATTATTGGCGCGGTCGTTTTTGTCGCCGCTGTCATTAAGACTCCCACCAGACTGTAGAAAGGCGCGGTTTATATGTTCGCTTCGTTTCGCCGCGTTCGGCGTCTCTTTCTAAAAGAGCTCGCGATTAATCTTGGCATGCCGAAAATGCGCGCCGTGCTGATCTTTCCTCCGATTGTTCAGCTCGTCATGTTCGCGTACGCCGTTTCGCTGGAAGTTACCAACGTGCGTCTTGGCGTCTTCAATATGGACGCGGGCGCAGAATCGTCGACGTTCCTGCAGTCGTTTTGCGTCAAACCGGTTTTTAAAGAGACCGTCGGCTACCGGAGCGCTCAGGAATTAAAAGACGCGCTCGAGCGGCGCGAGATCTTCGCGGGGTTGGTCATACCGAACGATTTTTCGGCGCGCGTTCTCGGCTCCGGCGAGCCGGCAAAAGTTCAGCTTCTGCTCGACGGTCGTCGCGCGAACGCGTCGGCGATTTTAGGCGGATACGTCGCCCAAATAACGCAGTCGTACGGGATCAAAGCGGCGGTTCAGTCGGCCGACGGCGGAAGCGTTCCAACCGGTCCGATCGCCAGAAGGTGGTTCAATCCAAATTTGCTCTCGCGAACTGCGTTTATGCCCGGCCTGATATGTCTCCTGACGACGACCGTAGGCTTAATGGTCTCTTCCTTTTCCATTTCCCGCGAACGTGAAATGGGGTCGTTTGAACAGCTGCTCGTTTCGCCCGCGTCCCCAAGTGAAATCGTTCTTGGCAAAATGGCGTCGGCCGTCTTTTTAGCGACGTGTTCCGCGCTGCTGACGACGGCGATCGTTATTTTTGGATTTAAAATACCGCTGCAAGGTTCGTTCGCGCTGATGCTGGGGAGCCTCATACTGTACTTGACGTCGATTGTAAGTATTGGACTCATGATAAGTTCGGCGTCGACGACGCAGCAGCAGTCGATGCTGGGCGTCTTCCTGTTTATGCCTCCGGCGATTATCCTTTCTGGCTTCGCCTCTCCGATCGACAATATGCCCCATTGGCTCAGCGCGGCGACGGTCGTCAATCCTGTTCGGTGGGAAATGGCGATTATGCGAGGTCTGTTCCTTCGCGACGCGTCTCTGGAGAAGATAGCCCTTTGCCTGATTCCGCTGGCCGCCGTCGCCGCCGTTTCTCTTTCGGCCGCCGGTTATATGTTTAGAAGGCGTATGGAATAACGGCCCCTCAAAATTTTTCCTGAAAATAGCGAAAAATGCGTTTCGCTTCTTGAAACGCCGCGCCGTATTTATTACAATACCGCAGAAAGGGCCGCAACTGTGCGGCGAACTTGCGCCGACGTCCGTTTGCGGCGCCGCGGCGGTCGTACCGCCGTTCGTTACGCTAATCGACGCCTTGCCGGAACGCAAAGCCGCGACGCGGCTCGGTCCGGAATAGAGAATTCAATTTAGGAGATATTTTCAATGGCGAAAACGCTTAATGTCAGTATTCTTGGTTACGGTATGATGGGCACGGTTCGCGCGGTCGCTTATGAAGCCGTCGCTCGTTATTATCCGTCCTGCCCGATCAAGCCGGTCCTTTACGGCGCATACACCTACACCGACGGCGAATTTGCCGCCGCGAACGAAGTCGGCTGGAAAGCGAGCAAAGATCTCGACGCCGTCATTAAAGACCCGGAATGCGATTACGTTGACGTCTGCCTGCCCAACGCGATGCACCACGACGCCGTTATGAAGGCGATCGACGCGGGTAAGCACGTCTTCTGCGAAAAGCCGCTCGCCGTTTCCGTCGACGAAGCGCGTGAAATGATGACCGCCGTTGAAGCGAAGCCCGAGCTCCTCAACGCCGTCAACTTCATTTACCGCCGCTGCCCGTCCAACGTTCTCGCGCGTCAGCTCGTCAAAGCGAACCGCTTCGGCAAGCTCATTGAAGCGCGCTCCTTCTACAATCAGTCCTGGGGCGGCCCGGACACCCCGTACAGCTGGCGCTTCAGCAAGACGGGCGGCACGCTCGGCGACCTCGGTTCTCACGCGCTCGATATGCTCTATTACGTTACCGGCATGCGCCCGATCGAACTGTGCGCCATGCAGGCGACGCACATTAAAGAACGCAAGGTTCCGTCCTTCGTCGGATCCGACCTTGAAGCGCGTATGAAGCGCGGCGCCGGCAGCGAATCGGCCGACGTCAAAATGCAGGCGGTCGAAACCGACGACGCCACGCGCATTATGTACACGCTGCCCGGCGGCGCGATCGGCTCGCTCGAATGCACGCGCAACGCGTGGGGAACTGAAAACACGCACGGATACGAGCTGTACTTCGAAAACGGCGCGATCGCGTGGAATTACGACGACGTCAACTATCTGAGCATCTACGACGCCAAGAACCCCGAACGCGGCTGGTCCCGCGTCCTCTCGAACCGCGGCGACATTGGCTCCTACGCGTCGTTCGCCGACGGACACATGTTCGGCTATCGCGACTTCACCGTCAACGCGTGCTACGAAAACATGCTCAAGATCGCCGGCGCCGAAGAAGTCGCCCCGATCGCGACCTTCCGCGACGCGTACGACGTTGAACGTACGATTGAAGCGGTCCGCAATTCGTGGGAAAACCGCTGCTGGGTCAAACTGGCCGATTTCACCTGATCGACCGACCGCAGTCTGCGGCGTGAATAACGCCGTATAGCGTAAAGACGCCCGACGTTTTGATATAAGCGCCGGGCGTTTTTTAGCCGCGTCCTTCGGCTCTTTTTCTCAAAAACGCGCGTTAACGTTGCAACTTTTGAAAAAAATGCAAAATCTGCAACGTTAACTTGACTTTTTTGACTCGGCAGAGTATGTTTTCTACCGGCGCAGAAACGCGGCGGGGGGACGTTATGAAGTTATTTGTTCGAGAGAAATATCTGAAAAAGATTCGCGGCTTTTATCATAGCGCCGATATCGTTAAGGTCATAACCGGCGTTCGGCGCTGCGGAAAATCCAGTCTTATGGAAACGGTCGCCGACGAGCTTCGAAACTCCGGCGTCGAGGAATCGCGCATAGTCTACCTTAACCTTGATCTTCGGGCATACAGAAAAATCAAGACGGCAGATCAGCTGGAGCGGCTTATAGAGGAACGGCTCAATCCGGACGCGACAAACTATCTTTTTATTGACGAAGTTCAAAATGTCGACGGTTTTGAAGAGGTAATCAACGGATTTCGCGAAGAAGGACGCTGTTCGATTTTTATTACAGGTTCCAATTCGTATCTTCTCAGCGGCGAGTTGGCTACTAAACTGACGGGCCGTTACGTCGAATTTGAAATCTATACGCTGACCTTTGAAGAGTACGAGCAAATGAAGGAATTCTACGGCGTTCCGGTCGATCCGAACGCCGCGATAGAACTGCAGCGCTATATTTTCGAAGGCGGTTTTCCGCGGACTGTCCGTATCGATTCGTTGGCGGACAAACGGCGTTATACGCAAAGCGTCGTCGAAGAGATTTTTGAGAAGGATATTCGAAAACGCGTAAAGATAAGGAACCGAGAATCTTTTGAAGCGGTTCGGCGGTATGCCGTCAATAACTTCGGTTCGACGACGAGCATTAATAATTTGTACGGCGACTTGCGTAAAAACGGACATACGGTTAGCCGACAGACGCTTGCCAAGTATATCCAAACCCTCGTTGACGCTAAGATTTTGTACGAGTGCGACCGATTCGATATGAAGTCGAGAAAGTCGCTCGCCGGCGACAAAAAGTACTATATCGCGGACCTTAGTTTTTACTTTGCTCTGAATACCGACAACCGTATTAATTACGGTCCCGTCCTTGAAAATACCGTTTTTTTCTACGCTAAAAGTTTAGATTACGCCGTCAGCGTCGGAAGAATAGGCAAACTGGAATGCGATTTTATCTTAAGAGATCCGGAATCTAATTATTCGTACGTTCAGGTCGCCTACACGGTCGCCGCCAGTAAGGAAACCGAGGATCGAGAGTACAGACCTCTCGAACAGATTAAAGACGCGTATCCGAAGTACGTCGCGACGGCCGATTACCTTCTGCAAAAACGGAACGGCGTCCGTCATGTGAATTTGGCGGAGTTTATGAAGGCTCAAGAGCGTTTTTAATTGAGCGTAACGAGCGTACGGGGCCTTGCCGTTTGTTATTTTGGGAGAGACGTTATGCCCTTTGACTACAAAAAAGAGTACAAAGAATTTTATCTTCCTCCAAGGAAACCGACGGCCGTCGAGATTCCCGCGATGAATTTCGCCGCCGTTCGAGGAAAGGGAGACCCCAACGATCCGGAAGGAGACTACCGTCGCGCTCTGGACGTTCTCTATTCGGTCGCGTATACGCTTAAAATGAGCTATATGGGCGCCCGGACGATCGAAGGGTTCTTTCAGTACGTCGTACCCCCTCTCGAAGGTTTCTGGTTCAATATGGACGACAGGGGCGTCGATCTTTCGAATAAAGAGAAGTTCGAGTGGCTTTCGGCGATTCGGCTTCCCGACTTTATCCGCCTTGAAGATTTCGACTGGGCCGTCGAGACGGCTTCGGAGAAGAAAAAGCTCGACTGTTCGTCGGCGCGGTTCGTTACAATCGACGAAGGACTCTGCGTCCAATGTATGCACGTTGGCAGTTACGACGCCGAATCGGAAACGCTTGACCTTATTGGAAAGTACGTCCGGGAAAACGGATACGCGTTTGATTTTTCCGAGGAGCGGCTTCATCATGAAATCTATTTGAGCGATCCGAGAAAGACGGCGCCGGAAAAGCTCAAGACCGTTTTGCGAACGCCCGTTAGAAAGATTGGATAACCGACGATGACGAGTAGAACCGTTCCCGCCTGGCGGCTGTTTCTATGCTTCCTTTTGACGCTGTTCTTCGCTCCGGCCGTCTTTGCCGCCGAGGGCGCAAACTTCAGTTACGCCGAATATCCGCTCGAACGCGCCGGAGTCGCGCTCCATTTGGACCGCGTCGCGCTTGAGGGCGCGGAGCCGCAAAAAGACATTCTTCTCATTCACGGGCTGACTTATTCCTCTCACGAATTCGACGTCGACTATAAAGATTACAGTCTTGTTCGGAAACTCGCGCGCGAAGGCTACGCCGTCTGGCGGCTCGATATTGCCGGATACGGCCGATCGGGCAAAGTGGAAGACGGGTTCATGCCTAACAGCGACTACGCGGCCGAAGATATTAACGCCGCGGTTGAGAAGATTTCCGCCGCGACGGGCCGGGATAAGCTCGACGTCCTCGGCTGGAGCTGGGGCACGATAACCGTCGGGCGGTTTCTGGCGGCTCATCCGGAACATGTACGCAAGGCCGTTTTGTACGCGCCCGTCTTTCGCGGAATCGGCGAGTCCGAAGTGACGGAGCCGTTTCATCATCATACGTGGGAAGACGCCGTCGAGGACTTTCAGCGCGCGGAAGACGGATCGATCGACGATTCGATAACCGAGCCGGCGCTCGTGGGGCTGTGGGCGTCGGGCTGCTGGCGGTACGACGGGGATTCGAGCCCCAACGGCGGCCGTCGGGACGCGTGCGTCGCCGAAGACGTTCCGCTCTTTGACGTCTCAAAGATTTCCGTTCCAACCCTGATGATCTGCGGGGATAAAGATCCGTATATCCGATTTGACGACTTGCGTTCCGCCAAAAAGATTCTTCCGCCCGGCTCCGACGTGGAAGTGATCGAAGGGGGCGCGCACGCCGTTCTGATAGAGGAACCGTATTACCGCGATTTCCAGAATAGGCTCGTTCGGTTTTTGGAAAAGGAATGACGAACCCATGTTAGAAGCGCTGACCGTTAGACTTCTCGCCGCGCTCTTTGTTTCCGGCGGCCTGGGCGCGCTTTCGCGCTTTGGCGTTACGTCGTATGCCGCGGCAGTTTGGGGAAAGGGCGCGCCTTGGGGCGTCGCGGCCGTCAATATTGCGGGCTGCTTCTGTTTCGGCGTGTTGGCGGCGCTCTTTGCGTCGCGGTCGAATTGGGATCCGCAGATTAAGACGGTCCTTCTAACCGGTTTTTTGGGCGCGTTTACGACCTTTTCTACCTATATGTTCGACCTGTACGCGCTTCTGCGTTCCGGGGAGTATTCGCGCGCGTTCGCCGATTTCCTCGTTCAGAACGGGGGCGGGTTTATCGCGGTTCTCGCCGGCGTTTGGATAGCGGGCGCGATTTGCCGATGAGCCGATTAAAGGCGGGAAGATGAATAGTTTGCAGATACGAAAATGCCGCGCCGACGAGATTGCCGCCGTCGGCGCGTTTTACGACCGCGTGGTAAAGAACCTCGACGAGAATATTAACTATCCGAAATGGCTGTATAAAATCTATCCGTCGGAACCGTTCGTTCGGGACATGACCGCGGCGCAGACGCAGTACGTCTGCCTTTCCGGCGGAGAAATTGACGGCGCGTTTGTTCTCAACGACGATCCGCAGGGGAATTATCAGAAGGGAACGTGGAGCAGGGAACTGCCCGACGGCGAATACGCGGTCTTGCACGCGTTGGCGCTCGCGCCTGAACTTCAGGGACGCGGATTAGGCTCCGACGTCGTACGCTTCTGCGTGGAACAGGCGAAAGCGGCTGGATATAAAGCGCTCCGGTTGGATATTGTGCCCGGCAATCTGCCCGCGCAAAAACTTTATGAAAAGAACGGTTTTACGTATGTCGGCGATTTTGATTTAGATCGCGGATACGAACATATTCCGGTATTCAGCCTCTATGAGCTGAATTGGTAAAAACAAAAGACGCGCGGCGTTCCTAACGGTTCGCCGCGCGTCTTTCTTATTCCG
>CAMNJU010000030.1 GCA_946541595.1 uncultured Planctomycetales bacterium
GAAACATCGTAAAATCTTACCTATCTTTTCTATTCTGCCAAAATATACCAGATTTAACGCCTCCAAATACACAATTTAGAATTATATCATCAGTTTTTATAATACTATTTCTCCAAAAACCTGCTTTCGACTGTCGTCTTTGAAAAATTTTTTACCACAGATAGCGTCCACTCATGCACGAAACACTAGACGAAAACTCCATTTTTCACTGGTCTTTTTCAAAATCTCGGTCAAAATCCAACTTTTGACGCCCCTATTCAGCCCCCAAGGATTGTAAAAATTTTTTACTTTACAACGCGAAATTTTTTGTTATGCTTACTCTCGCTGTTGGCCGATACGCTACATGTAGAGGTTTTTCAAGCTAAAAACCCTATATGTATTCACTAAGTCGATTCCTTCGGACTATCCCCAACAGTCGTTGCAAAGGTTGAAACGTGAGTTTTCGGCTAATCTGCAACCAAACGCTCCTGCGAAAAGCTAAGCCGGCAAGGACGGAAAAGCAGTAAAAAGCGAACGTTTTAACCGCAATAATCGGCATAACTGGTATAATCGAACCTTACTCGCATGCCGATTCGATGCAGCAACAATTCTGGGTTAGGAAACATTCCTCAATTCCCGCAAATGTTGGTCGGCTTGACGGGCCTTACCGTTACAAGATAACACAATTGCCCAAGCAAAGGGAACGAGATGATCCTCTCCGGAATTGAAATAGAAAACGAGATTGCCAACGGCAATATTGTCATAACGCCTTTTGATCGCGGTTTGCTCAATCCCAACAGCTATAACCTGCGGCTCCACGACGAGCTGTTGGTTTATGACGATATGCAAATCGACATGAAGAAGGCAAATCCGTACCACACGCTCAAGATCCCCGAAACGGGTTTTCTTTTGGAACCCGGTCGCGTCTATCTGGGTCGCACTGTGGAATTCACGGAAACCAAGACGCTTGTTCCCATGCTCGAAGGACGGTCGTCTGTGGGTCGACTCGGTCTCTCGATTCACATTACCGCCGGGTTCGGCGACGTCGGATTTAAAGGTTACTGGACGTTGGAGCTTCACTGCATCCAACCGGTTTTGATCTACCCGTTCGTCGAGATTTGCCAGATCTACTACCATACGATCAAAGGCGAATACGTCCCTTACAAGAGCGGTAAATACCAAAACAACACAGGCGTTCAAGCGAGTATGATGTATCTCGATTTTGAAAAGATGAAGTCGCAGTCTCCCAACGCCTAGCTAACGTAATTATCCTCACTCATTTTGTCCAACATACATAATGACTCAGGTTCCCGATAAGATGATTAAAACCAACTTCCCAAGCGAACGTACCGATTCCATTAGCTACATTGTAAAACGCGACGGCCGTCGCGCTCCGTTTGTTCCTGCCAAAATCGGCGCGGCCATTCAAAAGGCCTTTATTGCGACCGGGCAGCCCCAATCGGAAGAGTATATTTCTACGCTCGCCGACAAAGTGACGCGTCAAATCATCGATCAGGGAATCGTTGAACCGGAAGTCGAAGACGTTCAGGACTTCGTCGAGGCGGCTCTTATTGAGAACGGGCACATTCGCACGGCGCGCAGTTATATGGCGTACCGCGCGGAACGTACTCGCGTTCGCGAAGTCAATACGCGCCTAATGAAGACCTTTGAAGACATCACCTTCAAAGAAGCCAAATCGAGCGACGTCAAGCGCGAAAATGCGAACGTCAACGGCGATACGGCTATGGGCCAGATGCTGAAGTACGGGTCGGAAGGGGCCAAGGAATTCTTCCACAAGTCGTTGCTCAAGCCGGAACATTCGCATGCTCATCTCGACGGCGACATCCATATCCACGATCTCGACTTCTATTCGATGACGACGACTTGTTGCCAGATCGATCTGCTTCGTCTGTTCAAAGGCGGATTCAGCACCGGGCACGGCGTTCTGCGCGAACCGAACGACATTCAGTCCTACGCGGCTCTCGCGTGCATCGCCATTCAGTCGAACCAAAACGACCAGCATGGCGGTCAGTCGATCGTAAATTTTGACTACGGTCTCGCTCCCGGCGTTATCAAGACGTTCCGCAAACGCTACCTCAACAACGTCGTAAAGGGGATTCAGTTCCTGACCCGTTGCCATGAGTCCTTCGTCGTCGACGAACTCAAAGCGCTGCACAAAGAACTCCTTGATTCCGGTCTTACGCTCCGTCTCCAAGATCATGACGAATTCTTGAAAGCGGAAAACGCGGCTATCGTCGAACGTCTGGCCGAGCGTATAAACACGCACGCCAACGCGGAAAAATTTGAGAAACTCGACGAAAAGCTTGTAAGCGAAATCCAAGCGGAAGCGCTCGAACAGGCGACCGAAGAGACCGATCGCGCGACCTATCAAGCGATGGAAGCGCTCGTTCATAACCTCAATACGATGCACAGTCGCGCCGGAGCCCAGACGCCCTTCTCCTCGATCAACTACGGTATGGACGTCTCTCCGGAAGGCCGTCTCGTCGTCAAGAATGTCCTCCTCGCGCACGAGGCGGGCTTAGGCGCCGGCGAAACGCCCATCTTCCCGATCCACATCTTCCGCGTTAAGGAAGGAATCAACGTCGCGCCGGGCGAACCGAACTACGACTTGTTCAAGCTCGCCTGCCGCGTCAGCGCCAAGCGTCTCTTCCCGAACTTCGCGTTCCAAGACGCTCCGTTCAACCTCCAGTACTACAAGCCGGGCCATCCGGAAACGGAAATTGCCTATATGGGCTGCCGCACGCGCGTAGTTGGAAACATCTATGATCCGACTCGTGAAATCACCTACTCTCGCGGTAATTTGAGCTTCACCTCGATCAACCTTCCGCGCATTGCGCTTCGTTCGCACGGCAACGTCAGTTTCTTCTTTGAAGAACTCGAACGCAAGATGGATTTGTGCGTCGATCAGCTTCTCGAACGCTTCCGTATCCAATGCTCGAAGAAAGTCAAGAACTTCCCCTTCCTCATGGGTCAGGGCGTGTGGCTCGACAGCGAAAAGCTCGGAATGGAAGACACCGTCGGAGAGGTTCTGAAACACGGAACTCTGTCCGTAGGCTTTATCGGGCTTGCCGAAACGCTGAAAGCGCTCATTGGCGTTCATCACGGCGAAAGTGAAAAGGCTCAAAATCTCGGTCTGGATATCGTCTCCTTCATGAGAAACTATCTGGATAAAAAAGCCCAGCAAATGAAGTTGAACTTCTCGCTCCTGGCGACGCCTGCCGAAGGTCTTTCGGGCCGTTTTGTCCGTATAGACCGCCAGCGTTTCGGGTCGATCGAAGGGATCACCGATCGCGAATACTACACCAACAGTTTCCACGTTCCGGTCTATTACAACATTCCGTGCTGGAAGAAGATCGAGCTGGAAGCTCCTTACCACGCGCTTACCAACGCCGGACACATTACCTACGTAGAGCTCGACGGCGACACGTCTCAGAACCTCGAAGCTTTCGAAAAGGTTGTCCACGCGATGCGTAAAGCCGGCGTTGGATACGGCGCTATCAATCATCCGATTGACTCTGATCCCGCGTGCGGTTTCTATGGCGTTATTAACGGCGACGTTTGTCCGAAGTGCGGACGCAAAGAAACGCCCGACGCTCCGTTTGAACGCGTACGCCGCATTACCGGCTATCTCGTCGGAACCCTCGACCGTTTTAACGACGCTAAGCGCGCCGAGGTTCGCGATCGCGTTCAGCATACGATTTCCGGATGCGATTGCGATTCGTGCAATCATGAACACGAGGAAAACTGAGGGCGAGAGGAAACGGTTGAATGAAAATTCGAATTGCGGGCCGCGTTGTCGATTCAATCGTCGACGGGCCCGGAATGCGCTACGCCTTGTTTACACAAGGGTGTCCGCGCGCTTGTCCCGGTTGCCATAATCCACAGACCCACGATCCGAAAGGCGGATTCGAAACAACAACGGAAGAAATTCTGAAGGAAATTGATTCCAATCCCCTTTTGGACGGAGTTACTTTCAGCGGCGGCGATCCGTTCATGCAGCCTAAGCCCCTCGTTGAACTCGCGAAGGAGCTGAAGAAGCGCAATCTGAACGTGATTACCTATACGGGCTACCGTTGGGAAGAGCTAGTCGACGCGAACGATCCTGATTGGAACGCGTTAATTCAGGCGTCCGACGTTATTGTGGATGGTCCGTTCGTTCAAAGTCTCCACGATTGGAAACTGAAATATACGGGTTCTTCGAATCAAAGAATCATCGACGTTAAACGAACGTTGACGCAGGGCGAGCTTGTTTTAATGGCCGACTTGGGGCATATGCCTTCTAAGGCCGAATGATTGAAGTTTTTCGCAATACTAAAAAAACGGAATGAAAAGGACGTCGTCAGACGTCCTTTTTTTGTAGGTCTTGACGTAAAAGATGTAAATGATTATAAGTTTGCTTTGGTTTGCGGTCGCAAGTTTGTCTGTTATATGACGCGTAAAAGCCTGTTCTTTTCCTGTGTTTTACAGACGTACCGCGCGGCGACATACTCATATCGGGCGTTTGTCTTTTGCAAAGGATAAAGACGGCTCAAACGAATCACATTTCATCTCCATAGACGTTGGATACGGCAACAGTAAGGGAGTACAGTCGGGTAATGGTCTACCAAAACAGCATGAGCCGCAACAGTATTCAAAAGACGCTTGGGGAACGTGCGTTCCAAACGACGCTTATCCTTTTTTTAGCCGTTCTTTCAAGCTTATCTGTGGGAAGAAGCGTCAGCGCGCAAATTCCGTTTACTCCGGAACCTTTTTATAACGACGCGCAATTCGGTTCGCCAATCATTTCAGAGACGCCCGCGTTCGCAACCCCAATGTTTGAAAACGGGAATGCCTTTGACTTTAACGCGGCGCCCTTTGAAGGTTCCTTTTCAACTCCCATTCCAATTGATCAGAATTCAATCTATACTACGTCGGTTCCGCAACCCGTCGAATCGAACAATATTACCGGGGCAGACGGTTCAAACTACGTTATTCTCGGCGATGTAACCGGATCCTTTAACTTTGGCGGCGGACAGTACGACAATATTCCTTTTCTCAACGAAGGAAACGGACCGAAGGCCAAAGAATTGCCGAAATTACAAATCCCCGCCAACGACGCGGAATTTGTAGAACGCGTCGACGCAATGTTAAAGAGGTTCTCTCAACCGCAGTTTCCTATAACACGGTCGACTCCGGCACGGTTATTGCGTTATTCTCTAATAGGCGGCGCGGACGAAACATTCCTAGCGCCCAATACGGACAATTCAAACGGAGGACAAAACAACGCTCAGATGAAGCCTATTTACGCTCTCGGCGCTCTATGTTGGAACCTTCCCTGTTCAAATAGACGACTCATGCGCGTCATCGACAACAGACCGGCGCCGGAGGTGGGCTTCGGTTTCCAGACGCAGAGAGGGCAATTTCTGGCGACGTTAGCCTTTGCTAAAATAGACCGTAATTATGAACTCCGTATAGACGACAGTACGTTTACCGTTCAGGATCTGGTCGAATGGGAAAAATATTCATGTTCTTCCTATGCCAACCTTTCTGTCGCTGCGATTGGTTTGGCGCACTATTCTCAAAATCCAGATGAAACTTGGACTAATCAGTTCGGCGAAGTTTGGTCGCTAAAGAGAATTTTAGAAGTTGAATCGCAACGTAACGTCGATTGGAACACGGCGGCCTCTACGGATAAACTCTTAGCTTTTACCTATTTACTGGCTCGACTTAAACAAAGCTCTAACGCCAATTCGCCAGAATTGGCCCCCATGCTGCAAAAGACAGAAGCTTTTTTAATTTCCGTTAAGCAACGAGTTTGGGATATCATCGGAGACGCCGGATTGAGCAACTCGCTTTTTTTCAACTCTGAGACGAAGTTAACAACGCCCTATATGAAACTCTATGTTAACGGCAGACTGTTGCGCTGGCTGACAATTGTTTCGAGTCCTGACGAACTAAACGCGCCGAAAATGAAAAAAGCAAACGCGGAACTCTGCGCGCTCGTCGATCAACTCTTTAATTCCCAAAACGACCTGAGTTTAGCGTCGGAAACTGACGAGGAGTCCTTTTCAATAGCGCTTCAAACTCTGGCCCTCTACCGAAAACAGTTCAAAATGGAGACCTCCAAGGCGTCCGATAGCGACTCCCGCTAGGACGCCATTCAAGTCAGTCGTCAAAGTCCATACTCCGAAGTTCGTCGTCCAGAATCCAAGATAGCCGTCCCAGCAGCAAACCGTAGAATACAACGGCGATTGTAAACATTATCGCTTTTAGCGCTATCTGAACGAAAAAAACGTCAATGTTTAAGTTTATTATATGGGAAACAACAAACGGGACGGCGACTATTGTCAACGTTGCGAAATAGAACTGAATCCATATCAAAAACTTACTGAAAAAACTTCTAAAAAGGCTTGCCGTCATCGGACAAAAGAAAGAATTTGCCTGCGCTGAGCCTAACCAAAAAATTGGAAAAAACAGCCAAAAGCTGCCCGCTAAAAGCGCCTTCAAAATAAGCGCGTCCCCCTGCGTATCATGTTCCAGTCCCATCGAAGCTAGTAAGCCCGGCATTATAGACGCTGTTACAAGCATGAACGCCCAAAAAAAATATCCGAGAAAACCTAAAAAATCCTCGCTTCGCCATTCGACCACGCGTTTTGCGCCTGAATTACCAGCGTTATAGACAGACCAAAAGAACAGGGAGCAATATCCCCCGAAAATCACCATTATCGGGGTGCAGACTGTCGAAATCAGAAGTGATACAAACCTGGAGGCTGTTAACTTCTGATTATAAAACTCTTCTGGGAACAGCACGTTGGCAAGGCATGAAACCACTATATAAACAAACGGTATAAACACGCCCCAAAAAAGAAAAGCGCGCGTCCAAAGGTCTTCTGTACGCGCCGCTTGGAATGTTTTATTAAACAGCGGCAGCCTCTTGGGGGGCGAAGGTAATGTCCAGACCATCGCCTCATTTTTTCGGCGCAATACCAACTCTGGAAGCAACTTCGTTAAATCTTCCTCTTCTTCTAAACGCTTTCGGCGTTTTTCGGACCACTTTTTGAAAAAGTTATCCGCTCTGCTTGACATTTCACTCTTCAAAAGCCGCTCCGCCTTTAAAAGAGCTTCTGCCTTGGAATCAGCGGCGCCCGTATTAAATTCCAATTCGCCTGGTCCGGGCAGCGCCACATTTTTTTTCTTATCCAGCTTGACCGCTGGCGCGACGGTCTTTTCTTTGGGATCAATAATGACAATTCTACCGTTTGTTTCCTGAAACGCGATCTTGGGAGCTTCTGGAACTTCACCAATATCATATATGCCGCGCTCGCGAGGCTGAAACTTGACTTCAGTCGTCGCTATTTGCTTTTTAAGCGCGTCTGTTACGGTCATTTCCGTACCGCAATCGGGACAAACAATCAATTTTCCCAGCATGTAACTGGGAGCTTGCATGAGAGTCTCGCAAACTCGACACCGAACGGGATAATATGTCTCTTGCCGGGCTTTACTCGCAGTTTCTGATCCCTGATTCTCTACCGAGTAAACGTCAGCGCTATTGAGATCAATCCCTTCGCGATTGGGATTGCGCAGTGGAGACAACCGTCTGTCCCGCTCTAGTTTGCTCTCGTCAAAAAATTGGCGTTCGTAGTCCGAAACAGAATCGAAATCTAAATAATCAGGTACGGTAATTTCTGTATCGCAGTCAGGGCAAACAAACTTCTTGCCGACGTCTTCTTTAACGACTGAAAATTCCGTTTGACAAACGGGACAACGGAACGTTCTATACTGAAATGATTTGTGAACGTCTTCCAGATTTAGAGACGCGTTGAAGTCGTAAACGTCGCCGTCTTTTTGTGAACGGTTAGAACCGTTGTTGCCGTCCATATTTACATTTTCAGATTTTTCCATAACGTTCTCCCGTTTAACGATTACGGAATATTATACAAATCATGATCCTAAAGTAAACGAAGCAACAAGTCTCCTATCGGATCATTTAAGAATTTCTGAATTTCTCTTCTTCCACGTAGAAGCCCAAATGGCCGTTGCGGAAATGGCAAGAATGACGCCAAGTGCAACGTTAATGGAGTCGTAACCAAACGCGTCTAAATAGACGTCTACCGTCAATTCGTACGCCAAACACCCGCCTAAAAGGGCTAGAGTCGTTAAACCAAACGCAAATCCAACCCGTCCTGCGCAGGTTTGAGCCGCAGTCGTTAACGTAATGGCCGTTGTCATGTTCAGAAGGAAAACGCCGAAAAGAAAAAAACTCGCGTCGTCGCAGCGGCATAAAGCCGGTATTGCGAAAAGAAGAGCCCCCGCGCCTACTATTCTGGGCCCTAAAAAATCGGCGCAAAAGCCTCCTAGAAATTTTCCGGCAAATGCGGCGTAGCAAAGAATCATTGGATTCCAAGACATATTAGATCGTTCCGCAAATAGATCTGGCGCGGTAAAACCTACATATGAACGCGCGCCGACTACTCCTAATGCTGCCAAAAGCGGAATAACTCGCCAGTTATCGTAAAACAGACGCATATAGCGTCGAACCACAGGATCGCTTGCTCCTTCTTTTGGATAGCGTGTGACCTTTTCGCCAACAATGGACGACTTACCGAGAAACCAAACGCACGCGGCAGAAATAACAAGTCCGAAAAACCCCCATTCAAACGCGAACTCCCTCTCGCGCCCTAAAAGTCCGCCGAGACCGATTCCCAGTCCGCCGGTCGAAATAAAGACGCCTCCGCGCCAATATTTCCCTATATTCCGAGAAAGTGCGTCGATCCCCCCTCCAACATGAAAGAACGCGTTGCCAATCCCGGCAAGAATAAAGGAATAAAGGGAATATCTCGAAAGTTTTTCTATTTTTGCGCCGCCTACTCCGGTAACGAAAGAACTGACGTCGTAAAAAGAGTGCGCAAAAGCCATATTCAGCTTAGCGACTATCTGCTCAATATAGGCTCCCAGCCCCAAGCCAAACGCCAGTAAGACAAATCCCAAACAGGAACAAATTCGCGCTGTCTTCGCATTGAAAAAAGTCCCAATAATGCATTCCAATCCAAAAGCAAGCGCGTTATAAATGAGAAAATACAGGCCAACCTCGTCGTGAGACACGGAGCCGACGGTATAAAGTCGGAAGAGTAAAAACGCGCAGCAAAAATCTACGACAAAATGAGCAAACGAAAATGAACCAAGACTTGCAATATCCGATACGACCGTATTTTTTATTGGCGTTTCCATTATAGACCAAAAACGCCGTTTTAACGGATAAGCGTTGAAACGGCGTTAATTTTCAGCAGAAGTTTAAACGCTAATTCATAAAGCGTCTTTAATCTTTGCCCGAAGCGAACGGTTATAGTGTTTTTTCAGACCAACCGTTTCACGAATTGAAGCGCTCGTATGAACGTTGACAAGATCAAGCGTCAAATTATATTTGACCTGAGAGTCGTCGTTATCGCGCGTTGTCGACGTCGTTACTTTGGCAAAGAGAATGTAATCGAAAGGAGCGTTCAACTCGCCAAGCGCGTTGGCGAAATGTTCGCGTTTGTCCGGTAAAAGAAGATCGTCGACACGCAGGCCCGTTTCACGCAAGCCCGCAGCCACGACGCGCGAATCAATGACGTCAAACTGATCAGACCGAGTGATCATCGTTCGGATAGTTTCAGTCAGATCCTCACGTAAGTCTCCCATTTCTTCGCTGCCGGCATTCTCCACGCCGACAAAACAAATCTTACGAACCCCGCGTTCTTCGGCAATCTGTGCGACCGTCTTGCCGACGTCCTCAGGCATGATGGGCTTAGTCGCCGCTTGCTCTAAAAGCCCCGCTACGGCAGCCTGAGCCGCCGGATCGTAGATTTCAGAACCGGCGCGATGACTCCCCACTCTGTCGCTTGAATTCGGATCGACGATTTTGCCTTTCTGCGTTGCGCAACCGAAAAGGCCAAGCGTCAAAGACAATACAAACGCAACCCCTAAACGTTCCCCAAACGAGCAACTCTGAACGGCGAAAACCGATCCCAATAAACGTTTCATGGAAAGCAGGTCTCTCATGCAATATCTGAAAACACGCCTCGTTCCCAAGTCGCGCTAAGACCTACTTGAGAAACACGCAATTGGGACGACCATAATAACAAAGCCGTCCCAACGTCCTTACTTTCGTCTTTTTTCAAATAACGCGCAAGAGCAATTTTCCAAGAGTCGTTTACCAACGCTGCAAAATCAAAGACTGGGAGAACCTGGCTCGTCGGAAGCCTCGCGATTTGCGTTCGGCTGGCGCCGGGAGGCGCGTTCTTCTTGAGTCGGTTCAGAAACTTCAAATTTGACAGGCGACGTTTCGGGTAACTTGCCCGCGTCCTTCAGTTTGTGCCCAATATTGAAGAAGCGTTCTAATTTTTTGTCGTCCAATTCGTACCGGGGAGAGGTAGGCATCCCTTCCCAAACGACGCCGCCTACCGTCGGTTCGAGCAAAATCGCGTGGGGGATACCGTAGACGCCAAGCTTATTAGCCAAGCGGCGACCAGTGTCAACTGCGGCAAAATAGCCGATATCGAAAATATTCAGCGTAGCGCCCTTCATATTGCGAATCGCGTTCTCGTCCATTTCGCAAATGGAAACAACGACTAAATCGTCCTTGTACTTCTTGGAAATAAAGTCAAGATAGGGCAAGGACCGTCGGCAGGGTGGGCACCATGTCGCCCACATTTCCACAAGAATGTACTTGCCGGCGAGATCTTCCGGAGTAGGAGCCTTAGTCAGCCATTTTTCGACAGGAATGGCGCCAACGACGTCTTCAATAGAAGTCCAAAGATACGAATCCGCCCAAATCATATGATCTCGCTTAAGCGCAGGGTGATTAGCCGGCAAATTAGCGCTTTCTACCAACCAAGGCTGCGTCGCGAGATCGACTTTAGGGACCGCAGACTCTTCTTGTTCTTTCGAGACGTCCTTCCCCTCCTTTACGCCGTCGACACTGCAAACAAGTTGACCGTCCGGACCGATAAAGCAGGGGCCGCCGGCGTCGACAGGACTCGCTGCCTCGGCGGCGTCTTGAGCGCGGCAAAAATGGGACTGCTGAGCTGTGCCAAGCGCAATGATCGCAGCAAAGCTCAATAATAACGTTAATCGTTTGTAAGCCATGTTTTATTCCTCTTTCTCGATAAGCAATAACACCGCAGCTCAAAACGGCGGAACGAAATCTAGGGATGAAACAAACTACAGTCGCGGTCTGTACAATCCGCATGATTCATGTATCATACAACAAAGGAGAAACGTTTTCAAGCGTTCTGCAATAAACAGATTTATTGGGATATTGGAGATTCGTCCTCATGGCCATGCGCCGCTCTTCCAAAACGGTCGAACCCTTCGCGCAAAAGAATAGCGCCGTTCTCTTATCGATCGGCGTTGGCGTAATTGTCGCCGTTTGTTTATTGATTTTCTTCTCTGCTCCTCTATTCAACTCGCCAACTCCGCGTTGGACGTTGCTCTTTGCGCCGACTCTGAATCCAGACTTCATTAGAGACGTCTGGTTTGGCGTCGACTTGCCGCAAGCTCAAGTAACCGGCGAACGTTTTCTGGCGTTTGGAATAGGATGTCTTTTGCTCGTCTCAGCTTATTTTCTCGGTCGGTTCTTTATGTTTCCTGTAACAAGAGCCGTATCGCTAACCCGTGCGGAAACAATATTTTTTTCAGTTGGTCTTGGATTGATTGTAAGCTCAACTATCCTGTGCGTCATGGGAATTCTGGGCTATGGAAATTTGCACTTGACGCCAAGCGTTCTAGTCCTTTTGTGCACAGGGCTTTTGGGCGCTTTTTTCTCTTTCTTTTCAAAGAAAGTCAAGCAAGTCCGAAAAAATAATCCTTGTAAGTCGTCCGACAAAACCGCGAGTGAAACGAAAGAACTCAAAACGCGCTCTTTCGATAGATGCGTCTTGATTTTTCAAACGGTTTTATTCGTTTTTTTTATCTCCTTCTACGCTTTTTCTGCAACCCAGCCTATATTTGAGTACGACGCCGTAGAATATCACGTGCAAAGCGCAAGAGAAATTTTTGAAACAGGAGCAATCTCTTTCTTCCCCAACAACGTTTACGCCAATATGCCCCTTGGTTCGGAAATGTTCTATCTTGCAGGTTTCAATATCATGAGAGATATCGGCTGCGATCCGGAAAACGTTCTGCGTTTGGGCTCGTTGGTCGGCAAGGTCGTGCTGACGTCCTTTGCTCTGTTAACCGCTTTGGGAATTGGCGCCTTCTGCGTTCGTTTCTTACGCAGCGCAACTATCGGCGTTTGGAGCGCAATCGTTTTTCTCTCTCTTCCCGGAGTATTCAACGTCTATAACTGCGGTCTAAACGATTCGTTGTTGAGTTTCGCCTTGCTTGGAGCTTTATACGTCGTTTTGCTCGTCGCCCAGCAGTCGCTTAACGCAGGTTCGCAAATTTTATTTAGAAACTTACTGTATCTCGCCATACTCTTGGGCGCATTCCTTGGATTTGCCGCTTCAATAAAATACACTGGAGTCGTATTTATATGCATCCCAGCGGCGATTAGTTTTGCTATCGTTCTTTGGAAGCCCCGTTTCTTCTCGAGTTTCGTTAACGCCTATATTCCGGATTATCATGGAGCAAATGAAACAATTCCGTCCCCAAACGACGACGGTCAAACGTCTTTACTACATTCGGCAAACAATGTGGGACCGTATCGCGTCGTCCTTTTGCTGACGTTCCTTATCGCGACGTCGCTCCTTATAGGTGGAGGCTGGTACTTCCGAAACGCGACGGCAACCGGCAACCCAGTTTATCCTTTGGCGTTTCATGTTTTCGGCGATAAGACTGAGCAATGGACCGAATCAATTAACCAGCGTTGGGAAAAAGCGCACTCGTCGTCTGATTTTGGAGCGGACGCTTTTGGAAAATCCATTGCGAGTTCTTTGTGGAAAGATGAAGAAGCGTCCCCTTTTTATCTGATTGCCGGGGTCTTGGGCCTGATTTTCGCTTGCGCTCAATTATGCGCTCGCGCTTTGGCAAAATCAAAACGCCCAACTTCCAGTCTAACAGAAAGATACCTTTGGTTGTCGCTCGCTTTAATGGCGGCGTATTGGCTGGGGTGGTATTTCTTAACTCACCGACTCGCGCGTTTCCTTCTGCCCATGGCGCCATTGACCGCCCTAACGCTGGGAATCTTTATCACTTGGAGCCTGCGGTACTTTTCCATGTTCGGCAGAATACTCGTTTTGGCGGCAGTCTTTCTATCGACGGGCTATTCCGGGCTCCTAATCGACATGCAGAGCTTAGGACGCATGGCGCCCCTCCGCGCCTTGGAAAAAGATCCTATGCGTTTCACTGCCGAGTCCGTCTTTTTTAACGAACACATCGAACTGCTGGCAGGTCCGTCAGGCGCCGAGAACAGTACAAAACAACCGCTTAAAAAACTTCTCCTCATAGGTGAAGCCAAGGCCTTTATGTATCGAGTTCCCGTTCTCTACTCGACATGTTGGAACGATTCTCCCCTCGCTCTCTCCTTAGAAGACGCTGTTTCTCGAGACTCTTCTGGGCGCGTTTCATCTATTGTGAAACCGGAAATCATTCGCGAGAATTTGAAAAATATGAGAATCGGTTTTGTTCTCGTGGATTTTTCTGAACTTGCGAGGTTTAGAAGTAAGGGTAACTACGGATACAACAACCCTGAAATTGATTCAACTTTGTTTCAACTTCTAGTAGACGCGCGTATTTTAGAACCGTTTCATAACGGCGTATTACCGCAACGGGATAATCAATCCGTCCAAGTCTTCAGGATACTCGAGGACTCTGTCTCAAATTTATAGATTCCCACGTCGTACGATTCGACTTCGTCTATATTGTTAAAAAAGTTTTCACAGTTAAAATTAGGGAGACGTCTGTCTGCCGTACTTACCTCAAAGACACGAGACTCACGTCCCGCTTGATATGCCAAAGTTATTCAAAGGCGAATTTGCCGCATTAATGAGGGTTATCCACTGTCATGGCCACAAGATCGATACCGTCTGATATTGAAATTGCACGAAACACTCAACTTCGGCCGATTACGGAAATTGCCGCTAAGTTGGGAATTCCCGAAGACGCGCTTGAAAATTACGGCAAATACAAAGCGAAAGTTTCTTTGGAAAAGATTAAGGACGTCCCAACCAATAAGGACGCCAAGCTAATCCTTGTTACCGCGATCAACCCGACGCCAGCTGGCGAAGGTAAAACGACTGTTAGCGTCGGTCTCTGCGACGCGTTAAATCTGATCGGTAAAAAAGCGTGTCTCTGTTTACGTGAACCTTCGCTAGGTCCCTGCTTCGGAGTCAAAGGCGGCGCCGCGGGCGGCGGATTCGCTCAGATCGCGCCTATGGAAGATATCAATCTTCATTTCACTGGCGATTTCCACGCGATTACCGCCGCGCACAACTTGCTCGCCGCAATGGTCGACAACTCGCTTCACCAAGGGAATCCGCTGCGATTAGATAGCCGCAAGATCGTTTGGGGACGCACGCTCGACGTCAACGAACGCGCGCTGCGTTCGATTGTTCTCGGCTTAGGAGGAACTGCCAACTCCGTTCCGCGCGAAAGTTTCTTCATTATCACCGCAGCCTCGGAAATCATGGCAATCTTCTGCTTGAGCGACGGTCTGTTTGATCTGCGTGAGCGACTCGGCAAGATCGTCGTCGGCTATAATATGGACGGCAAACCTGTCTCCGCAATGGATATAAAAGCGCGTGGAGCAATGACCGTTCTACTCAAAGAAGCGATCAACCCTAACCTCGTCCAAACCTTGGAAGGAAGTCCGGCCTTCGTTCACGGCGGACCTTTTGCTAATATTGCCCACGGTTGCAACAGCGTCGCCGCAACGAAAACAGCTCTTAAATTTGCTGATTACATTGTTACGGAGGCAGGCTTCGGCGCCGATCTGGGCGCGGAAAAATTCTTTGACGTAAAGTGCCGTAAGGCGGGATTGGCTCCCAACGCGGCTGTGGTCGTCGCGACCGTTCGCGCGCTCAAATGCCACGGCGGAATCGCCAAGGCGGACTTAGGCGCTCCCGACGTAGACGCGGTTCTTCGGGGCGCCGCCAACCTTGAGCGCCATGTTCAAAACGTTAAGAAATACGGCGTGCCGGTCGTCGTCGCTCTCAATAAATTTGAAGGAGACTCTCCAGAAGAGATCCAAGCGATTGAACAGGTTTGCGAAAAACTTGGCGTAAAATGCGCATGCGCTACTCATTGGAGCGACGGAGGCAAAGGCGCCGTGGGACTCGCGCAGCAGGTAATCGACACTATTGAAGAGAATCCTCAAAATACCTTCAAACCTCTTTACGACGACTCTTTGTCCATTAAGGATAAGATCGAAACAGTCGCCCGTGAAATTTACCATGCCGGTTCAGTCTCCTATAGTAAACAGGCGGAACGGCAGCTAGCGGAACTTGTTGCCGAAGGCTGCGACGCGTTGCCAGTCTGCATAGCGAAAACGCAATACTCCTTCTCTGCCGATCCGAAATTACTTGGCGCGCCCGAAGGATTTGAACTGAACGTTCGCGAATTGCGCTGGAGCGCGGGCGCGGGGTTTGTCGTAGTTATGACAGGCGAAATTATCGCCGCGCCCGGACTGCCCAAAGTTCCTGCGGCAGAATTCATTGACGTCAATGAAAACGGCGACACTGTCGGGCTTTTCTAGTCGCTTGTTCTCTTGAACTTCGCTTTTCCAACGACGCGTGCCGGTCGAATCGGCGCGCGTTGTTTTTCACCGCAGATTGGGAACCAAAATGTTTCAATTTGTCGCAACTTCGACGATGGGATTGGAATCTGTCGTCGCGAACGAACTCAAAAAGTTAGGTTACGCGCCTCGTATTTCCGACGTTGCGACCGGGCGCATCTTTTTTGAAGGCGAATTACGCGATTTAGTCAAAGCCAATCTTTGGTTAAGAACGGCAGGAAAGGTCCTCATAACGCTTTCTGAATTTGACGTCTCTAATGATTTCGACGTCATTTTCGACGCCGTACGAGCTATCGCTTGGGAAGATCTCGCGCCAAAAGACGCGCGTTTTCTAGTTGAAGGACGCTCGGTTCGTTCGACAATAACCAGCGTTCCCGCATTGCAGCGCACGGTGAAAAAAGCTATCGTCGACCGCCTCTCGCGCGTCTGGGGAACGGCTACACTTCCCGAAACGGGCCCCCTTTATACCGTTGAAATATCGCTGCTTAAAGACCGAGCGTCGATCACGCTTGACTCCACCGGACGCGGGCTTCACCGAAGAGGCTACCGCGTCATGAACGTCGCCGCTCCGCTGCGTGAAACTCTTGCAAGCGCGCTTGTTCAGCTGTCCGTTTGGAAACCGGGCCGTCCCCTGCTCGATCCTTTTTGCGCTTCTGGAACTATTCCAATCGAAGCGGCTATGCTGGGGAGGAATATCGCGCCAGGACTAAACAGAACGTTCGTTTCGCAAGGTTGGCCCATCCTTCCTGCGCAACTCTGGGAAGAAGCGCGCGAGGAAGCGCGAGCGGCGATAACGCCCCCGCTGGAAGAAAAAATCCATGGTTCCGACGTCGACGCCGAAGCGCTCAGTTTCGCCAGACGTCACGCCGTTTCGGCGGGCGTCGACGAAGACGTTGTCTTCTTTCAAAGGGATTTTCGCGATTTGGACGATAAGCGCGAATACGGTTGCGTTATTTGTAACCCCCCGTATGGCGACCGACTGAGCGATCCGGAATCGTTGCGCCCTCTTTACGAATCAATTCCGGCGGTACTCTCAAAATTACCCACTTGGAGCCACTATATTATTACCGACTGGCCCGACTTTGAGAAAACAATCGGCCAAACGGCTACTCGACGTCGCAAACTTTATAACAGTCGTATTGAGTGTACCTACTTTCAATTTCTAGGACCGAAACCTCCAAAGAAGTCGTCAGAAGCAGACGCCGTAAAAGAATCTGGTTCTACTTCCATCAAAGACGATCAGTGCAAATCGCAACCAATTGCAACGCCACCAAATACGGAAAACGCAAACGACGTCTCCCAAACCGACGAACAACCGTGTGGCCGCGCAATTGTCCCCGCTTTCGCCGGATTAGACGACTATGCCGAACGTCAGGCGACCGAATTTGGACGTTGTCTCTCTAATTGCGCTCGCCGTCTTCGACGGTACCCTTCCCGCGGCATAACCTGCTATCGCCTATACGACAGAGATTTGCCGGAAGTCCCACTTGCCATCGATATTTTTGAAGGGAAATGGTTGCACATTGCCGAATACGAACGTCCAGACGGAAGAAATGTTGGCCAGCATCGGCTGTGGCTCGATAAAATGGCGGCGAAAGCGGCCGAAATTCTTAATGTTTCGCCTGAGAACGTTTTTTTGAAAAGACGTGCGCGGCAGCGTGGAGAATCGCAATACGAAAAGTTGGCTGAATCGGGGCGCGTCGTACGCGTTCACGAGGGGGGGCTAACCTTCCTTTGCAATATGACGGACTACTTAGACGTCGGGCTTTTTCTGGATCACCGTCAAACGCGCGCGTCGATTCGTCGGGAAGCGCTTGGCAAACGGTTCCTCAACCTCTTTTGCTATTCCGGTTCGTTCACCTGCTACGCGGCCGACGGGGGCGCCAGTTCGACCGTTTCTGTCGACCTTTCCCCGACCTATTTGGATTGGGGCATTGCAAACTTAGAGGAAAACAGGTTAACGACAAGAGATCGCAAAAGCGTAGAATCAATACGCGCCGAAGCCGGCAAACCGCCTCTTCCTAACGAAAACCTCTTTGTAAAATCTGACGTTTTGCGTTTTCTTCGTGCAATTCCGCCTGCCGACGATCGCAATAGGGACGTCGTCAAACTCATTGAAGAGACGGCCGCGGAAGTAGGCTCCCTGAAAAAACGCGCCCATTATACAAAGCGCGGCGCCGACTCCTCGCGACGAAAGTATTTCAAACGGTCCGGAGAATCAGGATACGAACGCGGTCAACTCCCCGCAAACGCGTTCGGCGTCGAGCGATCGAACTTTGAATTGTGCGTGTGCGATCCGCCCACGTTCTCAAACAGCAAATCGACGGACTCCGACTGGGACGTGCAGCAAAGACACGTCGAGCTCTTGCGGCTGCTAGCGACGCGGATGAAGGTGGGAGGAATCGTTTATTTCTCAAATAATTTCAGGAAGTTTAAACTCGACGAAGAAGCGCTTGCCGATTTGTACGATTTTCATGAAATTTCTCATCGAACGGTTCCGGAAGATTTTAGAAATAAACGAATTCATCGCTGTTGGCGCATGATCGCTAAATAACCGGGACGCGCACAGATCGAACGCGGAATAAAAGAGGGGAGAAACGCAAAGCAAACACGTTCCTCCCCTTTTTGTTCCTCGTAGACAAACGCCGCAGAAACGCTACTTCTGGGCGGCAAATTTAACCAACCTAGGAACGAAATAATTCAAATTGGGCGTTAGTTCCGGATGAGGACTGCAAATAATCACGCGTCCTTTTCCGTAAGCGCCGTAGGCAATCGCGGGCGAATTCACTTGAACTCCTTTAGGAGCGTCGTTTTGAGCGACTTCCGTACGGAAATACGCCAGAACGGAATACGGTTTAAGATCTTTATAATTCGCCGGATGAACGACGGGACCGTTTTGATAATCGATCTGAATCATTCCCTTGACGTCGCCTAAAACTTCCCGTCCTTCGTCGGTCAGTTCGATATCGAGAATAGCCTCGCCGCGTTCCCATTCGCCCTCTTGAAGTTCTGCGTCAATTAGACGCCCCGCGTCGCGGGAAAGATTGACGAGCGCCATATACGCGCCTGCGCACGTTCCGATATACCCGCCCCCGTCGTTGAGAAACTTGCGAAGTTCAACCCAACCTTCGTCTCCCAACGCTTTCGATTCGCCGCTTCCGCTTCCGCCTGGAAAAAGAACGACGTCGAAATCTTTGAGAATACCGTCTCTGATTTCTTGCGCCGAAACATACTTTGCTTCATAACCCGCCGTGTTGTTCAAAATTTGCAGAGACGCCAGCGCGCAAGTATCGCTCGCTCCTGAATCGCGAAAAATCGCGGCTCGGTAAGCGTCGGCGCTCTCCTTCGAAGGGGACGCGTCCTGAGCGAGCGTCTGTGTCTCCGAGACGCCAATTGCAAAAAACAGGAATACGGAAACAATCCCAAGCCAATTCTTCATTGTCAATCTCCTGACGGTGCTAAGGGTGGAAAGCGCGACGCCGCCTTCATGTGCCTATTTTTTTTTACCGACAAACACAAAACGCGGCATTTTTTTCCAAAAAATAGGGCAATATGGCATACGATCGGCGCGTTCAAGAAGAGAGACCTCTTCAAATTTACGCGTCAAATAAGGTAAAATATCGCTTGAAAGATAAAGATTATCCAAAGAGAACCAAATCGGCCAAAACCAACGTGTGGAAAAACTCTGACGCATTCTCTTTTTTCCGGGAAACTTTCGGGCGATATAGAAATCGACTACGCCTATCCTTCCGCCCGGCTTTAACGCCTCGTACGCGCGATCGATAGCTGCAAACCAATCGGGAATCATCGTTAGAGAATACGAAAAGAGAATTACGTCAACTTGCTCGCCTTCAGGCCGCCACGCCGTCGCGTCGACACACTGCACTTCAACGTTGTCCCAATGAAGCTTTTCGACGCGTTTCCTTGCGACTTTCAACATCGATTCAGTCATGTCGAGCAGATACAGTTTCTTTAGACAACGGATATTGTCGCCGAGAAATTCTATATTAGCGCCCGTCCCACACCCCATATCGACCCACACTTCGCCTTCATGTGGTTCGACAGAACGCATTAAGTCGTCGCGTCCCGTCAAAAGCTTCTTTCGAAATCGATCGTACGAGTCGGCCTGATGGACGTAAAACGCCTCTAACCGCTCTGCGTCCGTTTCGCCACGAATGGGACGAGCGGCCATGCAGTAGAGAACTTTTAAGTCGGATAAAAAATTTTTAATTCGTGATGAAAACATCGAACATTAACACAACTGGAAAACAAGCGCTTGGCCACTAATGCCATCGGTCAAAACTATTTCATATACCGCTCGACAAGGGTTAATACTTCGTCAAAATCGATCTCCCCGTCAAAACGCTCCTGACGGCGTTTCAAGAGCTCTTCCATAAGAACGCGGGGACGCCGTTCATTGCGGACTTCACAGCCGAAACTTGGATCAGCAGCGCCTCAATATCCCGTTCTTCTTCTGTCATTCTTTTGATTGACTGTAAATGTCCGATCACTCGCGCGAGCCTAACGAGAACAGATTTTTGTCCATCGATAGACAATTTAGATTCCTGAAATTTGTTTTGATCATTCATATCCGACGTCCAGTTATGTAAGCGTCTTTGCGCCGCAATAAACGCGCCGCTCAAAAACGCGTGTTTCAAACGCGCAAAATAGCCTATCCTCGCCTTAACTAAAATACCACATTCGACTAAAATAGCAAGATAGGCAAACGGCTGATATTTTTCCTTCTTCATTGTCAACAATGAACTTCCGCAAAATTCTCTTCCTTGCCGAAAGGTTTAGACAAACTTTATGTGCTTTTGTAAAAGAGTAAAAGACGAGATAGAATGTAAAAATAGACAATCTGACAAAAAACAAACAAAAAAAGGTTTTTTTCTAATAATACCGAGGTTATTAGCCGAAATCGATAGAGGAGATATGCGTGTCTGCAATCGAGACAGCGCGTTCTCATATTGGAACTCAACGGCTGCGGGGATAAACATGAAAAAAGATAATAACCGTTCTCGAACAGAATCGCGCAGAGCGTTCTGTCTAGCCATTGCGTCGGTCGCGTTCTTCGGCGTCGCCGGGTGCTCTACTTTTAAAGGCAAACATAAAAAACATGCCGACGCGGCTGATTTCGAGGAAGACGAGGAAGTAGAAGAAGACGGCGGGAAAGAGTCTGTTTTTGAATCAGAACGAAAAAAGCAATCGGATCTCTCCGAATACGTCGCAAGAACAGGACGTTCGTCAAAAGAAAAGAAAAAGGCGTCGGCAGGCGAGACTTTTCTGCTCAGCGACAAAGCCAAGGAGATCTACGCCAATACAGAACGCTAGTTAGAATTCACCACGACTTCGTGATGAAGAGACGCCCCTCCGATGCAGCGTTCCAGTAGAACAACGACGACAAACGATAAACGCGTTCCGTTCATCGACGCCGTCGTTTCTGTTTAATGCGCGCCCCTCAGTTTCGTTGAACAAGCTCCGTATTTTCAACATAGCGAGGTCGTTCAAATGACCGACAACAATAACTCGACGCAACACGAAAGCTCCATTCCGACGCTTCAAGAGATACTTGAAGAACGCGTCGAAGCTTGCTGGTACGCGCCGTGCTCGGGAAGCGCCAACGGGAATCCTAACGAAATTAACAATGAAGACCAACTAAACGGCTGGAAAGAATACGCTTTTCTCACGGAGACGACAAGCTTCGGCGAATATTCTTTTAATCCAGCCGCCCCCGTCGCCATACTAAAACAGGTTCATCCGTCGCCTGAAAGCGCCCAATCAGTCGTATGTCAACTTTGTCCGAAACACTGCAAAATATCTGAAGGCCGCGTCGGCTTCTGCTCGGCAAGAATCAATCGCGGCGGACGACTTTATTCACGTTTCTACGGCCGTCCGACGTCGTTAGCGATCGATCCCATCGAAAAGAAACCTCTTTTTCACTTTCTGCCGGGTTCGCCGATCCTCTCGCTCGGAACCCAAGGCTGCAATTTGTCGTGTAAATTTTGCCAAAACTGGCAAATTTCAAGACCGCTCCCGGCGAACGAAAGCCTGAACCGCGTCTTAGAGCCGGAAAAAGTCGTGCAGCTGGCAATCGAAAACCGTTGTCCAAGCGTCGCGTTTACATACAATGAACCGACCGTTTGGTGCGAGTATGTCTTGCATGTAGCCAGACTTTGCAGAAAATCGGGGATCAAAACGGCCGTCGTTACCAACGGAATGATTTCAGAAAAAGCGCGAAAAGAGCTCTATGAAACAGTGGACGCGGCAAACGTCGATTTAAAAGCTTTCACACCTGAATTCTACCGAAACTATACGAACGGTTCTCTCGAGGACGTGCAAGAAACGCTAGAATTTATTGCCCAGAGAACAAACGTCTGGCTCGAGGTAACTAATCTCGTCATTCCTACGCTCAATGATTCGCCCAATGAAATCCAAAGAATGTGCGAATGGATTGTCAATACGCTTGGGCCGCATACGCCGATCCATTTTTCGGCGTTTTTTCCTACATATCGCTTACTCAATCTCCCTCCGACCCCCGCGGAGACGGTAATTCGGGCGATCGAAATCGCGAAGAAGACGGGGCTGGAATACGCTTATGGCGGAAATATCCCGAACGAAGCGTCACAATCGACCTTTTGCCCGAGCTGCGGTGAGAAGCTCATCGAACGCTCTCGCAGGTACGAGACTAAAATAACGCCGGCGCTTACAGAAAGATCGGAAACTGAATGGATTTGCGGAAAGTGCGAAAGAAAAATAGTCGGCGTTTTTAAATAATAATTGGGGACGTTCGCTGGCCGCGACTAAAATACCCGAAGGCAATGATTCGGAAAGAACGACAGAGAATCCGCTTGGTCGCGCTAAGTGAAACGACTCAGTAACGCGGAATGAAAAAAACGTTAAAATCATTACAATAGAAAAACCGTATTTCACGAAATTAAAATATTTGTTATAATCGCGCCGAATTGTTTGTTGGATTCTTTCCATTGGAAGGTCGAAGAAACGACGTCCATTCGGGTGGAACCGCGCCTTACGACAAGGATGCGCATAGACGACCTGTTTGAAGTTTTTTCATTAAGAATCGAAAATCCGGTTGTTTACGACAAACGTTTCGTTTCACAAAAGTTGAATAAAATCATTACCATTGTGGGATTACCAATGTTTCGGCCTAATACCTACTTGAATCGCGTTTCATACGTTTCGTTCGCCGTACTCGCGCTTTTGGCGCTTACGCTTGCAGCGTCGACGGCGGCTCAGGATGATTCGGCGCCGGCTCCTAAATTTGTCGCTCCGCGTTTCACAACGCCCAACACTTCTGAGAAAACCGATGCGACGGCAACCTCAGAAGATGAACCCGCTCTGTCCGATCCTGTGAAAGAAGATTCTTCCGCCGAGGATTTGACTGAACAGAATAACAGCGTCGACGCAGAAGAAAGTTCGGAAAAGGCAGAAAATGCGTCTCAGGTTCTGTCCGTCGCAGAATCGGAAGACTCCAACGTCGCCAAAGAACCTTATGACGTCTACAAGGAAAACGGGTATTATTTTGTCGATTGGGAAAAGCCGGATCTCGCTCTCGTCTTTACCGGTATGACAAACGGTTATATAGAACCGTGCGGTTGCGCCGGGATGGAAAGGATGAAGGGCGGCTTGAGCCGACGGCATACTTTTCTCAATGAATTACGCAATGAAAAAGGCTGGGACGTCGCCACGATTGACTCAGGCCAAATAACGGTCGGTTTTGGCGTTCAGGAAGAACTCAAGTTCGATATGGCGATGAACGCGTTTAACCTGATGGAATACGACGCTATCGGTATTGGCAAAGGAGAATTGCGTTTTCCCGCGTATTTCCTTTTGACGTTTACCGCGCCGACTTCCTCGACCAGCCAAAGTTTATATACGTCAGCTAATATTGGGGTCTATGGATTTCACCCAACCTACACGCTCCC
>CAMNJU010000031.1 GCA_946541595.1 uncultured Planctomycetales bacterium
CCTGGCGTTTTTCATTTGACTGAGGCAAATCTTGGTCGGAATTAAAGTTAGGATTAATTTCTTCGTCTGGCGAGAAGGGGAACTGTTCCTCTTGCGGCGACGGTTGCCCCTCGCCGTTTTGACCTTGTCCGGTTCCGTCTCTGCTCTGGTTAGAGGAATCTTCGGTTCGAGTTCCGTCAGACTCAGTTCCGTCGTTTTGTTCGTCTTGAGTTAGACCGTTGTCCCGCATATAGTCAAGTATTGTTTCAAAAACTTCCGTTGAAGATTGTGTGCCGCCGCTATTACGTGAATTTGGCGTTTGTTGATTCCCTAGGCCAACTTGACTTTCGTCTGGTTTGGAGGAATTTGCGTCTTCCTGCCCTTGTCCCATCGAAGCGTTGTTTGATCCAGCCTCTCCGTTTGCGTTTCCTTCGTCTTTCGGTCCTTCTTGTTCATTTGAGTTGTCTCCCGAAGGATCGCCGTTGCTTTGAGCGCTAGCGGACTGATTGGCTCCGTTCTCAGACTGACTGTTGGATCCGTTGCTTTCCTCGCTTCCGTTTTCTCCCTGATTGTCGTTTGTGCTTCCATTTGACGACTCGCCGGATTCTTGCGAACCGTTTGCCTTGGAAGTCTCGCCGGACTCGCCTTGGGCGCTTTCGCCGCCAGTCTCTGGTTGGTTTTCAGATTGCCCCTGATCGCTTTGCCCGTCTTGACTGTTTTTGTTGGAGTCGTTCTCGCCCTCGTTCTGACCGTCAGCGTTCTGATTTTCTCCCTGTTGGTTCCCAGTTCCATCTTGTTGTTCGCCGTCATTCTGATCTTGTTCTTCTTCGGCGGATGGAAGGGACGGGTTGTCTGTGGGAGGAGTGACGATAAACGTGCGTTTTTCCGTCGTTGCCTGATTTGGTTCAGGCAATTTAGAGTCTAAGACCGTTCCCCAATAGACAAGTTCGTCGCCTACGGTCAATCCCAGTTTTTCCGGCGATATTTCACAGGAGAATGCGTTGACTCCCACATAGGGGGCTGGACCTTGTTCGAGCGTCTTTGCTGAAACGTCTCCGCCAACAGAAGAAGTTAACTCAATCGGACTGGGGACCTGTTTGACGGATTGACTTATTGAACCGTTATTTTCTTCGCGAAATGAAAACGCCACCTTTACAGAACGTATTGAAAAATCGGGATCTTCAGCAATAAGCTTTACTCGCAAAACGTCATTGACGGGGACTTCGACAACCTCGTCTGGGATAGGATTCCAGCGAATTGTCGGAGGCAAGTCGGGAAGGATTGAGACTGTATACTTAGGACGGTCCCGATTTTCTTGTCCGTCGACGTCGTGTGAAACTAGTTGATAGAAGTTAAATTCCTGTCTTGGATCCGAGATATTACCGTCGTTTTTGCCGTCCTTTGCCCATTCAAGCGGAAAAGATATAGACGCGAGTTGCGGATTTCGCATATCTATCGCCATCTTTTGGGCGCGAGGATTAGAACCGTCAGGCAGGAGAACAGCTCTTGTAAGATCTGCGTTGCATCGGGCGACAATTTCAACGTTTGTTCCCTCTACTGCACGTACGTCGCCTTGATTCTCGAATGTTTGCGGCGCTAAGCCCGTATATTCTGGGAAGGTCAAAGTCGTTTTCTCAACTCTAAAAGAAGGCTGGGGACGAACTTCTATTCTATACGTCTCAGAATAACTTTCAATTCGTTTTCCTCTGCCAACCAATAGTCGATACGTTAGATTTTCATTTAACCCCGATTCTTCCGGTGGAAAAGCGACGCTAAATTTTGAGTTGCCTTGCGGTTTCATTGGTACTGGAACGTCCGTAAGTCTGCCGTCGTCGGTAGAGTAAAGGAGTTCGACGGGGTAGGAGTTAGCGCCGGGAATATCGGCGCTAATATCGATAAAATCTCCTTGATACGCGATGGCGTCGCCAGGTTCAACCGACTTGAAGCGCAGCGCTTGCGGTCGTTCAATTTTCGCTGAAGGCGCGATGATTCTTCCCGCAGCTGCAAAAGGATTCTTAGGGGTCGCGATCACATAGACGGCGCCAATTGCGACAACGACTGCTAACGCAATACCCCATCGAATTAGTCCGGTGCAGTCGATAACGGTCTCCAATGGCCTATTTTGGGCGTTGACGGCAGCTTGAACAGCTACTCCACGCAGGGCCGACATACGCCCAGTTTCGGAAACTGGCGAGTAATCAGTTGAATTCGCAGATTTGCCGTTAATCTTGCAAAGTTGAAGCCAGTTAATGGTGAAGTTGTGTTTATCTTGCCAAGCGTCTTCGAGGACTTTTGCGGCGTACAGAGCGTTTATTCTGCGGTTGAAAACAGGAACAAGCCGCCAAACAAAAAAGATCAAAGTTATGGCGGAAGCAAGAATTGCGTAGTAAACTCGTCCCTTTTCAGAAAAACCGTCATGGAGAATCCAACAGTCAAGAATGATTCCGACAAGGAGTAGCGCTAACGCTAGAGTTATAAACGCGCAAACGGCGGAAAAAAAATCAACGCGCCGAATATCTTTTTGCGTTTTAATCACGCGCTGAGTTAATTCTTTCTCCGCTTCCCTTAGTTTGCTTTCGTCGAATTCTGCAAAGCTTTGCTGCGTCAAACGATAATCGTTCGCCGACTGTGAAAGACTTTGTGAACTAGCAGTACGTTTGTCGCTGTCAGACATCAATTCCCTCGAATGAAATTCGCGGCGTCGAAACGTAACTCGACGCCGCGTTTTGCCCAACTTCCTCTAAAGCCGCTTCATATTCGACTTTGCACGGTCGTCTCGTTATTGGCTCTTCTTTTTGAAAAGAGGGAAGAGTATTGCGACGGCAGCTATGACAATTAGCGTTATTGCCAAGATTGGGCGATAGGCTATCCAGCCGATTGCAATGGTTATCAGCGAAATGCACAGCGCCAGACAGAACGAGATAATCGAAGTTCCCGTCCCGACGATTCTTCCAGCAAAGGGGATAATGTCGACGAGAACGCTCAGTGGCGCCAGTATCAAGTTGAAACCAATCATGATAGCCAAGAAGCCGCCAAGCCGAATCAACCACGCCGTCGTCTTATTGGCAAATTGCGCCGAGGCGAACATATCCTCTGCGGAAACGGTCCCTGTCTCAAGAAGCTCGACCTTGCCTGTTTTAGCAGTATAGGGCGTAAACGTATCGCCAGTTTGCTGGGAAATAACGCTAACGGTCGTTGGGGTTGGCGTATAGGAGAAAGTCACTCTAATATCGCCAATTTGGGCGGAAAGGGGGTTCCCCTTGTAAAAACCGCTGCCGACAGGAACGAAGCCGTCAGTTGAACTGTTTGAAGCTTCTTGTGCGGGCGTCGAAGTTTCTTCTTCCAATTTAGAAGACGCAATTGCCTCGCCGTATTCGCCTGTCGTTTCGGCAGGAACAAGTTCGCCGTTTTCCTGATCATCGTCTGTGGCGTCTACTGTGTTCGGATCGGATTTTTTAACTTCGTCCGAGGTTGGCGACGCCTTCTGGGCTGAAGTCGTTTGAGGAACAAAGTCTTGATCAGCGGGAATCAAGTCGATAAGGCTTGGCGAAAGAGTGAACGCTCCGAGAGTAATTGAAGACGCGGTAAATGAACAACTATCGACTGGCGCCGACGTGGGATTATCGTGGCCAGGATCGTGGAAAGAGGAAGAGTCGATAAGCCCCTCTTGCCACTCTTTGGAGTACGAGTAGTTTGTGGTTGTAGTTTCACTTCCTCCCGATCCTCGTTCCGTACTGGTGGTAACGTTTTCAACCCATTGATATATTTCAACCTTTCGATATAACTTCAGGGCTTTTGTACTGATGTTGAAATAAGGGTCGGTAAGAGTTTCTTCCGTAACGGCGTCGCCGGTAAGATATAACAGCTTACCTTCGTTGTTGGGATCAACCGAATCAGGGGTTGTCTCGACGAGGACGGAAGCGGCTTCTTGAAGGGCTTTTGTCCGCTTAATTGTACGTCCTTCGTTCCAAAAGAGACCGCCGATTCCAACTACAATTAAAAGAAGTCCAATAAGAATTCCTTTAAAAGCCCCTCCAACGCGAGACCCCCACGACTGCTCGGTGACTACTTTCGACATGATGTTCCTTTGACTGTTCCCTTTTATGGCAAAACGAACCAATGAAGAATCAGTATTCCTTATGTTAAAAATAAAAGAAATATACTGCGGCAATAAGAACGCCAAGGAGCGCAAGACAACCGCGCATACCTTGACGTTCTAAACGAAGGAGTCTCAATGATAAGTTGAGAACTTCACTAGTTGAGATAATCGGCTCCTACACAGGGTAGGGCGATCTTGTACAATCCCTTTTCGTTGGGAAGAGTCGGGGGGACCGCGTCAAAGGAGTATTCGCTGGGTTTGTCGCCGACAGATTCTAGCATTTCTTCCCAAGTGACGTACTGGCCGTTATAAGAACAGAGACGGCCGAGAATCGCGCACCCAGTTGAGTTGCACATATAATCTGCGTTGTTTACGTAAGTTGCGCCCCCACTTCTAACCGCGTCGATCAATACTTTGTGTTCGACGATATAGCCGGAAGTTTTGCCTCGTTCGATTTGTGTTTCTTTGCCGTTTACGAAAATGCTAGCCTTCGATTCAAGATTACCGATGATAGCGTGCCCTTTGGAACCGTTAATGGTCGTATAAGCGCGGCTGAAACTGCCGCTAATCTGTCGAGAAAAAGCGTACAGAGAACGACCGTCGGCAAATTCATACACAACAGCCATCGAATCGTACATATCGCCCGTGTCAACGCCAGCACGAGAAAGGCGGCCGCCCATGCCGTACGCCCCTACAGGCGTAGCGTCGCCAAACGACCACAGCGCGATATCAAGCTGATGGATGGTAACGTCGTTAATGTATTCGCTTGCCATCCAGTTGAAATTCACCCAGTTGGTCATCTGGTATTCCATTTCATTTTGTCCTTCGGTGCGAGGACGCATCCAGAGGGAACCGCCCATACGGTCGCCGCGAGCTGTAATAACGTCGCCAATCGCGCCGTCTTGAATACGTTTCATGAGTTCACGCGCCGAAGAACCGTAACGGTTTACCAAACCGCCGACCAAATTTAGTCCCTTCTTCTTAGCTTCGACCGCAGCTTCTTGGATAATTCTAATACCTTCTCCGTCGACCGCGACCGGTTTTTCAGCGAAGACATGTTTTCCTGCGGCGACGGCGTCCCTGATCATTATGGGGCGAAAATGCTGCGGCGTGGTAAGCAGGACGATATCTATATCTTGTTCGAGAACTTTCTTATAGCCGTCAAATCCGCCAAAAAAACGGTCTTCTGGCACGTCAATGCGATCGCCATATTGATCTTTTAGGCCCGCAATTCCGTTTTTACCGCGTTCTGGGAATACGTCGGCCGCTGCGACAAGCTTGACGTTCGGATCTGCGTCCATCGCGTTGCCGGCGGCTCCGCACCCTCGACCGCCGCAACCGACAATACCCAGCTTTAACGTGTTGTTTTCTGCCGCATGAACATGGGGGGCAGTGAAAGTAGCGGCTACAATCGGCGTAGCGGAAAGAATAGCGCCTTTTTTAAGGAAATTACGTCTTGATTGAAGTGTCATGAAAAACTCCTAGTATGGGCGTTACAAATTCTATCGGATCTCGACGAACGGCACGTTGTTTATACCGTCGCCGAAGCGTTCAGCGCTTCCGTTCCAGCGAGATTGCAACATAAGAAGCGCGCGCCAAGTCTACCTTTAATTATATATTCACGTTTCTACCTCTTCAATAGCGACCGACAGTCTGCTCTCCTATTTTCCATTGACAACATAGAGAATTCCTAGTTTTTTGTGGTTGTTTTCAATTTAAGTATCATAAGATATTTCACGATTTTACGGATTCTTTTAAAACTTATTTCAAAAAAATTTTTGACGAACGTTGACGTCCTCAGGTCGATTGGTATATTCTATCAGTTGAAAATCGCTTTCTCGACACGGAACGGTTCCGCGTGTTGTCTCCAGTCATTGGCAGACTTTTTTTTCGGGAGGCGAGTTTAGTTGCAAAGCGCAGGTGTTTGTGTCTTTACCTTTTACGTGACAGAATAGGAAAACATAGGATGCGGACTAAATCTAACATGGTTGGGTCTGGTTCTTCGGCGCGTATTTCGCGTCGTAGTTTTGTTTCTTGTTGTCTTCTTGCCCCGGCGTATCTTAGCGTTCTGGCAGGCGCAGGGAGTAGTAAAACTGCTACTCCGATCAGATCAATCGAGGATTTGAATCAACCTTCGATGATTATCTGCGGCGAAACTGAGTGCGTTTCTCTTCGTATGGGACAAGAACGCCTTCCAAAGGCGCAGTTTGTTAGCTTTGCGACTCCCGCCGACTGCTATGCCGCTCTTTTAGCGGGTAAAGTCGACGCCGTTGCGTACGATCGTCCCCCTCTCGAGTATGCGGCCGCTGATAACGAACTTTTTTACGTCTTGCCTGACTCTCTCGGCGAAGGTCATATCGCCGTCGGCGCTCCGTTTAAAAATCGTGAACTGATGGACAAGGTGAACGAGTTCATCAAGCAATACCGTGAAGACGGAACCTATCAACAGATGTATGACCGTTGGGTAAAGACGATTAATCCGCAGATGCCCGACATTCCAAAACCTGAGAATCCGATCAATGCCGGGAATCCTCTGATCATCGGCAACGATCCTCAAAATATCCCCATGTCCTTTGTGAACGGCGACGGAAGTTGGTCCGGTTTCGATACGGAATTTGTCCAGCGTTTGGCGTTGTTCCTCAACATGGACTATCAGTTTGAATCTCTCTACTACGACGCCCTCTTCCCTGCAGTTGAGTCTGAAAAGTTGGACCTGGCGGTCGGCAACTTGGACAAGACGCCTGAACGCGCCGAGACCATGCTGTTCTCCGACGACTACATTGATTGTCCAGCAGGTCTTATGATTCTCAAGAGTAGGTGGCAAGGTCCTACTGACTCCTCCTCTTCCACTCCGGCTGCTCCCGAAGTGAAAGCTGAGTCCGAACAGACAGACGCTGCTTCAACTGAGAAAACAGAAGAGGAACAAGCTAACTGAAAGTTGTTTCTTTTAGAGCGGGATTAAACACGTTTTCCAGAAGGTTTCCGTTACGCCAAGGCGGATGTTGTCCGCTTTGGCGCGGGGAGCTTTGGTGTTGTTCACGACTTAAGCGCTGAATGATTTGAGCGTTTTGATTCCGCGTTTGTTTTTCTTTCTTCTCGCATTAGCCGTTGATTTTGCTCGAAATATCCACTTTGTGGGGGGGTATTTCTTGTTTCAATTCAATGACGTCGGCGTTGAAACCTATAGTAAGAGGACGTTGAAGGGATGAGGACTAAATCAGACACGGTTCAGTCTGACTTGACGCTGCTGTTTCCGCGGCGTTGTCTGCTCACATTGTGCATGCTTGCCTTTGCGATTTTTGTTGGGGCGAGATGCTCCGAATGTTGCAAGGCCGCTTCTTTGGTTCAAACCGGACGGTCTATCCCGTCAGTCATGAACTTTAGAAGCGTTTCAGGATTTAGTTCCTTGCGGTCGACTTTTGACCGTTTTGCGAAAGCAAACCTTTCTGGAACTGTCCTTTTTGCAGATGCAAGCGTTGTTGCCGCCTCGGTTCCTCCGGAAGGCACAAATGCAGATAAGACATTCTGGCAGAGGATAAAGCGCAGCTTTGAGAAAACTTTTATCGTAGACGGACGTTGGCGCCTGTTTCGCGACGGTATCTACGTTACGTTAAGTATCACAATCCTTTCGCTCATTTTGGGCACTTTTTTTGCGTTTATTCAATGCTGCATGCGGCGTTCGCAGCATCGTTGGCTTCGATACCCCGCCAAAATATACATTTCCATCATGCAAGGGACGCCTATTCTGGTTATTCTCTTGATCATGTATTACGTCGTCTTTAAGAATTTCAAAACTCCTTGGGGGTTTGAAAAAGAGACTGTCGCGATTATAGCAATGGCTCTGAATTTTGCCGCTTATGCGGGCGAAATGATGCGTACAGGCGTCGATGGAATTGACAACGGGCTTATTGAGGCCGCGCGCGCGTTGGGATTTGGACGGCTTCAGGTCTTTACAAAAGTTATACTTCCAATCGCTACGCGGCGAATTATTCCAGTCTACAAAGGCGAGTCAATTTCTCTATTAAAGTCGACTTCAATTGTAGGCTATATTGCGACGCAGGATTTGACAAAGGTAAGCGATATTGTACGCGCGCGGACGTACGAGGCTTTTTTCCCTCTTATCGCTACAGCAATCATTTACCTCTTTTTTGCGTTGTGTTTGACCTTTGTGTTCATGTGTCTTGAGCAGTATCTTGATCCGCTCAATCGACGTAAGCGGGCGAAGGGAGAGGTGAACGTATGAGTGAATCCCCAAAAGACATGGTTGTAGTGAAGGGACTCTGTAAGAGCTTTAACGGCGTTAATGTTCTTCGCGATCTTGACGCTACCATAAAACAGGGTGAGATTGTTTCGATCGTCGGTCCCTCTGGAACGGGCAAGAGTACTTTTTTGCGCTGTCTGAACCTTCTCGAAACTCCTGACTCCGGCGATATATTTATCGACGGCGTTAATACGCAGGAGATCGACGTCCGTATGCTCCGTCGAAAGATGGGAATGGTTTTTCAGCAGTTTAATCTGTTCCCGCACTTGTCGACTCTAGAGAACATTATGCTTGCGCCCACAACTCTGTTAAAAGAGCCAAAGCAAGAGGCGGAAGAGCATGCTTACGATCTCTTGGAGAAAGTCGGTTTGTCGGGAAAGGCTTGGGCTTTTCCGTGGGAACTGTCAGGCGGTCAACAGCAGCGAGTAGCGATTGCTCGCGCGCTGGCTATGCGTCCTGAGATTATGCTCTTTGACGAACCTACTTCTGCTCTTGACCCAACAATGGTGAACGAGGTTTTAGGCGTAATTCGAAGCCTTGCCGACGAGTCGGGAATGACAATGGCCATAGTTACGCATGAAATGCGATTTGCCCGTGAGATCTCCGACCGTATCTTTTATATGGATCAGGGCGTCGTATATGAAGAGGGGACTGCGGAGCAGATCTTTACTCGGCCAAAGCGGGATCGGACCCGCGCGTTTATTCGCCGCGTCGATACGGTTCGTTACGACTTGGACAAGGATTTCGACTACTACGGATTCGACGCTAAGATAGACGATTTTGCGATGAAGCATCTGATTGAGCAAGATCGACGTGAATTGTTGGTTGAGCTCATTGAGGAACTGTTTGACAACTTTTTCTTCCTAAAAGTCGAAGAGCTTACTTTTACCCTTGGTATTACTGAGAAGAAAGAGGTCGAGTTGCGTTTCGCCTACGGCGGGCCGGAACTTAATCCTCTCGTTGCTGATGACGCCGCTTCTCTCTTTGCCAGAAATGTCATTTTGACAAACTGCATTGAAGAGGAATTTAACATAATCGACGGGAAAAACGTTCTCGAATTTGTTTTGCCAGCAAAGAAGAAGGGGAACTGATCGCAAGGAGACGTGGTAAAACTCCTAGAAGAACAAAACAGAGCCTCTGCGTGTCGTTTTTTCGTCACGCAGAGGCTCTCTTGTTTCTTACGTCAAGCGGATGGGGGGGGAAATGTCTAAAAGACGAACTTTTTAAAAATCCTGCGGCTTAAGCATTTGATAAATTCTTTCAAATTCAGCGTTAGAATTAAAGGAAACGACTAATTTTCCTTTTCCTTTTTCATTAGACGACAGTTTGACCTTTAGACCGAGCCAAGAGCGGAACTGTTGTTCAAGCTCTTGAATTCTCGGACTCACTTCCCTAATGGAACGCGGTTTCGCCGAGGATGGATTTCCGCTGAGATATTCTTTTACGATCGATTCTGTCTGTCGTACGCTCAACTGTTCCGAAACGATACGTTTGGCAAGTTCCAATTGATCCCATTCTTCAAGTGGAAGTAACGCTCGCGCATGTCCCATAGTAATTTGATCTTGACGCGTCATGAGCTGAACTTCTTCGTTTAATTCCAGCAGGCGCATTAGATTGCTTACGGTAGAACGGTCAAGCGATAGACGTTGCGCGAGTTCCTCGTGGGTTCCTCCGTAAGAGTTAAGGTAGCTGCGGAACGCCATCGCTTTTTCTATGGGGTTCAGATCTCGCCGCTGAATATTTTCCGTCAGCGCCAATTCTGCCATTTCACGGTCGCTAACGGTAAAGATGATAGCGGGAATCGTTTTCCACCCACATTCTTTTGCCGCGCGAAAGCGCCGTTCGCCGGCGATAAGCTCATACCGTTCGTCGTTTTGACGAACCACTATGGGCTGAATGAGTCCGTGGGAGTCTAAACTTTCTTTGAGTTCTTCCAGCTCCCCTTCGTCGAAATCAAGACGTGGTTGAAAAGGATTACGGTCAACTAAATTTACATTTATTTCTGTCGCAAGGCGTCCATTAGAAAATTTAGCTAATGCGCGATCTTTTTCCGCTTCGATCTGCGCAGAATCGGAACGTTGATTTTGATTAAGCTGCGACTCGTTTTCAGAATCCAAAGTCAGGCCTGAAGAGAAAGGAACGATCGACGGGTAGGCGTCGCTGGAAGATTCGCCTGAAATAATGCGCGAATCGTCGGTTGTTTCGCTATTGGAGAGTTCGCTCTTTTGAGCGGCGGCAACTTTACCCAACAACGCTTCTAACCCACGACCTAATCTTCGGTTATCTTTAGACACGTTCCAATACCTCCAAACACAATTCAATATAAGCTCGAGCGCCGCGAGAACGAGGCGCGTAGTCGACGATCGATTTACCGTAGCTAGGCGCTTCGGCAATAGCGACGTCTCGGGGAATCGTCGTTTTAAAGACGATCTCGCCGAAGAATTCTCTTACTTCGTTCTCAACTTCATAGGTGAGTTCGAGCGTTGGGTCGCACATAGTGAGAACGACTCCCCCATATTCCAAGGCGCGATCTTTGCGTTTTAACGCTTTGCCAATAATCTCGATCATTTGAACCAAGCCTTCCATTGCGAAATACTCGCACTGGATCGGCGTAAGTACTTCGTCAGACCATGCCAGCGCAGCCTGAGTGAGCGGTCCGAGCGACGGTGGACAGTCAATAAGAACATAGTCGTACCCTTGGGTTTCACGGGAAAGTTGGCGCGCAACTTTGTTGAAATAACTTGGGTCCTGAACGCTTGCAAGTCGTTCTACGTCGGCAAAACTCCTGCAGCCGGGCAAGACGTCCAGCCTTTCGGAATACTTTTGGACTGTTTGACTGATCGATTCGTCTGGAAATGCAAATGGGTGTCGAGGAGATGGATCAAATCCCAAACCGCTTGTCGCGTTGCATTGCGGATCCAGATCGACGAGTAACGCGAATGACCCAGAATGCGCAATACAGGAAGCCAAAGAAATAGCGGTTGTCGTTTTACCAACTCCGCCTTTTTGATTGGCTATGCATATTGTTCGAGTCATTTTCGTTCTCGCCGATTCGACATATCGTGACATGATAAGCGCGAAAAATGCGCCCAGCCTGCTGGATGGATTATAACAGGTATGACGTTTTGACGAAACGCCAATTTTTCATTTTTTGATCGTCAAGCTCTTAGAATTATCACGCCCTTCAGCGACGGTCGGACCGGTTCGCTCGCTTTAAGACAAAGTCCGGAGACGACGCGCTCTTGACTTTTTACACCCGCTTTTCTAAAATAAAAGCGACGCACCCTAAAACTTGCAGGCGAGTTCCAATGGATCTGAAACGTTCTGGTAAACCGTTCATAAAATCAAGTCTAGAGATCAAGTGTCTTGTCTCGTTTGGGGTCGCGTTGGCTATTGTTATTTTAATTAGCGTCGCGCTTTTCTATAAAGTGACGAAGAATCAAGTTGAGGCCCAAAACCCTTTGATGGGCAAACTTGTGAGCGAGCGTGAGTTTCTCCTGATTCACATTAAAGGTCTGGCTATGGAGCAGACGGGAACGAATGTTTCCCGTTCCACACTGGCTACAAAGGATCAAAACGACTTTATCGATTCTATGACGACGCTTAGCGAGCAAATTGGAGGCTTGACCGAGCGCGCGCGAATTGAGACGAGATTGATTCGCGCCTATAACGCCAGAATAGATGACGAAGACGATAAGCCGCGAGACGATTTTGAGCGAAAGCTGTTTGAACAACTGGAAACCCCGCTTGCTCTTGATTCTGATTCCGACGATATGCTTAACACACCCGTCGAGCGTGTGGACGACGATGGACGATACCATTACTACCAACCATTGCGTCTTGGACGGTCATGCTGGAACTGCCATCGTGAGATTATGGGCGACTCTTCTCTTGAATTTGGTTCGACCCTTGGCGTTATTCAAGTAACGATCCCTGAACCTCCCGCCAAGAAAGAGAGCGCGCGTCTATGGACTCAATTGCTCGCGGGCGCTATTGTTACCGCTTTCCTTGGAATGATTGCGTTTTGCGTAGTGATTCGAGTTGTCGTCGTGAAACCGTTGAGGAGTTTGCGCACCGTCAGCGAGGCAATTGGACGTGGCGACGTTTCACAGCGCGCTAATTTGCAAACGGCTGATGAATTTGAGGCTTTAGGCGACGCGTTCAATAAAATGCTTAAATACCTTGTCGCGACGCAAGAGATGCTAAGAACGCTCAACTCTGAGCTTGAGAGAAAGGTTGACGAACTGGCGAGAGCAAACCTGCAACTTTTTGAATCAAACAGGGTAAAATCTGATTTCATGTCGACGATGAGTCACGAACTTCGTACCCCGCTCAATAGTATTTTGGGTTTTAGCGACGTGCTTGGATCAATTAGCACATTAGACGAAAAACAGCGTCGATATGTCGCTAATATCAATAAATCGGGGCACGCGCTTTTGAAAATGATTAATAATATCCTTGATTTGGCTAAAATGGACGCGGGTAAGGTTGAACCCAATCCCGTTAAATTTAGGATAGAAGCAGTGGTTCAAGCTCAATGCGATATGGCGAAGCCGTTGGTCGACAAGAAGAACCTTGAATTGACGACGTCTTACCCTCATGAGACGCCTCCAATGCGTCAAGATGAAGCGCGCATACAGCAGATTCTCAATAACCTTTTATCAAATGCGATCAAATTTACTCCCGAGGGAGGTAGCATTCGGATAGAAATTAAGCGAATACTTCACGAGCCATTTTATCCTCGTGTTGTTGGCGGGGCGCTAATGGGATCTGAATCGATACCGTTCCTTGAAATGAAAGTGATTGACTCTGGCGTCGGCGTCGCCGAAGAGGATAGACAGATAATTTTTGAGAAGTTTCGCCAAGGAAAAAGCGCGACGGAAGGAAATACCATGACTCGCGAATATTCCGGCAGTGGGCTTGGACTTTCTATTGTCAAGGAACTTTGCAAACTATTGGAAGGCGAGATAACGCTTGAAAGCCAACCTGGATTTGGAAGCGCTTTTACAGTTCTTCTTCCTTGGGAATTAGACGCGCCCGCTTTGACTGAATCGCCGATGCAGTCTGAAATACAGGAATTTTCTAAACGTGGTCGGTTTGTTTGATCTTGTTAGATAAAAGTCGACCCTCTTTAAAAGGATAAAGGAACGACTATGGAAACATTGAAAAAATTACTCCTATGCGTTGTGATAGGACTGTGGCCGACGACGGCGGTTCCTCAGACTGCCGATAACAGCGCCGATTATGACGTTAGCGCGCCTCTGGTTCTCAAAAAACAGGGAGAAGCGCCTATCGGCAAAAACTATAAACCTACGACTGATTTCAAAGCGCAATGGATAGCGTCTTCTAGTTTGCCCGATCCTATTCTGCCTAATTTATGGCAAACATACCGCAAGACGATTGAATTGGACGCCGTTCCGGAGAAAGCGATCGCACGTATTGCTACTGATTCAAAGTATTGGCTCTATGTGAATGGAGAAAATGTTGTTTTTGAAGGCGGTTTGAAACGTGGTCCGACCCCCTTTGACACTTATTACGACGTTGTCGATCTCAAACCTTTTTTGAAAAAGGGAAGAAACACAATTGCAGTTTTAACTTGGTTTTTCGGCAAACAGGGGTTTTCTCACGTAAATAGCGGCGTTCCAGGTTTTCTGTTTGACGCGACGACTAACGGTGCAACCGGACTCTACTTGATCAGCGATTCCAGCTGGAAAGCCGCGCTCTATACCGCTGTTCCAGAGGGAATTGTCGCGCCCAATATCACTCAGCGTGGCGCTAAGGAAGTTACCTGTAAAGTCGACGTGTCGAAAGTCGACCCTAAATGGCGTGAAAAGACAACCGGCGCATACGAAATGATTACCCCCGATCCGCAGCCTAATCGTAGATTAGGCGAATGGAACGTCAGATTCAACGCACAATATGATTTTGACGGAGACTGGAAAGCCGAAGATTTCGACGATTCAAATTGGAAAAACGCGAAAGAGTTTGGGCTTGCGTATAATCCGGAAACGAAGAAACCGCTCGCGCCTTGGAATTACCTCTTTAAGCGTCCGTCGCCGCTCTTTAAGGATTGGGGAGTTCGGAACTACCTGTCCCTTACAGAAGAAGAGTTGCCGGACGGCAGCTTAAAAATTACGTGTCAACTTCCTTATAATCTTCATGCGACTCCTCGCTTGAAAGTTGAAGCTCCCGCCGGACTTGTCATTGATATGAGAACGGACGACTATATGGGCGGGAGCGAGTACAACGTTCGTGGGGAATACGTTACCAAAGACGGCGTACAGGAATATGAATCCCTCGGTTGGATGAACGGACATTGGATGATTTATACGCTTCCGAAAGGCGTCAAACCCATCGAGCTTACATACCGGGAGAGCGGTTACAATACAGAATTTGTTTCAGAATTTGAGTGTGACGTCGACTTTTATAACCGATTTTGGAAAAAGGCGGAACGCACTCTTTATGTAACGATGCGTGATTCGTATTTTGATTGCCCTGACCGCGAACGTTCTCATTGGTGGGGAGACGCCGTTAACGAGCTAGGCGAGGCGTTCTACGCGTTAGACCGTAACGCCGACGCTATTCCTCGGAAGGCCTTTTATGAGTTGGCTCGATTCCAGCGTGCGGATGGAACAATGTATTCTCCCATTCCTGACGGAAATTGGTCGAAGGAATTGCCAGCTCAAATTCTGGCAACTGTCAGCGTTTGCGGCTTGGGAACGTATTCGTTCTTTTCCGGCGATTTTGCGACGGCAGAAGATATTTATCCTGCGGTTAAACGCTACCTCTTGATATGGGAATTTGACGACGAAGGCGTGATTAAAGTCCGAAACGGCGATTGGAGTTGGGGCGACTGGGGAGACAACATCGACCTGCGCGCGCTTCTAAATTGTTGGTATGCTCTGGCTCTCGACGAAGGTATTTTTCTTGCAGATCGTTTGAACGATAAAAACGGCTTGAAGGAATTGCAGGCACGTCGCAAAAAGTTGACCGAGAATTTCAACCGTGTTTTTTGGACCGGTAAGGAATATCGGTCGCCAGACTATAAAGGGGCGACGGACGACCGTACAAACGCAATGGCGGTGGTCGCCGGTTTTGTCTCGCCGGACAATTATGGGAAAATACTTAACGTTTTTAAGTCAGAAGAACATGCCAGTCCCTATATGGAAAAGTACGTTCTGCAAGCTCTTTTTGAGATGGGGTATGACGACTACGCTCTCCATCGATTGCAGAAGCGTTTCTCTAAGATGGTTGACTGTCCCGATTATACGACGTTATGGGAAGGGTGGGGCATTGGTTCCGAAGGTTATGGCGGAGGAACGATCAATCATGCTTGGAGCGGCGGGGGGCTTACGTGCCTTGCCCAGTATGGAGTTGGTATTCGTCCAATTCAACCAGCGTTTAAGGAGTTTATTATAGCTCCTGCGCTTGGCGGCATTAAGGATTGTCGATACAGTTGTAAAACGAATTTTGGTAAGATCGAAACTGAGATTCACGTAACAGACGACGTTTTTAAAGCGACCGTCGTCGTGCCCGAAGGGACGCAGGGATGGTTCTGTCTCCCCCAAGGGTGGTATGTTGAAAAGCATGCGGACGCCGCGCCGGAGAACGCGCGTCATGACAAAATTGTCAAAGACGTCCCTACCGAACGTTGGGTCTTATTGAAGACTGGGAAAAACGACCTTCTGTTTTCGAAAGCCGAATAGTCGGCTTTTCTGGGGGCGGTTAGATACGACTTTCGCCGTAGATTGAATTAACGCTTTTTAGAACGCCGCTATCAAACGCGGCGTTCTTTTTTTACTGTGTTGAGGGGCGGATATTACCGGCACACAATTACGTCTTAGTCTGTTATTGTTTTTCTTATTTATGAATACGGTTTTCCGATTCTATTCCTGCTTTTCTAGACATTGTTCTAATAGTGAGCCTTCGATTTTTACAATTGAATCGGAAAGACGCTCTAGTGAATCAAGATAGTTAACAGACGATTCGATGTATATGGCGCGTGCAGACGTATATTCCAAGAAATTAATTCTGCCTTGTTGATACGCCTGCTGACTCAAAGCGAAGAATCTTTCCAAGTCCGGCAGTATTTCTCCTTGATATGTCTGAACTTCTGCCTTGGAGCTTTTATAAACGGAAAAAACGTCTGTAAAATTAGCGCGAAGCTTCAATTGGATTTGTTCGAGTTCGCTTTGCGCTTTTGTAAACTCTGCCTTGGCGCGGAGTATATTCCCTTCGTTTCTGTCGTTGATTCTAATGGGAACTCCGATCCCCGCCTTGGCGACCGTCGTTCTGCTTGAGAAATCGTACAGAGCTCCTCCCGAAACAGAAAAAGAACGTTGCGGCGTTTCTTCATATGCCAACGCGGCTCTTTTTTCGTTTATTTCTGCACGTTTTTTCGCAATTTCCGGACTGGATTCTAAGAGGTTGTTCAGAGTTGCCTCATAGTCTATCATTGGACTGTTGCAGAGAGCCGCAGGATCGTCTGAAATTTCCCCTATTGGCTCGTTTGGCGCGCCGATCATAATTGCTAGCTTTTTTTCAAGCGCTTCTTTATCGTTGAGATTCTGTTCAAACGACAGCTTGGCTTGTCGCGTCTGATTTTGTAATTGAATGAAGTTGAGCTTGGTTATTTCTACCGATCCTGAATTCAGCGCTTCTCGGGCGCGGTTCTCGGCAGCTTCCGATATTGAAACAAGCTGCCGTTGAAAATCAACTTTCTTTTGTACAATTAGCGTTCGATATGCCAAGGCGCGCACATCGTTTTGAATCTTACGAGTCACGATTTGTTTGTTCCAGTCAAGAGCTTCCAAAGTGCGGTCGCTCTGCTGTGCTAATAGCTCACGGCGCTTGCGGTTACCTAATTCTTTCTCAATTATTACGCCCTGTTTACCGGCCTTTCCGTCTTCGCCAATCTCTTCCGCTTCGTAATGAAGAATTGGATTATCTCGCAGAATGTTCTGTCGGCGTACTCCTCTTTCCGCGTCTATTTGGCTATTGGCAACTTTCAGGGCTGGATGGTTTTGTAACGCTTTATCTTGTAACTGTCGAATAGATACTTTTTCACCTTTCATTTCCTGCGATTGACCGGACGAAGAAAAGGAAAAGTTTTCTTCTGTTTTTTCTCTTGGCAGGTAGATAGAGGCGCTTGACGGACGTTGACTAGTTTGACCGTTCGATATTAATAGTGGGGAAGAAGAGGTTTCATGCGGTAAACTTAAGTTTTCCGACAAGGTAGACTGAGCATTAACAATAATTGGGCCAATGGAGATCCCTACAAAGAACAGTATCGTTTGACATTTGAATAAACTAATAAGCGTCATTTGTACTTCTCTGTTTCTTTCGGATTTAGCGGAGTCCCAATTAACGTTAAACAATGTGAGTCTGAGGATAACAAACTAGCAAACAATTGTCTACTGCAATAGTTATTCCGATTTTGTTCTGAATTGCGGCGGCTTTTCAGAAAGAGTATCTGAGATTGTCGCATTTGACATTCGATTCCGTTCTTCCGCAATTAGTTTACGGGCAGGTTTTAAACCAAACTTCCAAAATAGAGCGGGCCGAATGAAAAATTCCAACATTGTTGACGCGAGCAGACCTCCAATCATGACCGTAGCAATAGGGTACAGAAACTCCCTACCGGGCAAGTTAGGCGCAATTGCCAGTGGCGTCAGTCCAACGGCGGACGTTAAGGCCGTCATGAGAACTGGCGCGACGCGTTCGCGTCCTGCCCGGATTATCATGGATTTGGTCAAATTCTCACCTTCGTAAAGTACAAGGTGTAAATAACGTTCCAGTAGTAAAATGCCATTTCGTGACGCAACACCGCAAAGTGAAATCATTCCAATGAGCGCGGGTATGGTTCTCGATTGGCCCGTTACCGTCAAAGCGACAACTGCTCCAACTAACGCCAGAGGAACCAGAGCCATTACTTGAAGAGCTAGATTAGCGGAATGAAACATTTTAAACAATACAAGAAATATGCCTAAAATTGATAGACAAGAAAGAGCGAGTAAAGTTCGGGATGCGCTTGCTTCATTTTCAAATAATCCTGTTATTCTGACGTCAACTTCGTTGGCCGTCAGGTCTTTCCAGCTGGGTAAAAGCTTTTGTTCTATATCTTTTTTTACCTCAACCGCGCTCCGGTGGCGAGGATTCGACTGGATGACGACTTGTCTTCTTCCGTTTTCGTGGTCTATTTGACCCGGCCCAAGCGCCTGTAGGTCAATTTCAGCCAATTCTGATAGAGGAACGATTCCCTGTTCTGGCGTGGCCGAGGATTGGGCCAAGACGTCCATATAATCTTGACTGTTATTAATAGTCAGCGACTGTTTTAGATTACTTGAATATGCGTCTACGTCAGAATACGTCTTTTCGGGAAGCCGAATCGGCAACCGACGAAGTAATTCCACGTCCTCGCGATATCTATTTCCAAGTCGAGCAACCACGTCGATTTGGCGTTCTCCCTCCAAGGCTGTTGTCGCAATGGAACCGTTAAGGGCGACGGAAATCGTTTGATCAACGTCTTCAGGAGTAAGCCCATATCGAGCTAACGCATTTCGATTTAATCGAATTTGAACTTGGGGTAAATCTACTTGAATGGGATCAATTCGCAACGAACCGACGTCGTTAATATGTTCTAACATCTCCCTAATATTAGACGAGCGCGATCGTAAAAGCGCGAGATTTTCTCCATTCAGTTTTATTGCAATTTTTGCGCTTGTTCCACTTCTAAGGTGGTTGAGTAAATGTTGGAGCGGCTGATCATACGACGACAACGTCCCAGGAACGGTTTCGGCGTTTACAGCGTCTCTTATATCGTCGACGATATCGTCGAATTCTCTTTTAGAAGATTGATCTACCGAGCATATGAATTCGGACGTATTTACAGGAACAGAGTGTTCGTCCATTTCACTTCTGCCTGTTTTACGTGTAACAGATTTAATTCCGTCAATTTTTATAAGTTCCGACGTTATATTGGCGGCAATTTCTGACGACGTAGCAAGCGACGCGCCCGGCGCCAAATCAAGGTTTAATTGAACCGCCCCTTCGTTGAATGTCGGAAGAAAGTCGCGCTCTAGTTCAAGAAAGAGTATTGTTCCCCAAACGCCTAAAAGAATCGCGCATGAAAGAACCACGCCGGGAATATTTAAACTGAGGCGAATTGCGTAACTCGCAAGTTGTTGAGCGATACGCAAAACTGGCCCCTGCTTGAACGTTCTTTCTTTAACTTCTATCTTTGACTTTGAATTGTCTTTTATAAAGCTCCTGTGCAAAAAACAATGAGCTAACGCAGGGGTTACGGTTAGTGAAACCAATAAGGAAGAAGCGAGAGAAACAACATAGGCCAGACCTAAAGGCGCAAAGAGTTTACCTTCGATTCCTGTTAAAAAGAATATTGGGAAAAATACAAGTATCGTGATAAAGGTGCCGTTCACAACCGAACGTCTTATTTCTGAACTGGCCCCAAAGACCACGTTGAGCGTAGACAAAGGGATTGCTTTTCGTGAGTTTTCTTCTAATCTGCGATGAATATTCTCTACGTCGACGATTGCGTCGTCAACGAGCTCGCCAATTGCGACGGCAAGACCGCCTAAGGTCATTGTGTTAATACTAAGGTTGAATCCTGCGAAAACAAGGCAGGTAATCGCGATTGTCGTCGGAATGGCGATTAAGGCCACAACCGTGGTTCGGAAGGAAAAGAGAAAAAGAAAAACCACGATAGCAACTAGAAAAGCTCCGTCTCTAAGGGCTGCAAAAACGTTATTGATTGCTAATTCAATGTATGAGCGCTGTTGATAGAGGGGGACGATCGTTAGATCCGGATGACGTTTACGCAGCTTATTCTGAAGATATTCAACTTCTTGTAAAATATTGTCGGTTAAAGCTCGAGCGTCTTGATTAAGTTGTTTTTCGACGGTGAGAACAACTGCGGGACCTTCAAAAATCGAACCGTTAGGAAGGCGAACGGCAACCGAACTATCGCCGACAGCTACAGCGGCGCCTTCACGAACATCCGCTATTTGAAACAGTCGAATTGGAGGATCGGTAGAACTTTTGACGACTAATTGTCGGAGATCCTCAATCGACTTAATACGTCCAATCGATCGAACTAAAAACTGTTTCGGTCCCTGTTCAGTGAGAAAACCGCCCGTAACGTTACGATTGCTCTTTTGGAGCGCTTTCTCTACGTCGTTAACCGTCAATTCAAAATGAAGCAGATCGTCCGGACGAATCTGCACTTGATACTGACGGCGTTCTCCTCCCATGGAGAAAACCTCGCTGACTCCTTGTAACGATAGAAGTTTACGCCGAATTTCCCAATCTGCGACGGTACGAAGATCCATGGCGGATGTTTGGCCCGATTCTGAATAAACGGCTAACGTTAGAATCTGCCCCATGATTGACGAAACGGGCGTCATTTGCGGAACTATCCCTTTGGGCAGTTCGTCTATGGCTTTTTGCATGCGCTCAAAAACTATTTGTCTTGATCTGTACAAGTCAGACTTCCAATCAAATTCAACAATGATTGTGGAGAGACCGACTACAGAAGAACTCCGCAATGCTTCTATGCCCGCAGTTCCCAGCAGCGCTGTTTCTAACGGCATGGTAACTAATGTTTCAACTTCTTCCGGAGCGAGCCCCGGACATTCAGTCATGATCGTAACGCGTGGACGGTTTAGGTCGGGGAGCACGTCAACTGGAAGTCGCTGCGCCTTATAGAACCCTGCTATTACGGTTAAAACAGCGAAGACAATAATCAAAAAACGATTAGATAACGAGAAATGAATAATTCGATCAAGCATCGCAAAACTCCTGTTACTCCAATTTAGTGATCATGGTCTCCGCACGGACATGAGCTTTGAAGCTTCCCGCTCCCGTTTGTAAGCGCGATATAAAGTTGCTGAGCGCCTTTTCTAGCTACACGGGCGCCTTCCTTAATCGAACCGTCGTTAGCGACGACAACGTTATGTGAATTTTGGTAGAGGACGACAACCGGTCTTTTATGCCAGATAGGATTTCCATCTTCCTCGCCGATATATTCGAAGAGCATTGATTCAATCCCTTCTTGCGCCACCGCTCCAACTGGCGTTACAAAGACGTTTGACAGCGTTTCCGTTTCGAGTTCAATTTCACAGCGTTGGCCAGGTTTAAACCGCCAATTTAGCAATGGAGCCTTAGTCTTGGTTTCTAATTCGTCGGATTCAGAGTTGTTGTGGATATCTTTAGGATTGTTTAACGTGTAGTTTTTCAAATCAATAAAGCAGGAAAAGGTTCGTGAAGCTGCGTCTATTCGGTTAGAAACAGAACGAATTGACAAATTAGAGACGGTTTCAAATTGTTCGTCTTTAATTGCTTTGGGAAAAATCGCCGTAACGTGCGACTGACGTGAGTACGCCGAGTTGACGGTAGCTTCATCCGATTCAAAGGCTTTGCCTTCAATCCATAGTTCGCGTAAATCCGAGACAATGCACAGCGCGTCGCCTAAAGAGACCGTTTGTCCCTTTTCAACCAGATTCTTTTCAAGTTGTTGAAAATGCTCTACCTTTTGAAAATGATCTTCACCGTTTAGCTGGTGAACTTCAGATGACTCTAATTTGATTCCAACGCTTGATTTTTCCAGTTCGGGAACACGAACTAGCAATGACGTAAGAAGTCGTCGTTGTTGAATGATTGTTTCTTCCAAAATCTTTTCTGAAACGCCAAGAAAGAGAAGAGCCTGTTTTTGAGCAGATATTGCAGCCTCGTTTTCCTGCGTCTGAAGCTCAATTTCACGTTGAGTTTTCGGTTCCATACCTGTCGCAATACGCGATAGTCGCTCTTGTTCGCTTGCTAAAAGGTCACGTTTACTTAAGAGGGACAATAGCTCCAATTGACACGAAGTTAATTCCTCATGTGTGAGCTGGATTTCGAAAAGGGGTTCGCCCGGACAGAGGGCTTCGCCTTCTTCCGCATATATTTTGGTGACAACTCCAGAAGCAGGAGACGGGACTTCGATTAATGAACGACCGGGTCGATATCTAACAAATCCCGGAAATGACAAGCGCTTTTTAAAGTCCGTCGCTTTAAGTTCAATAACTCCCGCTTCGCCCGGTTCGAGTCCTATATTTACCAATGCTTGTGGCGACAAAACAAGCGCTTCGTGTTCGTGTTCGTGTTCGTGTTCTTTTCCTTCTTCTCCATCTCCTTCTTCGCTTTGATGATCATGGCCTTTTTCTTCTTCCTCATGAATTTCGGCTGACTCTGAGTGAAATTGTGGCACAAGTAGGTCCGAGTGCGTTTTTAACATAAAATAGGTAAAGGCTCCGCCAATAAGAAAAGCGAATATAAACGTGATAAAACAGCGTTTGGCAGACGACTTCGGATTAACAGACATATCTATGCCAACTCTCGTATTTATTGGTTTAGTTTCTTTTGGAATAGAACCGTCAAAAACGTCTTTTGACGCAGAGGAACCGTAACCGCTCCATTATTTTTCCTTGGGGAACGCGTGGTCCTAACTCTCTTACCGTGAAGAGCCGATAACGCTATTCTCTCGACGATCGCGATATCAGTAACAATGGCAGGACGAAAGGATTCAAATAAGCAAAGACTTTTTGAGTAAATAGACTGGTTGTGATTTTAGCGACGTTGTCGCAAAGGTTTGAGAGACCATTTGCATTGGGGGGTAGACAGCGGATACGGGCGCGACAACAATAAAAGGAAGAAACGCAAACGACGCATGAATTGGAGGATTGAACGCGAGGGCGCATTCACAGGGGGGAACGCTGTGAGAAGAATGGCAGGCGTCTGAACTAAAACAAAAAGCGCCTGCGGCGACCGGCGTCTGACGACATGTCGACTCAATGTGTTCGTTACTTGAACAAGGACACTCAAGATGAAAATGTCCGAGGTAGAAGGAGTGCATCCCAAACGCAAAGAAAGCAAGGAATGAAACAATTTTGGCTATGCGGTTATCAGCTAAATTGGTCATTGCTCTTCTCGTTTTGGATAGTTAACAGAATCCTTTTTCCCGATAGGAAATATCCTTCGCTTATTGTATCAATTTTTGACGAACATTAGAAGAGCTTTTGGGGAATTATCAATGTTGATTAACGTTATTTAGCGCCCATTATGAAAGAAGAAGCGGAGAATAGCCGGCTTTACAGAAAATAAAATAATGCTAACAATGGTTTGAACAGAGTTGACGCTGTGCGGGACAATGGTTTATTGTAGAGGAAAAACCACAATTTCATTGTTATTC
>CAMNJU010000032.1 GCA_946541595.1 uncultured Planctomycetales bacterium
TTTAATAAAAAAAGAAGAGGAGCGCTAGGCTCCTCTTCTAACTATTCTGAATTTCAGAATACGAACGCTACAATTTCTACTGAATCGCTCTTCACTTGATACGGTAAGGGGTTACCGGATAGGTATAGTAGTAAGGACCGTAAATGGTCGTTTTCTTACCGTTGATGGTCGTGGTCTTAGTGCCCCACTTATTGATATCAATTTTGTAGGGGCTGACCGGCGGCGGCGTGTCGCCCGGATCATCATCGACCGCGACGGCAATCAAAGCGCCAATAGCGCCGAGCATGCCAAGCGTGCTCCACCAGCAACCGTTGCCGCAGCAAGCGGCCCCGCCCTGATTACAGCAGGGGCTTTGCGGGGGAAGACCACAGACGTCGCACGCCTGATCGATCGGGGTCGAAGTCTGAACAACTTCGCCGTTCGCATAAGCGGCCTTCTTGTGGCAGCCGCAGCTGTCAGGGCAGCTGCAAACGCCGGTGGTAACGTTTCCGTTGAAGATAGCGCAAACGCAGTTGCCGTCGCATTCATAACCCTCGTGATTGCATCCGCAGGGATGAGCGCCTTCAAGGTAGGTCAGACCTTCGGTGTTAAGCAGGAAGAGCATAGGTTCGGCCTGATCGGCAGGAATCTCAACCTGAACGGAACCGAAGAGATGCGTGGAGGGCTGCTCAGCGACAATACTGTACGTACCGGGCTCAACAGAGACAACCGTCTCGGCGCCGGTTGCATCGGCGACTTTCTCCTCTTGGCCGTCGGTAGAGACCAAAGAGTAGTGAACGTCTTCCGCAACCGCGACGGGACCGTCGGCCTGCTGGGAGTAGAAAATCACACTGACGTCGGCAGCTTGGGTCGACGCGGCGACCAACATACCCGCCAACGCTATCAAAAGCATTGTAGCACGTTTCATAAAATTCACCCTATCCTGTGGCTATATTGTATTTCGTTGAAAAACGATGTTATCCGATCTAAACAGGCAATCAAGTATACGTCGAATATATCTTGATTGACGACATTCTACACCACCCTAGTTAAAAAATCAAGTCTCCAAAACTATTTTTTCTATCTTTTCGACTTTTTTTGCAAAAAAATTTTTCACAACACCTCAATTTGGTATACAACTGTGGCGACACAAAGAAATAAAACTTAATATTATTAAAAACTCTATTTCTTACACAATTCATAAACTCCAAATTTTACGAAGCCGTTCTACCGCGACGGACAGTTCTGAGGCCACCGGAATCATCCGTTGGGAAAGAATTGAGACAATCGAATCCCAATACCAAAACTCTCCGGAACGGCCGCCTTTAAACTTAGAAAAAACAGACTGACAGTCTAGGGCGACAACCGCGCGCGTGAGCGACGTTACATTATCAAGTTTATCGCAGCCGATAATCAACGCTCCGTCAGGCGAACAGGCGCTAAGACGGTCAATAAACGCCTCTTTCCGCTCGCGCCACGGCGCTTTTTTAGAGGAATCCTCGGCGGTCGAGTCTGTCGTTTCCAATACCAAACTCGCGACGCGCTCGCCAAATCCATCGCGTACTTTCTTGCTCATTGCCAGTCCGCCGCAATCCTCTACGACGTCGTGCAAAATCGCGGCTATCGCAACGTCTTCCGAAGCGCCGTAATCAAGAACGAGTCCTGAGACGCGAAGCACGTGCGAAAGGTATGGAACCCTGCCGATTTTTCGCGTCTGCATTCGGTGAGCCTCAGAGGCAAAAAGAAGAGCGTCGTCAAACCGCGCCGACAGCGGACCCGCGCCAAAATCGTCTAACGTCATAGATTTCCTTTTAAAACCGCGTAAAAAACAGACGCCGCCTCTATTACCCGACTAAGCGCGGCAATAAAAACGGCATTCAATCTCCAGTCAGCCGACGTTTCATATATGCGCTTTAACGTAACGCCGGCTTGACTGCTCCATAAAAGCGGCGGTTTAGCTACCGGCGACGCGAAGCGCGCGTCGTTTTTTCCGAATTGTTTTTCACTTCTAAACCGTCAAATTCTACGACGCCGACGCCGTCGAGAATTCCTACTTGCATCGACGCTTCAGCAGCGCGGGGAGGAACTTGAATCTCTTGTGAGAACTCAACCCAGGGGTTCGCGCCAACTTCCCCCGATAAGACGGTCGCTTCGCCGTTTTTCTGAATTGGCTTACGGTCTTTATCAAAGAAATAAATCTTAATTAACGTTACCGTGGAGCGTGTATCGACGTTAGCGCGCAATTTTTCCGATCTGTACGCGCCGCTTACCGTCAGTTTTTTGACTTTCGTCCCGTCAATCGCGAAATTCTGACGCAGATGACAAATTGCCTCTTGCTCGCGCTGACGCGCGCGAACCTGAAATTCAATTTCCGAAAGCTCGCGGCGGTTCTCCGGAAGGGTCGCGGCGTTAAACCGTTCCTCGTTCCGATCTTTTTTCTTTTGCTCCTCTTTAACGCTTGAATTATCGCACACGCAAACGCGTTTTCCTTCATACGCGTCGGCGCGGTCGGCGACGTAAATGTTTCGCGTCGAAAACCACCCTTGGGGCGTTGGACGGCGTTTCGGCAGTTGGATCGACAGTTCGTCTTTTTCCGCGGCGTCTATCGGCTCGTTTTTGAGCATGCCGTCCGTCTTCCACGTCGCCGTTGGAACAACTTCTCCGGGCGTGGGGTTAATGACTTCAAACCCACCGCCGGTTATACCGGGCGCGGTCGGATCCGGTTTGGAACGTCTCAAATCTTCGGCTTCGCCCGTCATTGGCACAAAACTGGCCGGCGTAAGCGTTGTGCGAACAAGCTCGCCGTTTTTCTTCTCGCATAAGACAAAATACTGCAAATAACGCTCGCCAATCGGAATGAGCATCTTGCCGCCCTCGCTAAGCTGGTCGATAAGCGGCTGAGGAATGTCTTCCGGAGAGCAGGTAACAATGATTTTGTCAAACGGCGCGCCTTCCGGCCAACCTTTATATCCGTCGCCCAATCGGACAAATACGTTGTTATACCCAAGTTTTTTTAAGACTTCGGCGGCCCGGCGGCCGAGCGGTTTAACAATTTCTATCGTGTAGACTTCGTTGACAAGACAACTCAAAACAGCGGCCTGATATCCGCTGCCCGTTCCAATTTCAAGCACGCGATCTGTCGGCTGAGGATCGAGCGTTTCGGTCATATACGCGACAATAAAAGGGGGAGAAATCGTTTGCGCTTCGCCAATCGGAATCGCCGCGTCTTGATAGGCAAAATCTCTGTAATCTTTCGGGACAAACTCCGCGCGGGGAATACGCGCCATCGCCTTAAGAACACGGATATTACGAAGTTCCTTAGTTGGCGTGAGTTCTTCTAGCGTCATCGCGAGCGCGTCGGGAACGATCGGGTACTTGCTGTCGCGCTCAGCGTCGGTCATGGGCGCAAGCCTCACAGCCGGCGGCTGAATGAGCGTTTCAACAGCGTCGGCGCTCTTAGAGGACGCGTTCGCCGGCTTTTTTCCTGCGGGCTCTGATTCTTCTTTAACCGCGTCTGACGTTTTCTTTTTCTTTGCGACAGAAACTTCTGAGACGTCGCTCTTCATTTCAATCGCGTCGTCTGACGCTTTCTGTTTCGATTTCTCCGGCTCGTTCTCTTTACTTACGGGCTCTTTTTTAGAGCTCGCGTTATTTTGCGGGGATTTAATTGTAACTTTCGACGCTTCTGATACGCCTGAAAAAACAAACAACGCGGCGACGATAATCCAAATCTTTATTTGTTTCACCGTTTTTTTCCTCAGTTCTCTGTCGGCGCATGCGCCTAAAAATAAAAAAACTCGGACGCGCAAGGCTGGCGGCGACGTCCGAGTCAAAGAGAAATCCAAAACTTTAATTACGCGGTAATACCGCGCGTCAGCGTCATAAACGCTGTTTCCAAGTTAATCTCTTCTTCACTGAACGACTTAATCCTAAACTTTTCCGCGACGAGCCGCGTGAGCAACTCCGAATACTCGTCGAGTCCAAGGCCTTTTTTAATGAACGTGCGAATCGCGCCGCTCTTATCCAATTCAACGCGATCAACAATCTCGTCGTCCGAAAGAAACTTCATACATTTTTCGATTTTCTTCGAATACTGATCGTCTTTCGGTTCCGCCAATTCTATCAAAAGGGCGATTTGATCGCGAACACGGCGCATAACGTCTTGAACTTCAGCGTTCACAAGCAGCTCGCCGCGCTCAATAATACCGACCTTGTTACATACGTCGGCAAGTTCGGGGAGGATATGGCTCGAAACCATAATCGTCTTTCCCTTCCCGCCAAGACGCTTGAGTAATTCACGAATTTCAATCCGCGCGCGCGGATCAAGCCCGCTGGCGGGCTCGTCGAGGAGCAAAACCTGCGGGTCGTGCAGAAGAACGCGCGCAAGTCCTAACCTCTGGGTCATCCCGCGGCTCAAACTGGTTACCAACGCCTCACGTTTGTAACCAAGGTCGACGCGTTCAAGCGCCTCGTTGCAGACCTTACGGCGAGCTTCTCCTTTGATTCGGTACGCAGCGGCGAAAAACTCAAGATACTCTATAACTTTCATATCGTCATAAACGCCGAAAAAGTCCGGCATAAAACCGACTAAACGCCGGATTTCCTTGGGCTGCGTATAGATCGACATGCCGCAGACATACGCTTCGCCCCAGGTCGGCTGCAAAAGCGTCGCGAGCATCTTCATCGTCGTCGTCTTGCCCGAACCGTTCGGACCAATGAAACCGAAAAGATCGCCTTCCTGTAATTCGAGCGACAAATTTTTTAGGGCAAAAAGTTTGCCATACTGTTTCGTCAGTTCTTCAGTTTTAATCATTGGTTTTTCCGTTACGTTTTACGTAAAGAGCTTTGTTGAAATGTTAATCGTACAGCCGAAATACGCGCCGCGGTAAAAAAACTAATCCTCGTTTACGCCGTAAGTCATCGGAACTATCAACCGCACGACGACGGTGCGGTTCTTTGCGGCCGTGTCGGCAGCGTCGCCTGCCCGACCCCAACGCGCCGACGTCGGTTCAAACTCGTCGCTAGATCCGGAAAGCCCGTATTTTTCAATAGAAGCTTCCATAACATTCTCGACTGTTTCGCCGCGCTGAGCCGCCATTTTACGATCCAAGCGTTCAATTTCGAGCGCGTCAGCCGATTTTTTGGCAAGTTCGTTCGACGCCGCATAGTCTTGATAACACGCGTCGACTACCGTCCCGTAAACGACGGCCCGGCCGCAACGTAAAAGATCGCTCAAATCGACGTCGCGCTGAAGGCGGTTCGAAATCCCAAAGTTTTCTTCGCCGCCGCCAAAATCATAAAACGAAGCCGTGCGCAAGATATACGGCAAACGCGTCGACGAATTATTATACGTATTGAGATTCCAACTCTTTAATTTCTCTACTGGAACAGAAGATTTATTCTCGTTTAGCGCGCGCGTCGGTTCAAGTCGTGTCAAACCTCGTTCCAACTTAGTAAGTCCAGGCGCAAGCGTGCCTAATGAATACGCGCCCCCGTTAAAGATTATAAACGCCGAGTAAATGGGAACGTCAAACGGATTTAAAACCGATCCGTGCAGAAGCAGACCGTCGTCGCGTAATTTAGGCGTTTCAGGCATATTTTGTAGTTTGCCCGTCCAACGACCAAAAAAACTCTTGCTTGACCGCGTCATAAGAGGCGCGCCCGTGAGGTTAGCCACGCCCGACGTCTCGCCAACTTCATAAGCGCCGGTCCAAATGCGCGTCATATACGACTTCTGCTCGGCGCCGCCAAGACCGTCCCCCGCGAGCGTTAGGGGATAAACGCTGGAAAGAACGGTCGCCTGATCGACGGAACCGGAATTCTCAGAAGTAAAATCAAACGCGCCAGGCGCAAATTTAAATTCATACCGTTCGCCGATCGGAGAATAAAAACCAAACCAAGACGAATCGCGCGTCATACCGGAGGCCATATCGACGTCAATCAAATCGACCTGATTCATTGAGGGCTCGTTAGGCGTCGACGACTTAAAAATCCAAATGGCGACGCCGCTAAAAACTATCGCGAACAGAGGAAATGTGACCCATGTAACGTTCGGTTTTTTTAGCCCCTTTTTTACAATGAGCCAATCAAGCGGCGCAATAACGAGCAGATACGCGAAGATTAAACCGGCGACAAGGGAAAAGGGCGATATTCTAACTCCTTCAAAAGAATCAAGCGCGCTGCGCACCTGCCCAGAAAGATCGACATATCCGCGTTTAACAAAATTAGACCCGCCAGGTTTCGCGCCCGTCTTTTCAGGATCTATTCCAAGAACCTTCAGCATAAGCCGCCCTCGGCCAGACCAGTTTGCCAGGGGAGCTGTCGACAAATCGCCGGCAAAATAAATAATCGAACCGAGCCCGACAGGACGCGTAACAAGAAGCGGGGTTTCCACTTCTTGCATTTCAACGTTTGAGTACGGCTTTAAATTGGAAATAACGGGAACGCGAAGAAAAGGATTGGATTTCGAGCCCGTCATTGCCAGATTTTTAACGTTTTGCAACGCGGTAACAAGCGCGTTGACGCTGCGGAATTCCTGCGCGCGCTCGGCAATGGTCGATCCGGGCGAAAGATTAGCCAGCGCGCCGCCGGCGCTAAGAAGAGGAATCGCTTTTTCGTCGGCAAAAAGAACGACAGATCCGCCTCGCTCAACCCACTCTTCAATCGCGCGAATTTTAGGCGAGGAACCGTCGACGCCGTCAAAGATATCCGCTTTTGACGTCGTAATAAACAATTTGTCAAAGGTCTCGTAGCATCGGGAATCAGCGGGAAGTTCGTCAAAAGACTCAATACCGACAACGATCGGGCGCCGATCTTCCTGCCAACGCAATTCGGCAAACGCTTCGGAAAAGCCCAGATTTTCTGACCCTAAAACCAGATAGACCGGTCGCGACGAAGACGCGGGAGACGCGTATAAGATATCAGCGTCTTTTCCCGGTGATTTACTGGAACCGGTCGAAAAAACGCGCTCGCTCACCACGCCGTTACCGCCGCCCAACCGCACGGTTAATTGGGCGTTCGCTTTCGGAAAAACAAATCGCGCCTCTACTCTTCCCTGCTCTTTCTCTGAATCGCCGATCTCATATCGGGAAAAAAAGGGCGTGCCGTCGGAATCAACCGTCTCTAATTCCAAAAAGGAAAGATTAGACGCGTCCCCTTGCCAAGAGACGGCGACTCGGGTCGGAACGCCGCTCTTATATACGCCGGCTATTCCAACTTGAAGTTTGGATACCGCCAAATCCGCAGACGAAATTTGCGACTCAGGCGTTTCTTCAACAGCGGCGGCGAGACGCGAAACGGTCGCCGCGCTCAACGAAGCGCACAATACTACGACGCCGAGAATCGACAATAAAGCCGCGCAAAAACTTCCCGATTCTTTCCGACTTCGTCTCATTTTATTTCTCGCAACATTCACTCTTTTTACACGTCGACGCTCGGCGGACTCCGCCGTACAAGCGGGCGTTACGGCTTTTCAGAATTAGGACATTCGCAAACAAGTTTGCCGCAACCGGGACATCCGGCCCCGTATTTATCGACCAACGCCTTATTGAGATCTACGCCGACAACGTTCGCTATGGTAGTTAGCCACGCCAATACGTCGGCAAATTCCTCTTCCATCTCTTTGTGCGTTCCGCTGCGAAGAGCTGTGGAAAGTTCGCCTACTTCCTCTATCAGCCACATAAACGTGCCCGCGACGCCGCGTTCAACGTCTTTTTCAACATACATTTTGCGAATAAGTCCCTGAAAATCCGGAATCGAGAGTTCCTTAACGGGAGCGTTTTCCTCGCTTGTCATCTTATTAGCTTTCCTTTAAGTTGCGGCTGCGGCGGCAGAAGCTGGAACGCTATCTGGTTGCTCCCCGACGAGGGGAAACGCCGAGCGGATTCATTATAGCGCAATCGCCGCGCGACGCTAGTCCCCAAAGCGTTCTGAACACGCGGCGTGGGATAAAATCAGCGAGACAGGCACGAAGTCTGGCCCGTTAACGCTTCCTGAAATAAAGGCGACGCGAAAACGCTTGTTGACTCCGGCGTGTATGGAGGTTCCGCGTCGTCGGAAGCCTGAAGGAGTAAATATTCTATCGCTCCATTCTCCAGCCCAAGCTCGCGTGAAACGCGGTCGACTATTCCGTGAAATTCCTCGCCCCCTACGACGCACAGCGCGCTGGCGAGCGCGTCGGCGGACGTCGCCGTCGGCGCCAGAACCGACGCGACGCAACGCCGCGTCAGGGGCTCGCACGTACGCGGATCAATAATATGGGAATAGCGAACGCCGTCTATTTCTACATATCGATTCGCGTCGCCCGAGGCGCAAATTCCGACGTCGCTTAACTCGCAATAACACGCCGGCTCAGAATTCAAGGACGCGACGCCGATCTTCCACCCTTTTTTTCCGGGCGGCGCCGCGCCCAAACGCAAATCCCCGCTGGCGTCGACCAAAACAGATTTTACGCCAAGATTTTGAGCGGCTTTTAACGCTTCGTCCAGCGCGATTCCTTTGGCTATTCCTCCGACGTCAAATCGAACGTTCGGCTCTGTTTTAACGCCTCTTTCGTCGATTGTCCATACGTCTAACCCAACGAGTTTTTTTGCGGACAGAAGCGCGCTTTCAGGAGGTCTGGAATGAAAATACCTGCTTCTTCGCCATAACTTAACAATCGGACTTACCGTAGCGTCAAAAGCGCCTCCAGTCCATTCGCAAAACTTACGGGATTCCTCCAGAGCCAAACGAAGATCGGGACTAACCTCGACAAAACCGCCGCTTTCGGCCGACTTGCGGCATGCTTGAATAATCTCGCTTTCAGGGTCGTAATCGGAAAGCGTCGCGTTCAATTCGTCAAACCGTTTCCAAACGGCGTTTGAAGCGGCAAGCGCTTGCTCCTCGTCTGCGGCGTAGAGAATAACACGCACGGGAACGCCCATTTTTTCGGCTGAGTATTCATACCTTTTAAGAGACTCGGAACCCAAACGGTCGTCTGACTGAGCGCTTGCAGCCCAAACAAAAACACAAGCAATAGTAATAAAAAACGGAAGAAACCTGTATCTTCTTTTCACAGCGCCGCTCGCATTTCTGTATACGCGTCAATCAGACGCAATAAAATTAAAAACGCCGGCTTGTAAAAGTCGGCGTCCCTTGCAACATATTTCAATTCAATGTTTATAACTTAGTTCAACGGCATAACGACATAGGCGTAATCGTCGCTCGTTTCAAAAAGCGTCGCTTTATCCGCCTGCAGGAAGTAGAACGAAATCGTCTCTTCGGCAGGTAAACAGCGGAAAAATTCATTGAGAAACCGAGGATCAAGCCGAATCGAACTCGCTTCTCCGTCGTACGCGATCGGAATATCGACGTTCGATTCGCCAACTTCGTCGCCGGCGGCCGCGACGCTTACCTTGCCGGACGAGAAACTAAACCAAACGCCCGGTTTTTTTTCCGTCGCAACAATCTCAGCCTGACGCACGGCGCTCGCAAGCTGCCCCGCAATAAAATCAACGTGAATTCTCCCGCTCTTGTCGGGAACAATCTGACGCCACTTAGGAAAACGCCCTTCCATAAGAGTTGTCGATACGACCACATTTCCAAGCTGAATAAGCGCTTGCGCCTCTTTAATAGCAATTAACGCTTCTTCAACTTCGCCCGCCGCGCGTTCAATAAGATTCAAAGCTTTTGGCGGAAAGACTATCGTATCGGCGGGCGCATGATCTCCGACAGCCTCGGCGGAACGCGTTTGAAAGGCCAGCCGCCGCCCGTCGGTCGCAACGGAAGTAATACGGTCGGGAGCAAAATCAAAAAGGACTCCGCCGAGCGAATAATGAGCGTTCTCGGCGTCGGTGGCAAACAAGGTGCGGCGAATCATTTCGCTAAGGGATTTAGTCGATATTTTATGATAGGCCGTCTCTTCAAACGCCGACACTGTGGGAAAGTCGTTTGCGGACCAAGTCGTAAGCTGATACCTGAAATTGGCGCCGCGAACGCCAAGCGTAGTTCCGTCTAATTCCAACGCGATCTCTTCGTCCGTTGTTTCTGTAAGAATCTTGCGTAACAACTTCGCCGGCAAGATCGCCTCGCCAGAACTTTCAACGACAAACCCGTCGTCTACTGACAATTCTCCCTGCGCGCCAAGATTGCCGTCAGTCGCCGTTAAGACCAACTTATTGTCGTCGGCAACCATTTTGACGTTTTGTAACGCGGGGCGAACGTCGCGAGTTGAAGTAAACGACGCTATTAAGTTAAACAAAGGGACAAACTTTTCGCGGCGGCAACGAACTTTCATTTCAGATCCTGTTACTACAAGATTGTGATATTTCCAGTGAAAATCCATAAAGTTGAATGCATTTTATGAATACAAGTTCCACATAAGCATTCCTCATTTCTCGCCCATTATAAATATGTAACTCATTTTTTCAATGGACTGCTCTGCGCCTTCTATGAAGACGGTCGCTTTAACGCTCTTTGCTCCTCAATATTACCTAAAAAGCACGAAGCGAGAACAACCGTCATATTTCACAGTCTGTTAAATAAAACAGGTAATAATACTGATACAATATTATTTTTTAAGAAAATAGATAAATAATTTATTTATATTTTAAAATATTAATGTATTAATAGTAGTAGTGTCTCAGTCATTATTGTAAATAAAACTGGATTTATAAAAGTAACACCCTGTGAATTATGGAAATAAAAATAGTAATGTACAGTTGATTACTTAAATAAAAAATATATTTCTAATGTATTTTAATGAATATTCACGTTAGTAGAATAAATATTTATTTATAATGGATATTGAAATAAATAAAAAATAAAAACAAGAATGTTAAAATAACTAACAAAATATAAACATGGAATATCTGTAAAAAGGAAGGCGGGAATTGGAGGAGAAAGGCTCAGAATTACAGTTATGATTTTTTAGATTTGATCGCCGTCGCAGTCCCTGGTCTTTCGGTCTAAAAGGCGCTTTAAAAGGAAAGAAAAAGAGCAGGGATTGTCAGGGGAGATTGCCGCGGCGATTTATTGAAATCCAGCCTCTTCTTCGACGGTTAAATAATAAGACGCGCTCGGGCAAAACGTGTGCCTTGACTCGCGGACGCATTGAATGTATTCGCTGCGGTTGTATATAGAACCACGCCTTGAGAGCCTCGTTATACTGAAAGTTTTTAAACGACGGGAAAAATACGATGAAAGTTAGATGATTTAAATAAAGACGTTGATCAGAACAGTAGAATGAGCGTCGGGCCGATCAAAGAATTTCCTATGCCTTGGGGAGGGGATATTGTAATACTGACGCCGCAGCAGCTTTTACGGTACAGGCGGGTAAACTGCGGCGCGCAACAACTCGTTTTACGTCAATAGCGCCCGTCTAAGATTGATCTCCTCCGCTTCGCGAGTTGTTTTAGGGAACTTAGAGAACTTGCAGCCGCCGCGCGGCGCGACGTTTGGGTTGGCCTGTGCGCGCAATGAATTTCTCTCTTGTGAGCGTTCGATATAAAGACGTTAGTTTCACTGATTATCGAGAGCCTGACGAACGTCGGAGCGTGAGAAGAGATAGTACCCTACCCCAACGAGCGCGACAACAACGGTTGCAATTCGGTATGTGAAACCGATTGTCATGCCGTATCCTGCCGCAAACGGCTCGCGGCCCGCAATAACAAAGAGGGGATAGAGTTCGTCGAGAAAGTATTCAAACGGCCCTGCAGACAGTGGAATAATTGATCCTACGTTTCCAACGCAGTATAGAATGAAGTGATCGATAAGCGAGGGCGTCGTACCGTATAGCGCGCGTGCAAAGAAGAAAAGGGAAATCGCGAAAAAGGAATGAACAATAAACGTAGCGCACAGCGAGAGAAAAAGCGTTTTTTTCTTATCGCGGTAAATGAGGGCGGCGGAGGTTAATTTCTCCATGACGCCGCCAATAAACGGAATCTTTGACGCGATCTTAATTCGCACGTTCTTTTCACTCGCCGGCGCGACAATAAAGGCTAAAAAAACGGTGGTTCCGACCGTTAAAACAGCGAGTCCTTGCGTCACAAATTTACACAGGGGATTGGGATTAGCGTAGAACCCCGTTGTAAATAGCACGGCAAGCCCCAAAAGGAACATGGCGTACAGGCCGACGACGCGGTCGATCACCACGCTTGCAGCCGCACGTTCTGTGGAAACGTTGTTCTTTTTAACGAGAAGTACCGCTTTTACTGCGTCGCCGCCAATAATTCCGATCGGCGAAAGATTAAACATAAAACCTATAAAACCGTATTTTAGCGCGTCTGCAGTCGGAAGAGGATCCCCTAGCGCTCGTACAAGCGCTTGCCAGCGGATAATCGTTATTACCGTCGCCGCTAAATTGAAAAGAAAGCCAATCGCCAAGCAATTAATATTAACGGCTCTGGAAGAGAGTTCAGAAAAAGCCGAGCCGGGAGCTGCCCGGTAGATTAAATAAGCAAACAGCCCAACGATAAAGATAAGTTTGACAATAAATACGAAAGCTTTTTTCATAACGTTTTTGATTCTTTGAAACGTTCAGCTGTTTAAGGGAGTTTTAACGTTGGGCGTCAGCGCTCTCATTCTATGAAATAACAGTAAAAAGTCTATAAGCCCAGAAAAACTAAAACAGAGGTTGTGCAAGACATATCTTGTAGAATTGGCAAATTTGGTATAATACATATAAAAAGGTTGTTTTGGCAACTGAGTGAAGCTTGGAAGATTAAAGTTTTTTAATAATCCTTCTTCATACAGGTGAAAATGAGAGTATAATTGGACTGGTCATTTCCGCTGTCATTTTGCGGGTAGATTTGACGCTTACCGCCGCGCGGCGCTAAGCGCTTCGGAACTTATTAAACGGTAGACGGTTGCGTTTTTAACGCGATATATACAGGGATTTATGTAACATGAGAAACATTAGTAGATCGGCGGTTGAAGCGCTTGTGCGTCAGCTTCTCAAAGAGACAGACGGTAAAGCCGACGGAGTCGCCGACGCGGTAGTTTCTGTGTTGAATCAGTCTAATGAAGCCCAGTCTAACGAGGTCGTTCAGCCTAAAAAGTCTGAGTTGGTCGTCAGTATTTCCGCGCGTCATATCCATCTTACCGACGCCGACGTTGAAACGCTATTCGGCAAAGGAAAGAAGCTGACGAAAATGAAGGACCTGTACCAAGACGGTTTCTTCGCGGCAAACGAAACGGTTATGCTCATCGGCCCGCGCAAAAGAATGTTGCCGTCGGTTCGTATTCTCGGTCCTACGCGCAAAGAGTCGCAGGTTGAGCTCGCTTTTACCGACGCAATCTCGCTTGGTTTGGATCCGCCCGTGCGCGAGAGCGGAAAATTAGAGGGTACGCCCGGATGCGTACTGGTCGGTCCGGCCGGCGTCGTCAATCTTAAAAAAGGCGTAATTCGCGCCGCGCGCCATGTCCACATGTCTCCTGAAGAAGCCGCTTATTACGGCGTTAAAGACAAAGATATGATGAAGTTGCGCGTTACGTCCGGCGAATGTTCCGTCGTCTTTGAAGACGTGCTTGTCCGCGTCGGAAAGAATATAAAATTAGAAGTTCACCTCGACACCGACGAGGGGAACGCCGTCGATTTGGAGCATGCGACGAAAGTTGAGTTGATTAAATAGTTTACTATTAGTAAATAGGAAAGTATTTAAAGATATAAATAAAAAGTAAGGTCATTCGGAACGTAAGCGCCGTTTGATTTAACTCTTTCATTTGAATTGGAGAAAGAAATGGCAAAACCGATGCAAGCGTTGGGAATTCTCGAAGGCAAGGGATTCGTTACCCTTTTTGAAGCGACGGACGCAATGTTGAAGGCTGCGAACGTTGAATTCCTGGGTTGGGATAAACCGGGTAGCGGGATCGTTACCGTCTACGTTACCGGCGACGTCGCCGCTGTTAAAGCCGCGACCGACGCCGGCGTTGCCGCCGCGTCCCGTATCGGCGAGATCACTGGCGTTCAGGTTATCGCACGTCCGGACGACGACGTCGAAAAAGTTCTTCCGCAGGTCAAAAAGACCGTCGCGGCGGCGAAGTGATTGATTTCGCGCTTTGAACTTTAGAGTTCGGTTTATTTGCGGACACGTGTTTAACCGTGCTCTCGACGATTGTAACTCTCAAAAATAAATAGCATTACAGATATAGGGTAGAAGAAATGAACGACGCGATTGGAATGATCGAAACGAAAGGCGTATTGGCGCTCGTGAGCGCGGCGGACGCGATGGCTAAGGCCGCCGACGTCGAAATTGTTAAGCGTATCCAAATTGGCGGCGGTTTGGTCGCCACTATCGTTCGCGGAGACGTAGGAAGCGTTCGCGCGGCCGTCGACGCTGGCGCCGCCGCTGCGGAATCTGCCGGCGAACTTAAAGCCGCTCACGTTATTCCGCGTCCGACCGAAGGTCTCATTGACGCGTGGACCGCGTGATCTAACGAGCTGAAAATTCGCGGCGCTGGCGTACAAACAGTCGGCGCCGCGCCGCGGTTTTCGTTTGGCTCCGACAGACAGGTTTTGTCGGAACTTTACAGGTTCCTTTTGGCGACATACTAGGCGTTTGCCGGCCTTTAACGCAGATTATGCGCGTTGAAGCGTCGGTCGGAGAATGGTCTCTATGAAGATTTTAGTTGCAAATTTGGGTTCGACAAGCTTCAAGTACAGCTTGTACGATATGGACGGGGAAAAACTTTTAGCGCGCGGCCGCGTTGAACGCATCGGCGACGAGTCGAGCCCCTGCCAAATTTCAATTGGCGACTTTAAGAAGGAAGAGAATGTTTCCGCGCCGAACCACGGCGTCGCCGTGCGCGAATGCCTGCGCCAACTGACCGACCCGCAGACCGGCTGTCTCAAAAGCGCCGACGAAATCGCGGGAATCGGATTCAAAGCCGTGTTTGCCAAAGGGTACACGGGAGTTCAGCCGGTTACCGACGATCTGCTCGCGGCTATGGAGGAGTTCAACGCCGTTTTACCGGCGCATAATCCTCCTTATGTCCGCGCGATGCGTATGCTCAAGCAAGAGCTTCCTGAAATTCCGCTTGTCGCCGCGTTTGAGACCGGATTCCATCAGAATATCCCGGATCGCAACCGATATTACGGCGTTCCCTTTGAATGGGCCGAACAGTACGGCGTTCGCCGCTACGGATTCCACGGCGCGAGCCACCGTTACATCGCGACGCGCTGCAGGGAAATTTTTGGCGAAGACAAACGCATTGTCAGCTGTCACCTCGGCGGATCGAGTTCTGTATGCGCTATTGCCGACGGCATGAGCCGCTGCTCCAGTATGGGCGGAAGTCCGCAGACGGGCCTTATGAATAATAACCGCTGCGGCGATTTCGATCCGTTCTGGTGCTCGTACCTCATGAAGAAGCTTAACGTTTCGCTTGACGAATTGCTGCAAACGCTTGCGACAAAGAGCGGTCTGCTTGGCGTGAGCGGCGTGAGCGGCGACGTGCGCGATATCGCGGAAAAACGCGACGCTGGCGACGAACGTTGCCGGTTGGCTCTTGAAGTCCTTGTCGGCGACGTGCGCCGATATATTGGCGCGTCGTTAGTAGAGCTTGGCGGAGCCGATGTGATTTCGTTTGCCGGCGGGATTGGCGAATACCGTTCCGACGTGCGTGAAGCGGCTCTCAACGGCCTTGAAGAACTCGGAATTGTTCTCGATAGGGAAGCGAACCGGAAGGCGCTCGGCGTCGAGGCGGAAATCAGCGCGCCGACGAGCCGAATTAAAGTGTACGTTCTTCCGACGAACGAAGAAATCATCGTCGGACGTCAGACGAAAGCTTTGTTGGAAAGTAAAAATAAAGCCTGATAAAATCGGCGTTTGCCGCTTTAGTGGGCTATTGGGATTGTCGCAGGCGCGGCGCGTTTCGAGACGTAACGTAAAGGGACGGTTGTATGTTTATCGGAAAAATAGTCGGATCTGTCGTCGCGACCCAGAAGACTGAGTCGATGCGCGGTTCGAAGTTGATGATGATCGAGCCGTACGTTATTGATCCGAAGACGCGCGATCGGTTCGTCACGACGGGTAAGTCTCTCGTCGCGGTCGACATTGTCGGGGCCGGCGAGGGGCAGTTTGTACTTGCGGTTCAGGGATCGAGCGCGCGCATGACGCCGGAAACCAAGACGCTTCCGGTCGACTGCACAATTATAGGCGTTATCGATTCAGCGACGGTTCAGAAGTCGCAGATTCCTTTGGAATAACAGCCTCCTTCTCGCGTAAACAATCTCGCAAATAAAGCATATTAACGAGAACTAAGATGGGGCGAAGCGAGGAAAAACGATATTTTCGCGCCGCAAGCCGGGTAGAGGCGAAGCGCAGACAACGTCGTTTAGCCGAGCGGAACGTCAGCGAACGTTCTTTTTATCATAGGAGCGATTTTAAAATGGCGGATGTGAATGAAGCGCTAGTGCGCAGCGTTTTGCAAGAAGTACTGTCTCGTATCGGCGGATCCGCGTCGAGCGCGAGCGCTGTCGGCGGCGGAGTAGCTCCCAAAAGTTACGCTGGACGGTACGGAATTTTTGAAGATCCGTACGAAGCGATCGAAGCGGCGAACGAAGCCTACGATCAGCTCTCTTACCGAAAGATTGCCGAGCGCAAAAAGATGATTGACGAAATCCGCCGCATCTGCATTGAGCAGAGCGTCGAGCTCGGCACGATGGAAATGGAAGAGACGAAACTCGGCCGTCTCGAACACAAAATCGACAAACTTCTCAACGTCGGTTACAACGCCCAGGGCGTGGAAGCGCTTTCTTCGGAAGTTTTCAGCGGCGACTACGGCCTGACCGTTATTGAACACGCTCCGTTTGGCGTTATTGGCGCGATTACCCCGGTTACGCACTCCCTGCCGACGATCGCCAATAACTCGATTAATATGATCGCCGCAGGCAATACGGTCGTCTTTAATCCGCACCCGAACGGGAAACGTATTGCGGTCGAGGGCGTTAAACGTTTTAACCAAGCGATCTACGCCAACTACGGTATCGACAACCTGATGTGCGCGATGGCTAATCCGACCCTTGAAACGGCGGACGTCATCTTCAAGCACAAGAAGATCAATCTTCTCGTCGTAACGGGCGGCGAAGGCGTTGCGCGCGCCGCAATGGCGCAGAGCAAGCGCGCGATCGTCGCTGGGCCGGGCAATCCTCCGGTCGTCGTCGACGAAACGGCGGATCTTGACCGCGCCGCGCGCTGCATTATTCTTGGCGCCGCGTACGACAACAACCTTCTCTGCCTGGCGGAAAAAGAAGTTTTCGTCGTCAATTCCGTCTTCGATAAGATGATGGACGCGATGGAACGCGCGGGCGCCGTTCGCCTGAACGCCGCCGAGACCGCCGCGATGACTCAGAAGGGAATTATCAAGGTCGGAGAAGGCGACAAACGCCACGACGCGCCGAGCCGCGAATTCCTCGGAAAAGACGCCTCCGTACTGGCCGCCGGCATTGGCAAGACGGTTTCCGACGACGTTGAGCTCCTTTACGGCGAGACCGATTATGAAAATCCGTTTGTTCCCGTCGAGCAAATGATGCCCTTCCTCCCGTTCGTCCGCTGCAAAGACGTTGACGAAGCGATCCAGCGTTCGTACGAAATGGAACATGGGTTCCACCACACCGCGATTATCCATTCCAACAACGTCGTTACTATGACGAAAATGGGTAAACTGCTCAATACGACGATCTTTGTCAAAAACGGTCCGAGTTGCGCCGGCAACGGCGGCGGCGGCGAAGGTTACGGATCTTATTCTATCGCGGGTCCGACCGGCGAAGGGATTACGCGTCCGCTTACGTTTACGCGCAGTCGGCGTTGCGCCATGGTCGAGAGTTTGCACATTCTCGAACGTTAATCTTTATCAGGCGGTCAAAGGGAGACGAACGTACGCGCGTTCGTCTCTCGCCGCCCATCTTTCCAGGGCGATCCTTGGAGAGTTTTCACGCGGCGCTGTAATCCGGCGCTGCGGGGATTTTTGGCTGAAACAGATACAGGACGGGCGACATGACGATTCACGATTGTACTTGGAACCTTTTTTGGGAAACCCGTCATTACCTGAATCGATACGAGATTATTATGCTCGTCTGTTTCAGCCTTAGTTGGCTCTTTTCAATCCGAAAGATGATTAGCTCCGGTCAGGCGTCCGGAAAGAGTTCGCTCTTTTTATGGCTCATGATCTTCGGGTTTGCCTCGGGCGTCTGTTACAAGCTGTTTGTCAACTTAGACGTAGGGGTTATACTTTACGGCGTCGCAGCTCTTTTGGCTTTTTTAGACCTGTTTTTTACGCGCCGGTTGTATGCCCGCGAGGTTTCGGAAATTCGCCGCGGCGAGCTTATTAAGCGAAGCAAGAATTCAAGCGGCGAGCACGGCCGACACGGTTCGCACTCCGGGCACGGTTCCGGCGAACACGGGCGGCGCCGTCATCGGCATTCCCACGGTTCGCACAGCGAGCTGAACGCGGATTCAGACGTCAGTCCGAGAGAACCCAAATATGGCGACGACGTGACGTTTGACTGACGTCGTTCCAGCTGTTTTCACTATAAACAAGATGAATCAGGCACGAATTATCGGATACGCGACGTCGATCGTTAAGCACGAGTCCCTTGTCGGGCAAAAGATGCTCATTGCCGTGCCGACTTCGAACCTCGACGGTTCTCCTCAGGGAGATCCGATGATAATATATGACAAACTGGGCGCCGGCGTCGGCGACTTAGTCCTGATTACGAGCGACGGGTCGTATACCCGACGGGAAATTATCGGCGCGAAACTATCTCCGGCGCGTTGGGGCGTCGTGGGAATTATCGATTCCGCGAAAAAGGCGGACGAATTGGAAAGCGAAAAAGATGAGTGAGTTGAAATGGGATCTGGACGAGCTTGTCCGCAAGATCATGGCTGATCTTCGCAGCGGCTCAGTCGAGACGTCCGCCGCCAAAGCAAGCGCGGCGCTGACGCGCGATTTCAATTCCCTCTACTCCCAGCGCGCCGACGATTCCGGCCCTGCCGACGGAAAAGAGTCGGAAGAAGATTTTTATATCTCAGACCGTGTTATCGTCGTCGACGTCGTTAAGCGGGCTGCCGAGTCGACGGCCGCGAAGAAGTGGCGCGCGCGCCGCGACGCTATTGTTACGCCGGCCGCTTACGACGAGCTCAAAAAGCTGGGCGTTACGCTGACTCATGAACAGTCGGCGCGACCGACGGGAACGACTCTTTCAGCGTCGAACTTTACCGCGGCTGCTAGTTCCGACACGGTATCGGCGCCAGCGGCTCAAAATGAAAATAACGCCGGAACGGTTCGCGTATTACTCGCGACGCACCTTCCCGACGCGGAGCGGTTCCCCGTCTCCGTTTACGAATATCTGACGCGAAACGCCGCGACAGTGGAATTTCGCGCGTCCTGCCTGAAAGAGACGTCGAAACACATCGCGGAAGAGATTGCGAAAGATAAATCGCTGCGCGTTGTTTTGGCGACTCACGACGCCGCGATCGGCTCGATTTGGACAAATCGGTTTTCCGGCGTGCGCGCCGTCGTCGCGTTTTCGGCGGAGCAGGCGAAGCGGGATATAACGGCGGCGGACGCTAACGTGGCGATCGTTGATCCCCATGAGTTAGGCTCCTATCCGCTCCGGCAGATCGTCGACTTTTTTATTCACAGATAAGCGCAGGATCAGAACATGAGAATAGGGCAGGTGATCGGTAAGGTCGTACTTAGCCGCGTCCATGAATCCCTGATCGGGGCGCAATTCAAGATCGTTCTTCCAGTAACGTTTAACGATCTTGCGGAGCCGAGTCCTGTAAGCGCCGCTAAGGAAATTGGCGAGCAGGAGCAGGGGAAAGACGCCGACGCGCGAGTCAACGCCGCGGCGAATCGATTGCTCAATCCGGATTTTCCCCGAAAGTGGGGAAACGAGTTGGTTGTATACGACGACTGTTCCGCCGCCATTGACGAGTGGGTCGCGTTTAGCGAAGGCGCGGAAGCGGCTGCGGCGTTTGACGGAGGGCCATGTCCCGTCGACGCATTTGCAGGCGCGATTTTGGATACGGTTGTGATTGACGCGCCGACTGTTGAAACGCTCGTTGAATTAAAGAATAAGAAGAATAAGTAAAATATTTAAAATAATAGATTTGGATAAAATATAAAGAAAACGTCGAACTTGGTTCCGGATCACATGCGGAAAAGTGAGATTTCGTTTGAGACGAATTACCAAGGAGACGTTAAAATAATAAGTCGAACCCGACGTAATTATTTTGAAAAGAAGCGCAATTAATACACAGGCGTTTTTTGAATAAAAATAAACTAGGGAACGGCGTCGGCTCATGCGGACGGCGTTCGTGGCTTTGTATATAAGAGGACAAGCGCATGCTCAATTTGCATCAAGTAAAAGACGAGATTTGCGACATCGGTCGCAGACTGTATAACCGAGGATTTGCCTCCGCGAACGACGGTAATATTAGCTACCGAATCGATGAAAATCGAGTCGTGTGCACCCCGACCCAGATTTGCAAAGGCTTTATGAAACCTGAAGACCTTTGTATTGTCGATATGGAAGGGAATCAGATTTCCGGAACGCGCAAACGCACGAGCGAAATCTTTCTGCACCTGACGATTATGAAAGAACGTCCGGAAGTTCGTTCCGTACTTCACTGCCATCCTCGCTACGCTACGGCGTTCGGCATTGCGAAAGAGGCGATTCCGCAATGCGTTCTTCCGGAAGTCGACATCTACATGGGCGACGTCCCGATTGCGAAGTACGCGATTCCCGGCGGTCAAGAATTCGCGGATACGGTTCTGCCGTTCATTCATAAGTCGGATATCATCGTCCTTGCCAACCACGGCACGGTCAGCCTTGGCCCGACCGTTGAAAAGGCATACTGGCTTACTGAAATTCTCGACGCGTATTGCAATATCCTTATGATCACGAAGGAACTGGGCAAGACGAGCTTCTTCAGCAAAGACGAAGCGGAAGCCCTCCTCCAACTTAAAACGAAATGGGGCATTAAGGATCCGCGCCTGCAGGCCGAGAACTGCGAGCTCTGCGCGAACGATATGTTCCGCGACAGCTGGAAAGAAACGGGCGTGGGTCACCGCGCGTTCGATCCGCCGCGGTTCCGCCGCAACGACCCTGACAAACAGCCGTGCGGCTGCGCCTCGAACCCGATTCTCAACAACAACGTAGAATTGGGCAAAGATCCGCAGACCGAAGCGTTGGTCAAAGCGATTGCCGACCGCGTTGTCGAGACGCTCTCTAAGAAATGATCCTTCGTCTATTTTAGACCAGAAATTCCAAAGACGGAAATCGACGCTTGAACGGCGACCGGTTTCCGTCTTTTTTTACGCGCATAAAGGGGCAGGGCAATGAGTGAACGAGAACAGTTACGCCGCGAACGGTTTATTAAAACGATGGAAGAGTCGAAGTTGGACGGATATCTTATCGTCGATCCGACCAACGTTTCCTATCTGACAGGCTTCAACGGAGAAGATTCCTATTTATGGATTGGCGATTCGGGCGTATGTCTTTTGAGCGACACGCGGTTTGACGAACAGATTAAACAGGAATGCCCCGACGTCAGCGCGCTCATTAGACACAGCGGACAGTCGACGCTTGGACTTTTGGAGTGTGCGATCCATGATAAAAAGTATTCGTCATGTTCGCCTAAACGCGTTGGCATTGAAGCGTCGGCGACTACGGTCGCGCTCATGAATTCTTTAACGGCGAAATTTGAATCCGTCGAGTTTGTTCCGCGTTCGGACGACGTGGAACGGCTTCGCGAGATTAAAGACGCCGGCGAGATACAGGCGATTCGGGAGGCGATCGACGTTTCGATCGACGCGTATCTCTATCTGCGCAAAAATACCGCGTCCGACGCGACAGAAGTCGATTTGCGCGACGAACTCGAATACCGCATGAGAAAACTTGGCGGCGACGACGTTTCATTCCCTTCGATTATCGCGTTTGACGCGCGCGCGGCGCTCCCGCATGCGATACCGCAGCGGGGTCGGCGCTGGGGCGAGTCGTATATGTGCCTCATTGATTGGGGCGCTAAGAAGAACGGCTATGTCGGCGACCTTACGCGTTCTTTTTTAACGGACAGGGGGCTGGAGGAAACGGAGCAGAGCAGGGCGTTTCGCGCCAAATTTGAGGAAGTGTTCTCCGTTGTAAAAGAAGCCCACGACGCCGCGATCGCCGCCATGACGCCCGGCGTGAAGTGCAACGCGATCGACAAGATTGCGCGCGATACGATCGCCAACGCGGGCTACGGCGATTATTTTGGGCACGGGCTTGGACACGGTATCGGGCGGGTCGTTCACGATTTCGGCGGTCTTTCGCCCCGCCATGACGCGCTCCTCGCGCCCGGCATGATCTTAACGGTCGAGCCAGGAATCTATCTGCCGGATTGGGGCGGAATCAGACTTGAAGACGACGTCTTGGTTTTAGAGAAGGGCGTAGAGGTTCTTTCGAGCAGGCTCTCTGCAAACGCCTAAAGGGCCGTTTGGAAAACAGTCGTTACTAAAAATTGACGGAAATTCCAAATGTAATGAATAGGAAAACGGGATATTTTGACCTTGTTCTTTTCAAGGCGTTTTCAAACAAGATTCAAAATATCAAAGTCGATACCATTTTTGTCGACAAGTTGAGTCGGCAAACAAAGAATCCCCCCAAGATGAGGTTTGAACGGCGTCCGCGCCAAGCGCGGCGTGCCGTTGGAGCCGTTACGGAACAAGAATGGTAAACGACACAGTTTCCTCAGTGAAAACGCTTGAGGATTTGCAGAATTACGTTTACGAAAGCATCTGCGCCGACAACGATCTGCTGTCGGACGCTTTTCACAAGTCAAAGCGGCTGCTTCGCCAGTCGAACGGCGAGATATGCGGCGTAATGTTTTGTATACACGGACCTAGGACGGTGGATTTTTCCGCAATATGGGAACGACGGAAGAATAGAATATTCTTCTACAATCCTATGGGAGAACGGTATCGGATGACCGTTTTAGACGGCGCGCCGATCGTCGACGGCCCCGGCTGCGAAAAGCTTGTGAACGAGAGTGAGAAGTCAGACGCGTAACAGCGCGTTTTACTCGATATTTTGTTTGGAAACGCAGCGTCGAAGGATTCGGCGCAACGCACGAAAGGAGTTGAAAATGCTAGTTGTTTCGAGACGAAATGGCGAGAGCGTTTGTTTGGGCGACGACGTTAAAATCACCGTGGTTGAGATCAAAGGATCGAGAATTCGTCTGGGTATTACCGCCGACGAAGGAACGTTGATTCTGCGGTCGGAAAAGAAATCCGACGTAATGGTGAAACCGTCAGAAAGCCGCCCGGCTAAGAAAGCGAAAGCCGCTTGATTAAGCGACCGTCTCAAATCC
>CAMNJU010000033.1 GCA_946541595.1 uncultured Planctomycetales bacterium
GGCTGCGGGTTCCTCAGCCGGAGCTTCTGCGGCAGGCTCTTCGGTCGGCTGCTCGGCGGCGGGTTCTTCAGCCGGAGCTTCTGCGGCAGGTTCTTCGGCCGGAGCTTGCGGCTCTTCCTGCGCGGCTTCCTGTCCGTAGGCTACGAACTTAAGGTCGGCCTTCTGATAGTTCGCTGCTCCTTCGGCGGGCGTTTCCGCAGCGGGCTCTTCGGCAGGCGCTTCTGCCGGGGCTTCAGGCGCCGGTTCTTCTGCGGCCGGGGCCTCAGCTGGCGCTTCAGCGGCGGGCGTTTCAGCGGGGGCTTCTTCGCCGATGTTTCCAAGCGCGTCTTCCGGAATGGCGTTGAGAGCGGCGCTGTCGTCGCCTAACGAGACGGTTTCCTGAGCGGGCGCTTCCTTCTCTTCTTCAGCGGCAGGCTGCGAGGATTTGGGGCGGCGGAAATCTTCTTTATGCGCTTCGTAGTACGCTTTCACGTCTTCTTCGGAGATCGCGTCGAGGATTTCGTCTGTTATGTCGGCGCGAACGATTTCAAGCGCGAGCAACTGAGGCTGCGTGAAACCGGGGGTCTTGGAATTGGCGCGCGCGACGATATCCCGGTACCGTTCGTAGAACGCTTTGGCTTCTTCGTCGGTCGGGGCCGTCGCCTTATCGACGAAATTCTCCGCCTTAAAGACTGCGACTTTCGCCTTTGCCATGCGGTTGAGCGCGGAGAACGCTTCGAGTTTCTGAGCGGGGGACGCCTGAACGACGCCGTGACCGTATCCGACCTGCGCTAGACCCATCTGAGCATAGAAGGGCGTGAAACGGCGGCCGTCATACTTGCGGAGCATGCGTTCGTACGCGATTTGCGATTTAATGAGATCGCTAAGCGTGGAATCGTTCAGACCGGCGTTGCGTTCTGCGGCAAGGAGCACGTCGGAACCGAAACGCGCGACTTCGCCGCCGCCCGTCTGGTCGTAACGCACGTAGCGCGTGAGCATGGAGAGGTAATCGACGACCGCTTTGTCGTCGGCGCCGAGCTTTTCTTTTGCGGCAAATTCGCAGACGAGCCAGCGGTTCACGAGCGCTTCGGCGTCGTTCGCCGCGAAGTTAATTTGAATGCGTAACGAGGAGAGTTCTTCCGCAGGCATTGCGTTGAGTTCCTGCGCGGCCGACGCGAGGTAGTTCAGAAACGACTCAAAACGCAGCATATCCTGACGCAGCGAGAGGAAACCGTTGTAATCGAGCGTCCCGAAACTATTCGTTTTCGCCACTTGACCGACAAAGCGAGGTCCGCCTCCTTGGTCGTGCTGCCCAACGCACTGGAGCATCGAGCCCAGCGCGATGAACGAAAACATCGTAAAGAGGGTCAGCCCCGCCATCCATGCCTTTTGGTTGCGGCGGAACATACTAAAGGGGTTGTTTTTTGCCATTGGAATAATCTATCCTGTACAGGATTATAATGTTTGCGCGCCCCCTTTCGACGCCGCTTTGCGGCGTGCGGGCGCTTGGGTTTTTCCTATTTGCCCAAAAGGGAACCGCTGCGCGAAAGCAGGCGCTTTCGCCTAGACGGTTTTGAACAGACCGATTCTCGCGAGCCAACGACTCGAGAGAATTCGGAGTATATTTTTTGTATTATACCGAATTCTTTAGTTTTTTCAAACGCCGAAACTAAAAAAATAAACGTTTGATTTAAGTTTTATAACAGTTTTGACGATTATAACAGGAGACGATGTTCTTTTTTACGACGGCTCGCCGAGAGATGAAGCTTGGCGATCCGGTAAAAAACGGCTCGACAGAGATTTTTTGTTCGCCCTGCGCAGCTTCACGCGCGTTTGTAGGCGATTCCACGGAGGCTTTTCATGCGCTTGTTACCCACTGACTCGCGTCGCTTTTTCGGCGCGCGAGGTTATCGGCTTACCCGGCGCGTCCTCTCTTGTCTGACTGCTTTTGTTTTGACGGAGGCGCTGTTCGTTTCGTCCGCGTTTGCCGCCGAGTCTCTTTTTTCTCAAAAAATAGACGGCGTCGAGCCTCAACCGCGGTTAGGGCTTTTTGCCGAGTATCTCAGCGACGGCGCGCCGTTTCTCGCAGACGGTTCGGATGCGGAACCTCGCGTCGACGAATCCGGTTTTTCTTGCGGCTTTGAGAATATTCCTTTCGAGGAATTTGTCGATCCGTCGTTCTCGACGCTTGAAAATAGCGACGCGTCCGACGCGTTTGCCGAAGGGTTTGAAACGTTCAAGCCAAAAGAGGAGTCGCGCGTCGTATACGGCGGCTCGTCCATCTACGCGTCCCAGGACGTCGTTATTCGCGGATCGGTCAATCTTCCGACGCTTAAGACGATCCAGTTTTGGGGGAACGGGTATTTCGGGAGCGGGCATATCAGCCCCACCGGTTGGAACGGCAGAGTCAAAGAGAATAACTCGGGCGCGTTCGTCGGCATAAACGTCCCGATTGGCGCGGCGACTATTTCCGCGTACTACAACTATCACCGAAATCGCATGGGATACTTTGACCGCACCATCCAGCAGGAAAACGACGGAGTAGGCTTGGCGGCTTATCTGAACGCGGGCGGTTTCTATATGACGGCGCTCGGCGTCTATGGCGACGACGGCTATACCGCGCGCGACAGATCGGGCGCTTACGGCCGCTCTTATATTGGGGGCTACCAGTCGACCGGTTTCTTTGAGACGGGCTACGAGATGGCGACGCTCGGCATGTTTGTTCTTAAACCGTTTGGCTCGTATCAGTACACGAACCTCAAGCACGGCAATTTCAACACGTCCACGCTTGCGCAGTACGCGGGCAAGCGGAGTTACAATTCCTGCCTCATGACGCTCGGTTCGCGCGTCGTTCTGAATCTCGCCGGACTTGACGCGTTTACGCTCGAAGGGCGCATGGCGTGGATTACTCAGCTGCGCAAACGAACCGAATCGATTCAGAGTTTCTGCTACGGCCGCGTTCCCGGCACGGTTTCCATGTCCCAGCCGTATTTTCACGGGACCGGCGCGGGCAGCGACGTTTTCTGGGGCGGAATTGGTTTGCGCCTCTCGCTCAAGGGGACTCTCTCCATCTCCGCCGATTACGATTGCCTCGTCAACAAGTACCAAACGTTGAACGAGGGGAGTATTGGACTTCTCTTAGGTTTCTGATAAAATACGAACCGCGCGTCTCTTCTTTCGAACGCGCGGTTTTTGCATTTCGTCTAAATGTCGGAAGGAGCGTTGCGGTAAGCCGGCGTAATCGGCTTCCTCGCGTTCTGAATCTGTGACGCTACTTGCGAAAACATACGCGTTTTACGCCTCCCTTAACAGAAAAACGGATTCTGCTATGTCCGAAAATCAAGAAGATATCCTCGACGATTTTTACTCGAACGGCGCGTCCGATTATCGGCGCGTCGATTTCGACGCGCAACAGACCGCGTACGAGTCTGCGCGCCGCGGTCTTTGGGCGACGGCCGCGCTTGGCGCGCTCGGTTATCTTGCGATCATGGCGGCGGTTTTTGTTCTGACGCGCAATCTTTGGGACGATTTCCTCCCGTCGATTCGCTGTATCGTACTTTTGATCGCGCTCGCGTGCACGTACGCCGTTTCCTACCTTGCGAGCCGCGCGGGGAATCCGCCCCTTTCCAAACTGTTCTGCATTTTTGGGACGCTCCTTTTCGGGGTCTCGCTGGCGCTTCTTTCCCAAAACGCGCCGACCGATTTGGGCGCGAGCGGCTGGCTTGCCACGCTTATCGCCGACGCGTTTCCTTCGATCGCGGGGATCTGGACCGTTGGCGCTTTTATTCTCGCGGCGACTCGGCGTTCCCGCGCGCTGCACTATTGCGCCAGCCTGATAATGCTCTATTGGATCGTTACCGATCTGAGCGGCGTCGACGCGCAAATTACAATCGTCTTTTGCGCGCTTGGGGAGTACTGGGCGTGGCGGCGCAAGAGCGCGAGCGTCGCGGCCGTGTACTTTACGCTTTCCGTCTGGGTTCTGTGCACGGAGCTTTCACTTTGGACTCAGCGGGAATCGTGGGTTCTCGTCGCCGTCGCGCTTTCGGTCGTGCTCTATTGGTTCGGCGCGAATTTCAATATTGCGCCCGTCCGCGGCGCGGCGCTCTTTATCGCCGCTTGCGCGCTTGGCTGCGCGTCCTTTCCGCAGTATTGGTCGGCAATGCTGAGCGAAGGCGCTCTCGATCGATTTGGCCATATCGCGGCCCCGCGCGCGCTCGCGGCCTTGTGCTCGGCGTTATTTCTCGCCTACTGCGTCAACGTAACGCTTGGCGGCGTCCAGCATTGCATGACGCGGTTCGTCTTTGGCGTTTTCGCGATCTTTGTCTGGACGGTCGGGCAGTCGGCGAGCGCTTCGCACGCTTTTGGGTCGGTCGGCGCCTTTTGCGTTTTAATCTTTGTAGCCGCATGTTTCTTCGGCGTCGTCGCATTGGAGCGGTCGCTGCGCGCGAAGAATAATTTTACTCAGAATAAATCGCAAATGAAACGGCGCGTTCATTCGTCGACCGTGCTCGTCGACGATCCCGAATTTGACGATCCGATCGAGGCCGAAGCGCGCGTCCGGCAAAACGCCGAGCCCGTTCTGGCGCTGGCGCTGACGTACGACGCTTTTTGGGCGTACGTCGCGAGGGTCGCGAGCAGGCCCGCCGTCGGCGCCGCCGTTGCGCTCCAATTTGCGCTTCTCTTGGCGGTCTTCGCGTTTCACGTCTACTGACGCGCCGCTGTTTTCGGGGTAAGGCGCATGAATTCGAACGCCTTACCGAGCGCGTCTTTTCACAAAAAATTCCGCGCGTTTGTATTTCGCCCCTTGACGGAACTGATTCTAACGTTAGAATCACGTTAGTCGCCTTTAGGAGGCGCTAGACGCCCGCGTAGCTCAACTGGCAGAGCGTAGCATTCGTAATGCTAAGGTTGGGAGTTCGATTCTCCCCGCTGGCTTTGGTTTTCAGTCATTGGCTGAGAGCCGTTTGTTTGAGATTATGCCCGCGTAGCTCAACTGGCAGAGCGTAGCATTCGTAATGCTAAGGTTGGGAGTTCGATTCTCCCCGCTGGCTTTCTTTTTTTGGGCGTCGCCTCAGGGCGGCTTTTTTTGTTTCTTGGCGCGCTTCTTTCTTTCTTGACTTTGCCGGCTTACCCCGCGTTCGACGCTTGTCCGACGGCGGTTTTTCGCTATAATCAGTACCGTTTTAGCGTGTTGGGAACCGGGCTGTACTTCACACATGCCTTAATGCGGAGGTAGTATTTCCAGTAATGAAAGCAATCGTTCTTTTTTCAGGCGGTCTGGACAGCATCTTAGCTGCGTGCCTCTTGAAATCGCAGGGAGTTGAAGTCGTCGGGCTCAACATGATAACGCCGTTTCACGACTGTTCTGAGGAATCGCGGCGAGCGGCCGAAGAAATCGGAATCGAGCTGGTCGTCCGTTCTTTTGGCGAAGAATACATGCAGATGGTCGCGCACCCGAAATGGGGGTACGGCTCGAATGTCAATCCGTGTTTAGACTGCCGGACGGCTATGTGCCGCGAGGCTAAAAAGCTCATGGAGGAGATAGGCGCCGATTTCGTAGCGACGGGCGAAATATCCGGCCAGCGTCCGAACAGTCAGAAACAGCACCAGCTTTCGCTCATTTCCCGCGAGTCGGGTCTCAACGGCAAACTGCTCCGTCCTCTGACCGCGAAAACGCTTGCGCGAACCGATATGGAACGCGAGGGAACGCTCGATCGCGAAAAGATGCGCTCCTTTACGGGCCGCAACCGCGTTCAGCTCATTTCTTACGCTCGCGCCGCGTTTGGTTTAAAGCATATTCCTCAGCCGTCGACGGGGTGCGTTCTGTGCGAGAATTCCTATGCTCCGCGCGTTCGCGACATGCTCAAACACAAAGACGTTCCGACGGTTTGGGACGCCAAAGCGCTCGCGTGGGGAAGACGGCTTCGCATCGACGAGAACGCCTACTGCATCGTCGCGCGGCGTCTGGCCGACTGCGACGCGCTCGACCGGCTCTTCGCTATGCCCGAACGCTCGCGCTGCGTTTTGCTTTTCCCTCATAATTACATGGGCGCGAGCGTTATGCTCGTAACAGACGAAGCGCCGGACTTTGGCGAGACGGAACCGCGTATTTCCGAGAAGCTGGCGGCCTATATTCAGACGGCGGGCTCGCTTTCGCTTCGATTTTCGAATCCGGAAAAATACGCGTCGGCGGAGGGAGGTCCGACCGTGCGCGTTCAGATTGGCGCCGCCGTTGAGTTCATTGGAATTCACGAGGATCCCGAAGTCGAAAAGATTCCGATTATTATGGAAGCGAACCGTCCGGAAAAAAGCAAAGAGACTCTGGAACAGGGCGGCGAACAGAATGCCGAATCCGCGCCGGCCGAAGCTCAGGCGGAAGTCGGAACGGAGAAGGGAGCCGTTCCGCAAGATACGGAAGAATCGCAAAGCGGAGATTCGAACGCCGTTTGACCGCGCCGGCCGAACGGCAGACGGGCAAACGTCTTGAACGCATAAACACGCCGCGCCTTGGATCCCGTCGGTTCCAAGGCGCGGCGTTTCTGTCTGCGGCCGTCGACAGAGGGACGGCGCGGATTAACCGAAGTCGTCGAAGAAGACGTTTTCGCGTTCGACTCCGAGACTTTCGAGCACTTTCAAAACGCTGCTGGTCATGTCGGGCGAACCGCACATGAAATACTCGCAGTCTTCCGGGGCTTTGTGGTCTTTCAGGTAGGCTTCGTAAATCACTTTGTGAATGAGACCGGTCGGACCGTGCCCTTGGTCTTCCGCCACGCCCGCACGGGGCTTATAGAGCGCGAGATGAAAGGTGAAATTCGGATACTCTTCTTCCAACTTCCTGAAATCTTCGACGTAAAACGCCTCCTTCATAGTTCGCGCGCTGTACCAGAAGGAAATCTTCTCTTTATGTCCGAGCCGCGTTAGCATATCGAAAATATGCGAACGAAGCGGCGCCATGCCGACCCCGCGGCCAATATAGACTTTTTCGCGATCGTTCTCGCGAATAAAGAATTCGCCGTAAGGCCCGCTTACCGTAATCTTATCGCCCGGCTTGAGCATAAAGAGGTATGACGACATCTCGCCGACGGGCGCGTTCGGATCGGGATACTTTCCTTTGCCGTCCGGCCGATCGACCATCTTTGGGAACGCGAAGCGGATGTTAAATTTAATAACGCCCTTTTCGCCCGGATGACTCGCCATGGAGTAGGCGCGCGAAATCGGTTCCGCAACGTAGCTTTCGCGGTCCCATAACTTCATGTCGATCCAGTCTTGACGGTATGTTTCGGGGATATCGTAATCGGACATCTTAATGCGGAGCCCCGCCGGACGTTCGACTTGAACGTATCCGCCCGCCTTGAAGTCGACGCTTTCGCCTTCCGGCAATTCTAAGACGAGCTCTTTAATAAAGGTCGCGACGCTTTTGTTTGACAGTACGGTGCATTCCCACTTCTTAACGGAGAAAATCTCCGGAGGAATCTCGATCTTCATGTCTTGCTTGACGGGCGTTTGGCACGCCAGCCGGACATGATTTTTGATCTCTTTGCGCGTCATAACGCTCGCTTCGGTCGGCAGAATTTCGCCGCCGCCGGAGAGTACGCGCACTTTGCACTGACCGCAGGTTCCGCCGCCGCCGCACGCCGACGGAATAAAGATATTCTTTTCCGCGAGCGTGTTAATAAGTTTTCCTCCGGTCGGGACGCTCAGCGTCTTTTCAGCGTCCCCATTGATTTCAATCGTAACGTTTCCGCTTGGCACAAGGGTCGCTTTTGCGCCGAGAATAACCGCCACGAGCGCTAAAACGATCAGGGTAAACGCAATAACGCCGGCGATAATAACGCCCAGTCCGCTCATTTTGTCTTTCTCCTTTCGTTCGCTTACATACCCGAGAACGTCATAAACGCCAACGCGAGCAGCCCCGCCGTAATAAAGGCGATTCCGAGCCCTTGCAACGGTTTCGGAACGCGGCTGTATTCCATCTTTTCGCGCATGCCGGCAAAGACGGTAATGGCAAACGCCCAGCCGATACCGGAACATAACCCGTAGAGACAGCTGTCGCCGAAACTGTAGTCTCTCTGCTGCATAAACAGCGAACCGCCCATAATAGCGCAGTTTACGGTAATGAGCGGCAGAAAGACGCCCAGCGCGTTATAGAGCGCCGGAAAGAATCGGTCGAGCGTCATCTCTAAGATCTGTACGATCGCGGCGATAACGCCGATGAACGTAATGAACGAGAGGAAGCTGAGATCGAGCGTTTTAAGCGCGTCGACGCCTGTCCATGAGAGCGCCCCTTCGCGCAAAACGTAGTTATATAGCAAATTATTGACCGGAATCGTGATCGCTTGGACGACGATAACGGCAATTCCCAGTCCGAACGCGGCTCCTACTTTCTTCGAGACCGCGAGGAACGTACACATGCCCAAAAAGAGCGACAACGCAAGGTTTTGCGTAAAGACTCCCTGGACAAACATCGAAAGAACGTGTTCCACTTGATTATATCCTTATCGAACGAGCCTAGAGCGTCATTTCACTTTTGCGTCGCTAATTGAGTTGGCAATCCAAATCATGAACCCAATGAGGAAGAACGCGGCGGGCGCGGTTACCATGAGTCCGTTAGGAGCGTACCATCCTCCGTTTTGAACCGTTTTGAAAACGGTAAAACCGAAGATTGTGCCAAACCCAAAGAGTTCCCGGAAGAACGCGACGACCATGAGAACAAACCCGTAACCGAGTCCGTTTCCAATTCCGTCGAGCAGGCTGAGAGCCGGTCCGTTTTTAATCGCGAACGCTTCCGCGCGCCCCATAACGATACAGTTCGTAATAATGAGGCCGACGTATACGGACAGCTGTTTGCTCAGGTCGTACGAGAACGCCTTAATGAGCTGATCCACAAGAATAACGAGCGTCGCGATAATCGTCATTTCGACGATCATACGAATCGAGTTCGGAATATATTTGCGGATAAGCGAAACTCCGACGTTCGAAAAGGCCGTAACGAAGAGGACGGCGAGCGTCATCGTGAACGCGGTCGTCATACTCGTCGTGACGGCGAGCGCGGAGCAAATACCGAGAATCTGGACGAAAACAGGATTGTTTTTAATAATCGGTTCGAGCAGACTCTTTTTATCGTTTTCAGTCAATTTCATTGTTCTGCCCGTCCTTTCAGTTTTCGCTCGCTTTGACGTCGTAAGCGGTTCCGTTCTTGAGGTTTGTCAAGAACGGGCCAAATCCGCGTTCGCCCAGCCAGAACGAAACGGTGGCGTTGACGCCGTTGCATGTGAGCGTCGCGCCGGAAATGCCGTCGACTTCGCAATTGGGCCCGTCCGACGATATTCCCGCGATCCCTTTAACAACCCTTATGATCGGGCCTCCGCCGTCGCCAAGCGCCTGTTTGCCTTCCCACTTAGCCGTCCAGTTCGGATTCGAGATTTCCCCGCCCAATCCCGGCGTTTCGCCGTGGTCGTAAAAGACGATATGCGCTACCGTCTTGAGATCCCCGTTGAGTGCGATGAACCCGTACATGGTCGACCACAGTCCCGTTCCTTTAATGGGGAGCGCGACAGTTTGCAAGGCGCCGTTTTCATCGTTGAACAGATATACGATCTCCTTTTTCGGAACGTATTTAATCTTGGCGACGTCGTGTTCTTTTTTGATTTCGACGACGTCTTTGGGATCAAGCTTAATGCCGTCCGCTTCCGCGGCGGGTTTCTCTTCGACGATCTTGCCGGTTTCGAGGTCGACGACGACCGCTTTGGCGTTTTCAAAGAGCTTAGCGGCCTGTTTGGCGTCGACCTTCGCTTTGGGTTCTACGAGCCCTGCCGCGCGGAGAATATTGATCTGTCTGTCGAGCGCCTTATTGCGCTGCTGCATTCCCTTTAGGGACACGTCGGCGACGGAGACGATAACCGCGCATACGACGCATAACGCCGCGGCGACGCCGAACGTCTTGAGAATGGAATCGTTATTCATTTCGTTTTACCTCCCTTCACTTCGCCTGAAGCCGCTTCATGCGCCTGCGAATGTTCGCTTCGACAAAGACGTGGTCGATGAGCGGAGCAAGGCAGTTTCCGAACAGAATAACGAGCATAACGCCTTCCGGATAGGCCGGGTTAAAGACGCGAACGACGATTACGAGCGCTCCAATGAGGAACCCGTAAACGTATTGTCCCTTGGTTGTTTGGGCCGCGGTTACGGGGTCGGTCGCCATGAAGAACATGCCGAGCGCGAATCCTCCGAGCACGAAGTGCCAGCACGGGCCAAGGGTAACGGCCCGATGCGCTTCGGCAAACTCCGGACTGCAGAATTGCAGGAGCCACGCAAGCCCCATTCCGCCGACGAACATTGAGACTCCGATTCGCCATGAAGCGACTCCGACCGCCATGAGATAGACGCCGCCAATGAGACAGCAGAGCGTCGAAGTTTCTCCGATCGATCCGGGAATCAGGCCAAGGAACGCGTTCCACCAAGTATAGTTTCCGCAAACGAGACCGTCGACGCCTTGGGACGCGAGCGCCAGCGGCGTCGCTTTCGACACGCCGTCGACCGCCGTCCAGACGGAGTCGCCCGAGATTTGGCCCGCATACGCGAAGAAGAGGAACGCGCGGGAGAGAAGCGCCGGGTTGAAAATGTTGCGCCCGGTGCCCCCGAAAATTTCCTTGCCGACAACCGTTCCAAAGGCGATCGCGAGCGCGACCTGCCACAGCGGAATGGTCGGCGGGCAAATCAGCGGGAAGATGAATCCGGTAACAAAGAATCCTTCGTTGACTTCGTGCCGGTTAATCGCGGCAAAGACGACTTCTATTCCGATACCGACGATCATTGTCGTTATATAGATCGGAAGATAGTAGACAAGCCCGTAAACGAAGCAGCCAAAGAAGTTGGAAGAGTTAAACACTCCGAGCGCGGGCGCGACGCCGTTAATCCAGTTCAAAATGGCGCCGTGCCATCCGCCCGGCCCGCCGGCCAAGAGGTTCGCCTGATAGCCGATATTGTAAATTCCAAATATTGTGCAGGGAATCAACGCGTAAATGACGGCGATCATCATGCGTTTGAAGTCGTTGCAGTCGCGGACGTGAACGGACCCTGACGTCTTTTCCGAGGAACTGAAAAAGAACGTGTAGGCGGCGTCCACAAGAGTCGCGCAGGAACGGAAAAAGAACCGTTTCGTCGCGCCGCCTTCTTTCCCAGACTCGCTCTGTTCGGGAGAGATTTCCCCCTTCTGTTCGAGCTTGGTCAGGCAGCCGCTCATCCAGTCGGCGATTTGTGTTTTCAAAGACATCGCTCACTCCTCCTCTTTCATCGCCTTGTCGAGCAACGCTCTTAAAGACGCGCCGTAATCGTTCTTTCCCAAGTCGACGAGCGTGCACAAGGCGACGTCTTCTTCGTCGAGCTCAAAGGCGCCTAGTTTTTCGCTGCGTTCCAGATCGCCGGCTTCGAGCGCTTTAAAGAGAAAGGACGGAAGAATATCGAGCGGCATGACTTTGCGGAAGAGCCGGTTCGGAAAGACGGCGCGTTTGCCGCCGCACTGAGCCGTGTTCATTTTGACCGGCAAATGTCGGAAGAACCAGTGATACGCGACGGTTCGCGCCATGGAGAACTTTTGGAAGTCGGGCGACGTCCATCCGAAGAGCGCGCGGGGATCGCCGTCGCCAATGACGGAAATCTGATTGACGAACCTGCCGAGCCCTTCCTGCCCCTCTTCGACCGTGCGGCCGCAGAGCACGCTTCCGGAAATAACGCGCGATTCGCCCTTTCTCAGCTCGCCTTCGACAAGTTCGGTAACGAACGCGCCTTGCGTAACGCGGAGCAGGCGCGGATTGCGAACTTCCGGCCCTGCGAGCGCGACGGTTCGTTCGCTCGGATAGAGGCCCTCTGTGAAGAGTTTGCCGACGGCGATTACGTCTTGGTATCCAATCGACCAAACGACGTGATTGAGCGCGCAGGGTTCGAGAGTTGCGATATGCGTGCCGGTTAGCCCGGAAGGATGTTTACCGAGAAATTGAACGGCTTCCGCGGAAGGAATCGCTTCGACGTCGCGAATAAACGCGTCGTCGTATTCGCCTTTGCCGAAGCAGACCCACATTTTTTGACCGCAGATTTTACTCAGTATGCGCAGGCCGTCGAGAAACGTATCGCGATTGGCGTCAATAATCAACTTAGGATTCGGCGCATGCGGGTTCGTGTCCGCCGCGTTGACAAAGAGCGCGACCGGAACCGAGTCGATTCTGGGAGATCGGCTGAACGGCCGCGTGCGCAGCGCCGTCCAAAGGCCGGAGCGAATCAGTTGCTCGCGGACCTTTTCCGGACTCAATTCAGAAAGCGCGCCGCGTTCAAACTTTTCAAACGCGACGGATTCTTTCGCCGCGTCGCCGTCGGCCGTTTCGACAATAATCGAACGGAACGCGCGTTTCTCGCCGCGAACGACTTTAACGACCGTTCCCGCCGCAGGAGAGGTAAATTTAACGCCGGGAGTCTTTTTATCTTCGAGAAGCGGTTGGCCCGCGAGAACTTTTTCGCCCGGTTCGACAAGAATCGTCGGCTTCATGCCCACGTAATCCGGGCCTGTTATCGCGACGTGCCGAACTTCTTTTCGCTCGGGCGCGTCGTCTTGGTTCGGCTCGCCTAAAATCAGCAGGTCGAGCCCTTTCTTAATGGTAATACATTTCATCGGCGTACGTTGCCTTTCGTCAAGTAACGAAACAAGAGCGCCGAATCCCGCGCTCTCTGCCTTCGAAAATTTATATTATTATAAGGGATGCTTGCAGGGGCGTTCCCGCGCTGCACGCCGATTCGAGCTTTTCGCTCCGCCGTTCCTAACTCTGAACGGCCCGTTCTCGTACGAAACGTAATAGAACGTCGTCGGGCGCCTCGAGGGCTCGGCAAACAATCCCACATTCTGTTTATGCTACCGATAAAAGATTTTAAGTCAACAGGCAAACCGGTTCTTCTTGGAAGAAACGAGACGTTTGGTTATAAGTTTTTCTTATAAAGAGCGTGGTTTTTTTGCAATTTTAATATAGTAAATCCCTTCTAACTTACGTTATCATAGAGATTAGTCGGATTTCTGCGTAGAAGTTATCCATTTTTCCCAGTTGCCGGGCAATTATTTTACTAAGAATTATTTTCATGAAAAATAAACGTTCCTTTCTGGACGGTCAGACAGCAGTACCCTTTTTCTCCCGCTTGGAACTTGAATCGAACGTTCACGAGGATTATAATCCCACCGAGCGGCGTTTTTGAGTCGGCCGCGAAACATGGGTTCTAAACGAGCGAGGTAGACGTTATGAAGATTATTACCGCAACTCTTGGCGCGGCGTTCGCCGCGTTCTTTTTAATCGGTTCTTTTGCGCGCGCGGAAGTCTGGTCTGTTCCGGCGCCCTCCGGTCAGGGCGTGGAGGGCGTTTACCGCGTTACAGCCGACGGCAAGGACGTCGCGATTTATCGCGCTTTCGATCAGGAGAAAGAGAGCGGCGAGTACTATTTCGCGACGTTTGAGTTTACCGGCCGGGTTTCTGTGGAAATAACCGCTCCCTTTGCGCTCGACAACGCGACGGTCGCGCCCGACCGGTTTGGCGTAACGGTCGCGAAACGGTCGAAAGAGTCGGTTACGCTCGAAGCGGACAAGCCGTTCCAGATTTCCTTTGAACCGAACGGGCGTGTCAAGCCTCTTCTTCTTTTCGGCCTCGCGCCGGAGCAAGACGCGCCGAAGGCGGGGGATCCGAACGTCGTTTACTTCGGGCCCGGCGTACATAAGCCCAACGTTGTTGAACTGCGCGACGGTCAGACGCTCTATATCGCGTCGGGCGCGGTCGTTAACGGCGGCGTTCACGCAGTTGGCAAGAATATCACGATTTGCGGGCGCGGCGTTCTCGCCGGAACGGAATGGGAGCGTTTTAAAGGCCCGAATTCGTATCCGATTCACTGTTCGGGCTGCGAGAATCTCACGATACGCGACGTCGTTATCCGCGATCCGTGGAGCTGGACGTGCGTGCTGTCGAATTGCGACGGCGCGGTTATTGACGGACTGCGTATTTGCGCGTCAAATATGATCAACGACGACGCGCTCGACCTGTGTAATTCCCGCAATATTGAAGTGAAAAACTGCTTCTTCCGCGCTCAGGACGATTCGATCGCGATTAAAGGTTTCGGCGGCGCCGCGTGCGAGAAGATCAATATTCACGACTGCGTTTTCTGGACGGACCGCGCCAATGTTTTCCGCGTCGGTTACGAGTGCGACGCCGAAGCGATGCGCGACATAACGGCGACGGATATCGACGTCCTCTACTACAGCGTGAATTACCGCGCGCCGAGCGAATACTGGGCGAACGCGATCGTTTGGCTGCAGCCGAATCAGCAAATACTCATGTCGAACTGCGTGTTCGACAATATCCGCGTCCGTTCAAACGGAGACGATATCCTTATGCTCATGGCGAAACCCATGAAGTGCACGGTCGGAGAAATCCGGGATCCGATTCCCGGTCGGGTTGAAAATTGCGTTCTCAAAAACTTTACTGTCTACGGCGAACGCGGCGCCTTCAGGGGAACGCTTCATTTCGAAGGTTTTTCGGAAGAATGCTATGTTAAGAACATAACGCTGGAGAATTTTAATTATTTCGGCGAAAAGATCGCGAAGGATTCGCCGTGCGTCGAGATCGGGAATTTCGTCGAAGGGGTCGAGATTAAATAAATAAGTAAAAACTCCCGCCGCCCTAACGTAAAAAACGGAACCGCGAAGAGACGTTTCTTCACGGTTCCGTTTTTGCGTTTAACGGCGGCGAATTAACGGGTTTTGCGCCGCGCGATTATTCCGCCAGTTCCCAGTGGCGGATATAGTCTATCTGGAAGGTTGCGGGGAGTTCTTTCGGATCGGGCAGACCAAACCATTCGGGCATCGTTTCGCTGTCGAAGTTGACGTTCAGCGGCTGTTTCCAGTATTTGTTTTCCGTCTCGCGAACAAGTTCGTCGTCGACGTACCAACAGAGTTTTTCGGGGGTCCAGAGGAGCCCGTAACGATGGAAACCGTCGACGAAACGGAAGGGCGCTTTCCAATTCGTTCCAGACGAGTACGGCGTTTTTTCAACTTCCGGGCTTCTCATGACGTGCAGCGTCATGTGATAAACGTCGTCGTGATCCGGATGCGCGCCGCTCATTTCAAAGACGTCGATTTCCGTCCACAGATCGGGATCGTCTGCGTAGAACCAAAACGAGCTTGACGCTTTAGAATTCATCGGTTTCGAACGCACTTCAAAGTATCCGTACAGAACGCGTTCCTTACTTTTGACGGCCGCGGTCGTGAAATCTTTGTATCCTTTTTCGGGATCCCCTTTCGACTCGTTGCGCGCGGTCAACTGCAGAAAACCGTTTTCGACGGATACGTTTTCCGGATCGAAAAAGCCGGGCTGCCGTCCGAGCCAAGTCGGATTATTCGGATACCATTTGGATTCGTCGAACGTTCCGTTAAATTCGTCGCTGAACTTCGGATCGAATTTCCAGTTTCCCTGAATTGGGCACTGGGGCGTTTTGAGCGCTTCCTTCATTTCCGCGAGCGCCGTATTGTAATTTCTGTCGGTAACGTGCGTTACTTCAGTTCCGTAGAGAATGCGCTTGTTCTCGGACGGAATCACGTTATAGGCGGAATACACGGAGCTTGGGCAGCATGTAACGTCGCGGAATCCCACGGTTACGGTAATTGGGACGTCGATGCTCCGCGCGAAATTAACCGCGTCGTAATAGCGGCTCGCCTCCTTGGTTCGTTCCGCGCGCGCCGGATCGTTATTGTTGCGCCAATGCGCGACGAGCTGCGGCCAGCCGGAGTTGCGTCCTTTGAGGAGCCCGGCGTGATCGCAAATCGCGGGCACAGAGACGACCGAGCGGCGTATGTGTTTATTGAGGCCCGTCAGAATGAGCCCGAACCCGCCCCCTTGGCTTGTGCCGTGATATCCGATGCGCGACGCGTCGACGTAGTCCTGTTCCGCGAGCCAGTCAACGGCGCGGTCGAGACCGAGAATCGGAGCGCGATAGAAGTACTTGTCGCGATCGTCCATATTCCATTCAAAATAGTTGCATCCGAGACGCTTGTTGAAATCTTCGTAGACGAGTCCGCGGACCTTTTCGTCGATTGGAACTTCGTACGGAAAGACGTTGAGCGTCAGGACGACAAAGCCTTCGTCGACCGTTTGCGGATCCGGCGCGAATCCGACGCCCGCCCACGCGACGTTTACGATCGTCGGATAAGGCGCCGCGCCCGTCTTCGGCACGCCGAGCCATCCGTATACGCGCTGGCCGTCGACCGTTGCGAAGTTAACGGCGTACATATCGCGCTTCTCATTGGAGAAGTCGGCGAGTAGGCGTTTCTCTAAATCGATAGGGATTGCGCGAACTTCCTCTTTGCCCTTGGCCCAGAACGCGTCGAAATCGTCGGGTTTGGGGAGGCCCGGCTCAATTTTTTCCGGATCGAATCCCGCGCCCGCGAGATCGTCTCTTTTGACGGCGCCGTCGGCAGTTTCCGCGTGGACGAAGACTTTAACGAAGCCCGGCTGTTCGAGCGCACATTCGAACGTCTTATTCGCTTCATTTTTGAGTTCAAACGTTTCTTCCGCGAGGACGTCGCGCCCGTCGTTCGTGATTTTGACCGTCATGACGCCGGAATCGGCGGCCGCGCCGGCCGCGTCGAGCGCCGAGACGGTAAACTGCGCCTTTTCTCCAACGGAATAGAGACAGTTTTCCCGGTCGAATTTAATGACGATTTTATCGACGTTTCCTGCGTAAAGCGCCGTTGAGACGAACGCCGTAATTAGGAGCGCCGCCCAAAAGACCGCCTTTCGATGAATTCTGGTCATGAGAAAATCCTGCGAGCTTGGTTAGATGAAACAGAAAACGCGCTTCTGCGGAATGCGGCGCGCCAGTAAAAACAGACGGGAGAGCCTTGCGATTCTCCCGTCATTACGGATCGTATCACGCCGTCGCGGCGGTCAGTTTCTCGATCGCTTTGCGAACGCGGTCTAACGTCCGTTCCTTTCCGATAATAACGGCCAGGTCGGTGCCTCCGCCCGGCGTCGCCTGCGTTCCGGCGAGCGCGATTCCGAGCGGATAAAGGAGCCAGCCGCCTTTAACGCCCAGCTCTTGCGCGAGGGGCGCGCACGCGTTATATACGCCTTCGCGGGTCCAGTCTTCACACGCTTCGAGGGCCGGCAGGAGCGCTTTGAGGGCGGTAAGCGCGGTCGACGCGTCCGTCTTGAATTTCTTGTTCTTATAGAATTCGAGGTCGTATTCTTCGGGCATATTGTCGATGAACATAACGCGCGCGGGCAAGTCGCTTAGGATTTCGCAGCGCGGCTTGAGGTTCATGCACAGGAGCTGAAGGTCGATCGGCGTCTTGACGACTTTTTCAATCCAAGGTCGCGCGAGTACGACGAATTCTTCGTCGGTCATGCGGTTGATGTAACCGGCGTTAATAGCGCGGAGTTTCTGAATATCGAAGATAGCGGGCGACTTATTGATCCATGCCGGATTCCATTTTTCAATCATCTCTTCGCGCGAGAAGATTTCCTGATCCCCTTTGGGGCTCCAGCCGAGCAGGAGTAGATAGTTGAGAATCGCGGCGCTCAAATAACCCTGCTGAACGAGATCCTGATAACTCGCGTCTCCGTTGCGTTTAGAGAGCTTGTTATGCGCGTCTTTCATAACGGGCGGGCAGTGGACGTAGATCGGCTTTTCCCAGCCAAACGCCTCGTAGAGGAGATTGTATTTCGGCGTGCTGGAAAGATATTCGTTTCCGCGGATGACGTGTGAAATCTTCATGAGGTGGTCGTCGACGACGTTGGCAAAGTTGTACGTCGGCATGCCGTCGCTCTTAATGAGAATCTGATCTTCCAATTCGGAATTGTCGACCTCGATGTGGCCGTAAATCAAGTCGTCGAAAGACGTGACCCCTTCGGTCGGCATTTTTTGCCGTATGACGTACGGTTCGCCGGCGGCGAGACGGCGCTCGACTTCTTCTTTCGGAAGTTCGCGGCAGCAGCGGTCGTAATGCCCGACCGTTTCTCCGGCGGCGCGCTGCGATTCATGAAGCGCGTTGAGGCGTTCTTCCGTGCAAAAGCAGTAGTACGCCTTGCCCTTTTCGACGAGCTCGACGGCGTAATCTTTAAACAGGCCCATTCGTTCGCTTTGCACGTACGGTCCGTAGTCGCCTCCGACGTCCGGTCCTTCGTCCCACGTCATGCCGTTTTCTTTGAGCGTGTTATAGATGATATCGACGGCGCCGTCGACGATTCGCGCTTGATCGGTGTCTTCGATACGCAGAATAAAGACTCCGTTTTCGTGCCTGGCCGTCAGGTAGGCGTACAGCGCGGTACGCAGATTGCCGACGTGCATATATCCGGTGGGACTGGGCGCAAAACGGGTTCTGACTTCGTTCATTCTCTTCTCCAAAATAAAACGGCGTTTAGGTCTTTACGCGCAGTTCTGCGGAACCTTTTCAGCCCGAACCGCGACAAAAAATATAGTTTAGCGGGGAAAAGCAAAATATCAACACGCGCCGAGCGCGTTTTTCTGCTGTTGTTTTCACTTTGCCGACGCGGTATACTGAAACGGCATCCATTTTCCCCAGCGGCGAACAGGGGGCGCGCGTACGTGTAAGCGCCGTCGTCCTTTCGTCCTTTTTTAGCAGGACTCTGCCATGAAGATATCAAGACGCGCCTTTCTTTCCGCGTCGGCCCTGGCGGCCGCGCCCGTCGTCGTTCCGCGCAACGTGTTAGGCAAAGGATTTGTCGCGCCGAGCGACACGCCGACGCTGCTTGGCGTCGGCGTCGGCGGAATCGGCAATTCGCACATGAAAGAAGCCTCGGGCGTCGGTTTCAAGCCGATCGCCCTTTGCGACTTGGACTGGAACCATGCCGAGAAGACGTTCAAGCTCTTTCCCGAAGCGCGAAAATACAAGGATTTCCGCGAGGCTCTCGATAAAGAGGGGGATAAGGTCGACTGCGTCTACTGCGGAACGCCCGACCACACGCACGCGATAGTAACGCTCGCGGCGCTTCGCGCCGGCAAACATACCTGCTGCGTTAAGCCGCTCACGCGTACGATCGAAGAGGGCCGGGCCGTCGCGCAGGCGGCCAAAGAAGCGGGCGTGGCGACCCAGATCACGACGAGTCCCGCGACCGGCGAGACCGGTTGCCGCGTGTGCGAACTCCTCGCCGCGGGCGCGATCGGCGCGGTGCGCAAAGTCTGGCTGTGGTCGGAACGTCCGGTCTGGCCTCAAGGCGCTCCTTCGCTGCCGACGTGGACCGATCCGATTCCCGACGGTTTTGACTGGGACGCGTGGCTTGGGCCCGCCCCGAAGATTCCCTTTGCCGACAAGTGGCGCGACGATTCCCCGATTCCGCACATGAGCCCCCAGAACTGGGGCGGCGCCGCAGTCTTCCATCCGTTCAATTTCCGAGGCTGGACGGCGTTCGGAACAGGCGCGCTTGGCGACATGGGCTGCCACTGGGCAAATATCCCATATCGCGCGTTGAAGTTGGGAACTCCGACGCGCGTTACGGCGTCGACGACCAAGTTTTACGGAGACGCATATCCGCTCTCGAGTCTGGTAACTTACGATTTCCCCGCGCGCGGCGACCTGCCTGAAGTGCGGCTGGTATGGACCGACGGCGGTATTCGCCCGCCTATGCCGCAGGGGTGGGAAGGGGACGAGCTTCCCTCGGAAGGCGTCCTTTATTTCGGGGACGATGGGATTATGTTCAACGATCAGATCCTCGACAAAGAGCGCGCGAAGAAGTTTGCCGAAGTTCCGCGCACGCTCCCGCGCCGCGGGAACGTTATGGCGGAATGGCTTGAGGCTTGCAGAGGCGGCGAGCCTGCCGGCTCAAACTTTCCCGACGCCATGCCGATACTAGAGTTTGTCCTCTTGGGCGATCTGGCAATTCGCAGCCGTAAACCGGTCGAATTTGACCCCGTAAACTGCTCCGTCGCTAATAATCCTGATGCAAACGAGTTTATTAAGGCCAATTATCAAAACGGTTGGACGCTGTAATTTTCGCGTCATGGAGCGGATTGTTCCATTTGTAGGCTTTTTGTAGGCTTTTACATAGAAGAATCCGCTTTTGAAAACGCGGAAGCGGCGGCAAGTCCCCCTTGCGCCGTTTTTTAAAAGATATTATAATTCCGGAACTGCAGTGTTTACTGTGGTTTTTCGGATTTGACGCTGTTTGCGCGCCGTTTTCATTGCCCTTTTTTACTTCAAAGGATGGGCAGCGTCTTTTACCAAAGACGATTATTGATATTATCACAAGGAATTGAGTATTATGAATTCACAGAAACGCGGTTTTACCCTCGTTGAGCTGTTGGTCGTCATTGCGATCATCGGTATTTTGATCGGGCTTCTCCTTCCCGCCGTTCAAGCGGCCCGTGAAGCGGCCCGTCGTATGCAGTGCACGAACAACCTGAAGCAGCTTGCGATCGCGATGCAGACGTACGCCAACCAAAACGGCGACAAGTTCCCGATCGCGATGCAGGTTGGTTGGAAATTCCGTGAAGATAACGCCGGCGACAACTTCACCGACACTTTCTCTTGGCATGCGCGAACCCTGCCGTACATTGAGCAGGCAGCCCTGTTCAGCACGCTCGACTTCTCGAAGCGCGTCAACGGCGGAAATCACTATGACTACCGCGTCGCGTTGATTTCGACTCACCAGTGCCCGACCGAGCCTGACGCCATTGGCGAAAAGAGCTCTCGCGACTGGTGTGCCCGCCGCTCCTGCTACGTCGTCAATCTTGGCAATTCGAACTACGCCCAGAACGACGTAAACAACTGGGACGGCCGCGGTTCCTATAAGAACAAGAAGGCCCCGTTCACCTACAACAAAGCCGTTAAGATTTCTGACGTCAAAGACGGTACGTCCAATACGCTCTGCCTCTCCGAAGTTCAGGTTAACCCGAACGAAGACGGCTATCAGGGCAACTACGGCGTCGCGATGTTCTCCAACGGCGCCGGCTTCACCGCCTACCTTGGCCCGAACTCCACTTACTCTTGCGACCACGGCCGTAAAGACTGGAATCCCGACGACTTCACGCCTCCGTTCCCGAACCACGGCGGTTCCGGCGACGGTCAGTGGGGCGCGGCGTGCTTCGACGCGCGCAGCTCGCACTCCGGCGGCGTCAACGCGGCGATGTGCGACGGTTCCGTTCGCTTCGTTCCGACGGTCGTCGATCTCGACGTCTGGCGCGCGATGGCGACCTCCAAAGGTCAGGAAACGATCAGCTCGAACTTCTGATCTGCGTTTCGGCTCGCTTGGATAGAACGCCGGCGGTTTTGATCCGATAACCGTCGGCGGTTTGATCAGGTCTCGACGGGAGAAATTTCGTCGAGATCTTTTGCGCGCGCACAGGGACGCGCGGATTTATTGGCGGTTTAACTAATCATCATATAAGAAAGTAAAAAATGCAAAAATCTTTCGGTAGTTTGTTCGTATTGTCCTGCTTCCTGTTCTGCCTCGCCGCGTTTGTCGGTTGCGGAAAGAACGACGGACTTTGCTCGGTCGAGGGTACCGTTACCCTTGACGGCGCTCCTGTTGCCAACGGCACGATCAACTTTGGTCCGATGGCGGGACAGCGCGGCACGGCGACCGGCGCCAAGATCGTTGACGGAAAATACAGCGCGCGCGCTTCCGAAGGCGAGATGGTCGTTTCTGTCTATGCTTATAAGATGGAAAAAATTGAAAATCCGACTGAAGACGATATTGCGCATGGCGTCACGGAGCGTCAGGTCAACTTGGTTCCTGAAAAGTACAATCGTCAGAGCGAATTGAAGTGCACGATTAAGCCGGGCAAAAACACCGTCGATTTCGATCTTAAGTCCGGCGAATGATATAGAAGTACGATTCCTGTTCACCTTTGTCGGGAATACGTATTTTTGCCGATATTTGTGCCCGAATGCGCCGCGCGTTCGGGTTTTCCTTTTTATTTTCTTCTTTTTTAGGTATTTACTTGTTTTTTAGAATAATTCTGCTTACAATTACTGGTAAGCAGTTTTAGCTTTGGCGGGTTAGGGCGCTCCGTCGCGATAGACGGGTTCAGCGCCGGTTCGCCGATGGGCTTTTACGGTTTTTTTATCCTGAACAGGGTATTTTACTTTTTTTAGAGGACGCCAGACATGAACAGAAATTCCTTTTCCAGACGGGGTTTTACCCTCGTCGAACTGCTGGTCGTTATCGCGATCATCGGTATTTTAATCGGTCTTCTTCTCCCGGCGGTTCAGGCGGCGCGCGAGGCGGCGCGGCGTATGCAGTGCACGAACAACTTGAAGCAGCTCGCGATCGCGATGCAGACTTACGCGGGTCAGAACCAAGACAAACTCCCCATGGCGATGCAGGTGGGCTTGGACGGCTATGCCGCCGACTTTACCGACACGTTCTCATGGCATGGGCGCACGCTCCCGTTCATTGAGCAGTCGGCTCTGTATTCCACGTTGGATTTCTCCAAACCTGTGGGGATGGGGTATCATCATGACTATCGCGTCGCTTTGATTCCGACTCACCAATGCCCAAGCGAGCCGGAAGCTATCGGCGAAAAGGCGAACGCGACTTGGTGCATCCGCCGTACTTGCTACGTCGTGAATCTTGGCAACTCGAACTACCGGAACGACGAAGTTGTGAACTGGGACGGCCGCGGCTCTTATAAAGCCAAGAAGGGTCCTTTCACGCACAATAAGAGTTTCAAAATTGGCGAGATCAAAGACGGCACGTCCAATACGCTCTGTCTCTCTGAAGTTCAGATTAACGCGAATGAGGATAATTATCGGGGCAACTACGGTACGGTAATGTATTCCAATGGCGCCGGTTTCACGACCTATCTTGGTCCGAACACTACCTATGAAGTCGACTACGGTCGCGCTTGGTGGGATCCGGAAGAGTTCACGCCTCCAATGTACAACCACGGCTACGGCGTCTGGTATGCCGCGACGTTCCCGGCGCGCAGCTCGCACTCTGGCGGCGTTAACGCTGCGATGTGCGACGGCTCCGTCCGTTTTGTCAGCACGGTTATCGACTTGGAAGCGTGGCGCGCCGCGTCTACTATGAAAGGCACGGAGACGATTCAGCTCGACTGACGTTGACTCCGCGGCGTTAAACGAAACGTCTGAAAAATGGGCCCGTCTCGTGAGAGACGGGCTTTTTTATTCTTTGAACTTGTCTTTTTTAT
>CAMNJU010000034.1 GCA_946541595.1 uncultured Planctomycetales bacterium
TCGGTCGTTATTACCGAGGGCGTAACTGAAATTGGCGAATGCGCGTTTCAGCTTTCCGCGCTGAAATCGGTCGTCGTTCCCGCGAGCGTAACGCGCATTTTCAATTATGCTTTTGCTAATTGCGAGTCCTTGACGGTTCGCGCGCCGAGAGGTTCCTACACGGAACGGTACGCAAAAGAAAACGGCGTCAAGTTTGAGCCGCTCGATTGATGGCGTCACCCTTTGCGCCTGTGGAAGAATTCGGAAGCTTGGGCAAGAATAGGCGTTTTTCAGAACGATCGACGAAAAAGTATATTTCCGTCAAAAACGTTTTGTTCTAATCGAAGAGTTCCTGTACCGAGGGAAAAACAACCGTTTCGTTGAACCGCCCCAGAGGACGGTTCAACGCGCTTAGAATTGGCGCATTTGAGAGGTTTAATTCGACGCTGTTTTCTCGAGCGTAATGTTCAGCATAGAAGTCTTTGGGCGCGAGAACCGTAAGCGAATCACACTCTTTGAAGGCGTTCTTTCCGATATTCGTCACGCCGTCGTGGGTAATAAGCTTTTCTGCGTTTTCGCTTCCAATATGTTTTACAAATGTTCCTCCGTCGGGGCTAACTCCATTCGCGTCATACTCGGGTTTGCCGTTGTCGCGCACGCTTTATCTCCTCGAATAACGTTATACCCAAAAGTCGTATCGCCGTTTATTTGAACGCGGCGTTTATTCACAACGCCGTCTGATAACAATAGAGCATATTTCTATGGGGTTCTACATAAAAGAATATATTTCCCCCGAAATCTTGTGAAGAAGTCGGTACAACAGCTTGTGAAGAACCTAAAAGCGTGTTTTACAGACCGCCAATCGACTGAACGCCGCCGCACGGCGGAACCTGTTATTGCCGAATTCCTCAGACAATATTGCGAAGAGAACGTCGGCCCGGTATAATTAGCGTCATGCCGGGCTTTTTTCTCGTGAAAAACGCCGTTAAGATTTGCTTGAGCGAAGAAGGGACGCCTGTATGCGCGAAGACAAAATTGACGCCAACGGCGTCAGTCTAGACGGAAAGACGTTTGTAAAATATTTGGGCGGTCGTCGAAAGCAAAAATTTACCGTTCCGGACGGCGTCACAGCGATTGGCGACAGGGCGTTTTTTGAATGTTCGTCGTTAAGGTCAATAGCTCTTCCGGACGCCCTTACGAGTATAGGAACAAGAGCGTTCTACCGCTGCTCTTCTTTGAAGGCGCTGGCGCTTCCCGACAGCGTAACGGACATAGGCGCCGGCGCGTTCAGCGGCTGCCGCGATTTAGAGACGGTCGTTCTTCCCGACGGTCTGGAAAAAATAGCGAACGGAGCGTTCGTCGACTGCGGCGCGTTGACGACGCTGGCGCTTCCCGAAGGTTTGACGACAATAGAAGGGAACGCGTTCAGTCACAGCGGATTAGAGACGTTAAATCTCCCGGAAAGCGTTGTGGATATTGGAGACGGGGCTTTTTTCGAATGCGTATTCCTTAAGTCTATCGTTATTCCGTATGGAGTCGCTTACATTGGCGATTGGACTTTTTATGACTGTATATCGTTGGACTCGGTAGTTATTCCCGACAGTGTGACGAGGGTGGGCGATAAAGCGTTCCATGACTGCCGACTACTGAAGTCGATAGAGCTTCCCGCCAGCGTAAATAGCATAGGTCGGGGCGCCTTTTTTGGCTGTTCTTCACTTCAGGCTATTTCGATTCCTATCGGCGTATCAAGTATTGAAGAAGAAACGTTTGCGTGCTGTTCTGATTTGAAATCGGTCCTTCTTCCGGACGGAATGACGAGTATTGGAGAGAGGGCTTTCCTTCGTTGTTTGTCTTTGACGTCGATAGCGCTTCCTGACAGCGTTACACATATTGGATTTCAAGCGTTTCTCTTCTCGTCTTTGGAATCCGTTGTTATTCCAAAAAACGTAACAGATCTAGGGAGGTTCGTCTTTGACGGTTGTTCTTCTCTTGAACGGATTGACGTCGATGGGGAGAATCTTCACTTTTGTTCAATTGACGGCGCTCTTTTCACAAAGGACGGCAAAACCCTCGTTAGATATCCGGAAGGAAGAAAGTCTGGGAGATATGCCGTTCCCGACGGAGCGACGAGTATTGGAGAACACGCCTTCAATGGCTGTTCTCATTTGACCTCTGTCGACATTCCAAACGGCATAGTCGAAATAGGGCGTGGCGCGTTCTGGGAGTGTTCTTCGTTGAAATCAATTGTCATTCCCTTGGGAGTCGAGAAGATTGAATCTTCGACATTTGACGAGTGTTCTTCCTTACAGTCTATTGTCCTTCCCGATAACGTAACAGAGATCGGGGAGTGCGCTTTTCGAAACTGTTCCTCGTTAACGTCGCTCGTCATTCCAAATGGCGTGACGCAGATTGCTTTTCAGTTATTTGCCGACTGTTCGTCGTTGGATTCGATAATCGTTCCTTCGAGCGTAAAGGAGATTCGGGAAGAAGCTTTTTTAGACTGTTCGTCGCTGAAATCGATTGTTATAACGAACGACGCAACGGAGATCGGCGACGGGGCGTTTAAAGGTTGCAAAGCGTTGACGATCCGTGCGCGCAAAGGTTCTTCCGCAGAAAAATACGCGCGCAAACGCCGCATTAAATTTGAGCCGCTCGACTGAGTTTCTGGGCGCGGCGCTTTTCACGTCCGATCCCTGCGGCTTTTTGCTCCCTTCTACTCGTTTCTTTGGGATAAGTAAATTGAAAACTTGACCGAGGTTGAGACTTCTCTATAACGCAACCTGTTTTTACTGCTGTTTCTAGAAAAACGGCTGTTTCTTTGTCTGTCAGTCTGCGTAAAATATATTGCTCTGGGTAAGGATAATTTCAAGAAAAAATCAAATTTTTCCACAGTTGCGTCTAGGAATCAAGACTGTATTTCGCTATAATGAAGCAACCGGGAATGGCGCTTTTGCTTATCGCGTATGTTTCCCGGGAAAACGTGCCAAAAAACGAATCCGGATTGATCCCCGGTCTAATTGTCGCGCGGCTTTGCCTCGCGATTGCTTCACCTTAATTGCAATTCAGGAGTGTATAATGAGTTTCCAAACTTCACGTCGTGACTTCCTCAAGACGTCGACCATCGCTGGCGCGGGCTTCCTCGTCGCCGCCGGTTCCACCGCTAAAGTCTCTCGCGCTTCCGCTCTGGAAGGACTCGCGATCGCCGGTATCGGCGTTGGCGGCAAAGGCTCCAGCGATATCGATCAGGCCGCTCTTTACGGCAAAGTCGTCGCGCTGTGCGACACCGACAAGAACACGCTTCAGGGCAAGGCTCAGAACTTCAAAGATTCGAATCCCAAGCTCTATACCGACTATCGCGAACTCTTCGCGGAAATGATGGATAAGATCGACGCCGTTACGGTCAGTACGCCCGACCATATGCACGCGATCATTACCGCGACCGCCATTAAGGCCGGCAAGCACGCCTATACGCAGAAGCCGCTGACCCGTACGATCGGCGAAGCCCGCTACCTCGGCTATCTCGCCAAGAAGTACGGCGTCTGCACCCAGATGGGCAACCAGGGCTCCACGCTTGACGCGATGCGTCGCTGCGTCGCCCAGATCAAGGCCGGCGTCATTGGCGAAATCAAGGCCGTTCATATCTGGACGAACCGCCCGATTTGGGCTCAGGGTCCGAACCGCGATCAGACGCTCGCCAAGTACGCCGAACAGGTCAAGAAGGAAGAGCCGGACGACGCTGAAGAACTCATCGAAGATATGAAAGAGCAAGTCGCCAAGGCCAAGGAAAAGATCGATTGGGACAGCTGGCTCGGCGTCGCTCCCAAGCGCGAATTCTGGCCCGGCATCTATCACGACTTCCAGTGGCGCGGCTGGTGGGACTTCGGTTCCGGCTCGCTCGGCGACATGGCGTGCCATACCGCGAATATGCCCTACGGCGCTTGCGACCTGAAGTTCCCGACCGAAGTCGTCGCGGAATCCTCCGGTCACGATTTCAATTCGTTCCCGGCGTCCTCCAAGATTTGGTTCCAGTTCCCGGCGACGGAAAATCGCGACGCGATCGAAGTTACCTGGTTCGACGCGAAGACGAAACCGGACGCTGCCCTCTTCGAAAAGTACGGCATCGAAAAGCCGACCGACTCCGGCGCGATCATCATCGGCACCAAGGGCTGCGCGTACAGCCCGGACGACTATGCCAACCGCTATGAACTCCGCGCTGTTGGCGGCGACGCCCTCAAGGAAATCGACGGCGTCGAATGGCGCAAGGCTCCGGAAGACGAACATTCCGGCAACTTCGACGCGCGCAACAAGCTCGAATGGGTTACCGCGATCAAAGAGAACAAACCGGAACTCTGCTGGTCCAACTTCCCGAACTTCGCCGGCCCGCTCACCGAAACGATCCTGCTCGGCAACCTGGCCGTCTGGACCGCGCCGGAAGCTGGCAAGCGCGGCGAAACGATCAAGTGGGACGCCAAGAAACTCGAAGTCACCAACCTGGCCGACCTCAAGACCCCCGGCGTCGCCGAACTCGTTCGTCCGGAATACAAGAACGACTACGAAAAGATCGACTGGTCCTTCATCGACGAGACCCTCTGATCCCAAGCTTTCGTTCAAGCTTAGCGCCTGACGCGCACGCGCGCGTCAGGTTGGCGCAATAAAAGAGGCGATCCGCAAAATTGCTGCGGGTCGCCTTTTTCGTTTGTTTATTGCGGCATTGCGTTCGGCATGAACCTCTGCGGTTCAAGCGCCGACCGCGTATTATTTCCGCCGCATGAGCTTGCCGAGTTTTCCGTCGAACCGATTCGACTCCCGTTCTTCCTCTCTTGGCGAGGGCGCCTGTCGGACGGGCTCGTCCTGCCGCCGCGTCAGGGACAGGGTCGGACGTTTCGGGGGCGCAGGCGGCGGATCAAAGCTCTCGTTTTTAGCGGTTTGGTCGGGCTCGGGTTCCGGCGGAATATAGTCCGGAACCGATTCGTTGCCGGCGAGCCGCTGTTTCTTCAGGAAATGTTCGCGGCTGATTTCCGCCTTATTCCCGAAATAAGTTCGAACCGCGGCAGGATTGGAAAGGACTTCGAGCGGCGTTCCGGAGCACAGTACGACGCCCTCGTGGATAATATAGCTGCGATCGGTAATCGCGAGCGTTTCGTCGACTTGATGGTCGGTAATGAGAATGGCGACCCCGTCGTCGGCGAGTTCGTGAACGACCGCCTGCAGCTCCTGAACGGTAATCGGGTCGACGTTGGCGAACGGTTCGTCGAGGAGCAGAATTTTCGGATTGGTCAGGAGCGCGCGCGCGATTTCGAGCCGCCGCCGCTCGCCGCCGGAGAGACCGCCGTCCCCGCCGGAACCGACTTTCGAATGACGCACGCGTTCAAGTTTGAATCGCTTCATGAGCTCGGCGCACTTAGCGCGCATCTCTGAGCGCGTATAGCCGAGGAATTCCATTGCGGCGTAGAGGTTCTCTTCCGCGGTAAGGGAACTGAACGAGCTGCGATCCTGTGGGAGATAGCCGAGCCGCCCTTCGCGAATGCGGCGGTACATGGGCCAGGTCGTAACGTCGATTCCGTTGAGCGTAACTTTCCCTTCTTCCGGAGGAATGAGCCCGCACGAAATACGAAAACTTGTCGTTTTGCCGGCGCCGTTCGAGCCGAGCAGCCCGACAATTTCGCCTTCGCGTACTTCAAAGCTGACGTCTTTAACGACCTTTGTCTTGACGCCCTTGATTTTATAGACTTTAACGAGATTTTCCGCCTTTAAGACGACTGGGCGTTCCCTTCGCGAGCTGGGAACGGTTTGCTGCGGCTTCTGTTTGAGATTGAATTTCAACGCGGCCTCCTGCGCATAAGAATTGGAGCGTTTGCTTAATTTGAGAAAAGACCGCGCGTTCGACAGGCGCGTCGGCGCGGTCTCTGTCAGTATCTCCAATTTAGAGATTCAAGTCAAGGCCGAAATCCCAATCCGCTATTCCTTCGGTTTGTTCTTTGCGTCCTCTTCGAGTTCTTCGGGCGTTTCCGGCGCCGACGTCATCTGATAGCAGCACCATGAGAAAAGACCGAGCACAAAACCGAGCGTTACCGTCATACTGATCCAGCCGCCGATAGTCATATGCAACTCCTTATATAATCGCGCCTCCGCGCATTGTTATTCGTTGTTTTCCGATTTGCCTTCTTGACCGACCGCGAGCCGCTCTTCCCGTTTCCAGCGTCTGACGGCGTAAAGGGACGTCAGGAACATTGCGATCAGCACTAAGAGCAGAAAGAATGTCGAGATCTGCGCCGACCTGCTCGCCAGGAGGCTTTCGACGCGGTCCGCCGAATTCTTCCAGAGCCAGAACGCAAAGATAATCGCGAGGTAGGGAAGGGTTACATATTTAATGAACGGGCCGATAAAGCGCGGCAGCTTGACAATAGCGCCCTGATCGAGTTCTTTTTGCAGTCCGTTGAGTCCCCAGATAAAGGCGACGATCGACGTCTGAACGATCGCGCATAGGAACGGAGCAAAGTTCGCGGACCAGAAATCGAAGGAATCGAGCGCGGTTAAATTCTCGGTAAACCAGCAGACGCACGTCGAGCCGACGAGGACCGCGACCACGCATCCGAGCACGCTCCGTTTATGTCCCCAGCCCAACGCCTCTTTGAGGAACGCGACCGCCGGCTGCAGCTGCGAAATTGAGCTGGTAATCGCCGCAAAGAAGAGGAGCGAGAAGAAAACGAATCCGAAAAATTCGCCCGCGGGCATCTTGCCGAAGACGTTTGGCAGAACGATGAATCCGAGCGAGAACGAAGACCCGATCTGATCGGCCGCGGCGGCGCCTAAGAACATAATCGCGGGGGGCAGAATCATCATGCCGCCGAGGCAGACTTCGCAGAATTCGTTCGCCATCGTCGCGGTAACGCTCGAAAGCGCGACGTCCTGCTTTGGTCGGACGTAGCTCGTGTACGTGCACACGGCGCTCGTGCACAGCGACGTCGAAAAGAAAATCTGAGACGCGGCGGCGAGCCATACGGCCGGCTGCGAGAGCGTTTCCCGAACCGAGCCCGGATTCCACATAAAGCCGAGTCCGTCGAGCAGGCCCCGGCCCTCCTCGCCCGACGGATTCCCGAGCGTAAAGACGCGCACGAGAACGATTAACGAGCAGAGCATAATGAGCGGCGCGACCATTTTGCAGAACCGCTCGATTCCGCGCGAGATTCCATGATAGATCAAAAAGAAGTTCGCGAACGTGCACAGCGCGAGCGTGGCGAGGACGGGCCAACCGGACTTACTGAAGAGCGCGCCGTCGCCCGACGCTCCGGAAATCGACTCAAACGCTTTTCCGTACGCTTCCGAGGAACCTAAGCGTAATCCCGACTGTATTTCCGGAAAGAGCGAGAACCCCAGCCCGACGTGATCGAGAAGGCCGCCGAGATACTGCAGCGCGTAAACCAGACACCACGCCTCGACGAAGAGGTAGTACATGTCGATGACGTAGGCCGTGAAGGTAAACATACCGCCGCAGAGTCCGCAAATCGGGCGGCGCTGGCCCGCCGCGTAGTAGATTCCAAGCGGCGAATGGTACCCGCGCCGACCGCCGTAACGGCCCATCGCCCATTCGGAAGCCGAGATTGGAATCGCGACGACAAGCAGCGAAATGAGATAGGGGATCATAAAGGCGCCGCCCCCGTTCATCGCCGCCTGGCCGGGAAACCGAATGAAGTTGCCGAGCCCGACGGCGCTCCCCGACACCGCCAGCACGACGCCGAGCCGCGAGCCCCAGTGGTCGTTTAAATGTTCGTCACGCGCCATTTCCGCGCAAACCTTTCCAGCGTTTGCAAACGCTTAGTGTGAAACGGTCAGTTCCCGGCAAAAACGTATTTTATATTTTGTCTTCTTTCTTCCATCGCCGAACGACGGCGTAGGAGGTCGCGAGCAGTCCGAGCGCGAGTACGCCGATAAAGACGAGCGAATACTGAGTAACGGGGTTCTCCGCGACTTCCTGCAGTCTGCCGTGCATATTCTTATAGCACCAGAACAGGAAGATGAGAATCAGGTAAGGCAGCGAGACGTACTTTACAATCGGGCCGAGAATCTTTGGCAGTTTAACGATAGCGCCGCGGTCCCATTCCTGACGCAGATTGGAGAGCTTCCAAACGTACGCGACGAGGACCGTCTGAAAGACGCCGCCCAGGAAGGGTGCGAAGTTCGCGAGCCAGAAGTCGAACGCGTCGAGCGCCGCGAGGTTTTTACTGAACCAGCTGACAAACGCCGTTCCTGTCAGGACGACCAGACACACGAGCGCGATTCCCTTTCGGCGCGTAAGTCCGAACGCGTCTTGGAAGAGCGCCATAGTCGGCTGAACGATCGACATGGAGCTGGTAATCGCGGAGCAGAAGAGGAGCGTAAAGAAGCAGAAGCCGAAAAATTGGCCCGCCGGCATCTCGCCGAAGACGTTCGGCAGTACGACGAATCCGAGCGAGAATGAACTTCCGAACTTATCGGCCGCTTGCGCGCCCAGGTACATAATGGCGGGCGGAATCGTCATGAGGCCGCCGAGTACGACTTCGCAGAATTCGTTCGCCGACGTCGCGGTAACGCTTGAGAGCGCGATATCTTCGTTTTCGCGAACGTAACTTGCGTACGTGCACGTCGCGCCCAGGCAGATGGAGACGGAGAAGAAGATTTGCGACGTCGCGGCGAGCCACGTTTCCGCGTTGAGCAGGGAGTCGAACAGGTTCGTTCGCACGACCTCGCCAGTCGCCGCGTCGACGACTTCGCGCGTCGGATTCCACATGAACCCGAGCCCGTCGAGCAGGCTCTGACCGGGCGCGCCCGTCGGATTGCCGAGCGTGAGCACGCGGACAATAACGAAAACCGCGCACAGCAGAATGAGAGGCGCGACGATTTTGCTAAACCGTTCGATACCTTTCGAGACGCCGCGGTAGATCAGATAGAAATTAGCCGCGGCGCACACGGCGGTAACAATGAGCAGGGGAGACGCGAACGTCCGGAAGATCGAGCCGTCCGCCTCCATGCCCGTCGTTTGCGAAAAGAGCGCGCCGTAAGCGTCCGCAGATTTTAAGTCGAGACCCGGCTTGACGTTGTCGAGCAGGGAATATCCGATTCCGAACGGCTGAAGAAGGCCGCCGAGATACTGCAGCGCGTAGAGCAGACACCACGCCTCGACGAAAATGTAGTACATGCTGATAACGAGCGGCGTGAGGGCCGACAGCCCGCCGCAAAGTCCCCAGAACGTGGACTTATTACCCGCCGCATAGTAGACGCCCAGCGGCGAATGGTATCCTTTGCGGCCTCCGTACCGGCCGAGCGCCCATTCGGTACTGGCGATGGGAATCGCGATAAGCAGGAAGGAGATCAGATACGGGATCATGAACGCCCCGCCGCCGTAATTGACAACCTGGCCCGGAAAACGAAGAAAATTACCGAGTCCGACCGCGCCGCCCGCGACCGCTAAGACGACGCCTATTCGGGAATTCCAATGTTCTTTCGGCTTACGTTGCTGCGCCATAGCGCGTTCTTTCTAGCGTCGAGGCCGACGCGCTTAACCTAGTCTCACCAGTTGAGTTCGGTAGCTTCTTCCCAATGTTCGTAGAGGCGTTTGATCGCTTCTTCTTCCTCTTTCATCTCCGCCTGCAGTTCCTTCATCTTTTCGCCGTCGCGCAGGATTTCCGGCTTGAGCATATCTTCGTTGAGCGACTGCATGTGCGTTTCGCGAATAAAGATTTCGTCTTCGATATCGGAGACCTTTCTGTAGGGGAACTTCCGCTTGCGCTTTTCCGGCTTTGGCTTTCCTTTGGCGCTTCCCTGTTCCGCTTTAAAGTTCTGCTCGGCGTACTTTTCGGGATTGGCGCCCTTCTTATAGCCCGGAACGCCGTTCGTTCGCTTCGCGTTCGGCTGTTCGCCGTCGAGCGCGGGGATTGCGCCCTTATTGCCGCCCTTGCCTTTGACGGGGCCCTGCGCCGTCTGCGGTTTGCTATGCTGCTGTTGCTGTTGTTTCTGCTTGCTCTTTTGCAGCTGCTTGGCCGACTTATGCTCCAGCGACGACTTATGCGTCATATCGGAGCTTGCCTTAACCGGGGCGCGAACGGTCTGTTCGGGCACGAACGGTTCGTCGAGCGCGTTGGGGAGGAACGGATCGGCGACGAGGCCTTTGGCGACCATGTGACGGAACGTCGAGTAATTTCCTTCGACGATCTTATAAGAGGCGTTCGGCTGAACGACGAGGATCTTGTCGGCGACCTGATCGACGAAATACCGGTCGTGGCTGATAAAGATAACGCTGCCGGAGAAATCTTTGAGCGCCTTTTCGAGCGCTTTGCGCGCCCACAGGTCGAGGTGGTTGGTCGGTTCGTCGAGAATGAGCACGTTTGGATCGTCGGCCGCGAGTTTCGCGAGCGCGGCACGGCAGCGCTGACCGCCGCTTAAATTGCAGACTTTCAGGAGCTGCTGGTCGCCCGTGAGACCGAACATGGCCAGAAGTTTGCGGCGCTGCAGATCCTCAAAGACTTTCTTTTCCGGCCGAATCGCGTCGACGACGGGAATCTGATCGTCGACGACTTTAAGCTGCTGGTCGAAGTAGCCGACGGCGACGCCCTGTCCGAACCGGACGGTTCCTTCGTCGGGCGTCTCCTGACCGAGCAGGCACTTGAGGAACGTCGTCTTGCCGCATCCGTTCGGCCCGAGAATAGCCCAGCGTTCGCCGCGCTGCACGTCGAACGAGTAGTTTTTGAAGAGCTGGCGTTCGCCGTAGCCCTTGGAGAGCCCGTCGATTCGAAAGACGATATCGCCGGTTCGGGACGCGGGCGGAAACGTCATTGGCGGCGAGGAGACGTCGCGCGGGAGTTCCGGCGGATTCTCTTCGAGCCGTTCGAGCTTTTTGCGTCGGTCTTCCGCGCGCGCGGCCGTGTCTTTGCCGTAGTGGTTTTTCCGAATGAAGTCTTTTGTCTTCTCGACCTCTTCGACCCACTTTTCGTAGGTCTTTTTCTGAACGGCGAGCCGTTCCTCTTTGAGAACGGAGTATTTCGAGAAATTGCCGGGATAGTCGTCGACCGTGCCCGCATAGAGCTCGAACGTGCGGTTCGTTACGCGGTCGAGAAAGTAGCGGTCGTGGCTTACGAGTATGACCGCGGCGGCCGTCGCTTTGAGAAAATCTTCGAGCCATTCGGTGGCGGCGAGGTCCAAGTGGTTGGACGGTTCGTCGAGCAGCATAATATCGGGCTCTTCGAGGAGCAGTTTCGCGAGTCCGAGACGGTTGAGTTCGCCGCCGCTGAGCGAGGCGACCGATTTGGACATGTCCTCTTCGCGGAATCCGACGCCCAGAAGAATGCGCTGCACGCGGTGTTCGATATTGTACGCGTCGTGCCGCATGAGATATTCGTGCAGTTTGTCGTAGCGCCGGGCGAGCCGTTCGTGTTCGTCGGCTCCGAGCGCGGGATCCGCCATTTTTTCGGCGATCTCTTCCGCTTCCCGCTGCGCGTCGGTCAGATGCGCGAGCGCCGCTCGGCCCGCGTCGAGCACGGTTTCCGCCGCGTCGGTCTGAGGACGCTGTTCAAGGTACCCGATCGTCGCGCCGGAGAATCGCTCGATCGTTCCTTTTTCCGATTCGTCTTTTCCGGAAAGAATATTAAGGAGCGTAGTTTTCCCGCATCCGTTCGGTCCAACGAGCCCGATTTTGTCTCCTTCGCGAACCTGAAAGGTAACGTCCGCGAGAACCGGGTCCGGTCCGTAGTGCTTGCGGAGATGTTCGACGTTGAGTATGACAGCCATAAAATATCTCGATCCGTACTTGTCGCCGACCGAACGCGCTCGGCCGGCTTTGCGATTGATAAATTCTTTTCAATTTTAATGGAAAACCGATTATCGGCAATAGCGGCAACAGATAAAACGCGCGTTTGCCGTCGCGTTTCGCCGAGTCTCGCGGGGGCGTTTGCCGACGAATCGACCTTGCGCGCGGTTCGGAAAAAGACTAGTATGCGGAGAGAACGCGCGGCGCGGCGCCGCGCGCAAGAACGCAGAATTGGAGGAAGAGAGATGGAAGACGGCGCGCGCGCAAAATTACGGATAGCGGAAATACCGGGCGAAGCCTCGCGCCCGACCGTTACTCGCGGCGGCCTCGTCGACGGCTCGCTCGCGCTCGCTCCCGTTCTGTCCGAACCGAACGCATGCGAACGCGACTCGTTGAATTTCGCCAAAAGCGTTCTTAAATCGGAGAGCGCGGCGATTCTCGCGCAAGTCGATCGGCTCGACGCGCGCTTTCTCGACGCGCTCGCGCTCGTCGTCGAACTCCGCGGTTCCCTCATCGTTACGGGCATGGGGAAGGCGGGGCTCATCGGCCGCAAGATCTCGGCGACGGCGTCGTCGGTCGGTATTCCGAGTCATTTTCTGCATCCGGGCGAAGCGTATCACGGCGATCTGGGAACCGTATGTCCGAACGACGTTCTTTTGGCGCTTTCGTACAGCGGCGAGACGGAAGAGGTCAAGCGGATACTCGCGCCGATCGCCGCGCGCGGCGTGCCTATTATCGCGATCGTTTCGACCGCCGAAAGCGCGCTTGGCCGCGCCGCGAACGTCGCGCTTGAAATCGGGCGGATCGACGAGGCGGACGCGCTCAAATTGGCGCCAAGTTCCAGCGCCGCGGCGATGCTCGCCGTCGGGGACGCGCTCGCGCTCGCGGCGAGCCGCGAACGCGGATTTCGATCCGAAGATTTCGCGCGCTTTCATCCGGGCGGGTCGCTCGGCCGTCAGCTCAGCCGCGTCGACGACTGCATGCGCCCGATCGATCAGTGCCGCGTCGCGTGCGATTCCACGACGATTCGCGACGTCTACGTTTCATGCCGCAAGCCGGGTCGGCGCTCGGGCGCGATTCTGCTCGTCGACGCGGACGGCCGCCTTTCCGGTATCTTTACCGACAGCGATCTTGCCAAGCTTTTCGAGCGGCGCGGAGACGACCTCTTCGACCGTCCGATTAGCGACGCCATGACGCGCAATCCTCGCGTCGTTCGTTCGGGCGCGTATATGTCCGAGGCGCTTTCGCTCATTTCCGCGCGAAAGATCAGCGAACTGCCCGTCCTCGACGCGGAGAGCCGGCCGCTCGGCATGCTCGACGTTACCGACCTCGTCGATTTCTTTCCGAAGCGGTAATATCGCGACAGTTTGCGACATATAACAAAGCAGGGCGGCCCGATCTTTCGAGCCGCCCTGTTTTGTTTTCGCCGTCTGGCGCCGCGTCATTCCAAAACGAGCGTCGCCCAGAAGCTGGGATCCTCTTCGCACGGCGCGGGGAACGCGTACTGCAAAACGAACGCGCCAAATTGGGAGTCGCGCACGACGTAATGGAATCCGACGCGGTTGAACTCGCTCGGATCGAATCCTGTGAGAGCGCCGCTCGGAATGAACGCCGAGAACGCGTAGCCGTCTTTGCGCCGTTCGGACGCCATGCGGAATTCGGCGACGTCGACCGCGTTGGGGAGCGCTTTGGCGCGGTTGATCGGCGCCCACTGCGCGAGCGGCTTAGCGACGTCTTCCGACTCTCCGACAAGCGGATAGAAGAGGAGTCGATGGCAGAATCTGGTTCCGCGGTGCACGTCTTTTACGTCGCGCGTGTCGATACAGAGGCGCACGACGTCGGCGTCGCGGAGCGCCGAATGCGTCCACGTCGGCTGCTTCTGCTTCTCGGCGACGACGACGGTAAAGAGGAGTCCCTCCTGAGCCCAGGCGCAGCGGAAATCAAATCGGTTCTCGATTTCCGGATCGCACGGCCGGAGCGTGTCAACGTCCTCGTCACGTTTGTCGAACCCGTCCCGCTGTTCGTACTGCGACCAGAACGGAACGCGGAACCGGTGATCAAGCTGTTCCGGCTTGAGCGCGCTTTTGTACGCGCTCGTGGGGATTTTACCTATGGGAAAACGTAGACGAAACAGATAATTTTGAGGGACGTCAGGCATATTAGTTCGGTGCGATAAGTCGGTTCTTACGGATTAGTTCGGAGAATTTTCCTTTGGGGCTTCATTTTCCGGCGCGGCGTTTCCGTCTTCCTGAATCGCCTTGTCGAGTTCCTTTAAACTGTTCTCTTTAAACTTCTTAATTTTATATTCCAGCGCGAGCCGTTCGGCGCGCCGAAGATCGAGCTCGGCGCCGTAATGCGCTCTAATCGCGACGACGTCGGCGAACGCGAGCGCGCCCGCCCAGCCGAGGGCTAGAATAGCGGCGAAGAGCGCCATCCCCCACACGAGCGGGTAGAATTCGAGCGGATGGTACAGTCCGACGAGCGCAAAGACGCCAAAGAGCCCAATAAGCGCGCCGATCTGCATGCGGCGCGACGCCTGACGCTGCAGGAATTTCCGTTCGCGTTCCGACTCGTTTCGAAAGTAGACGTCCGGACGTTTCGACTTATCGCGCTGGACGCGAAACTGCCAGATTCCGAACGCGAGCGCGATTGCCGGCACGAGCGCGGTCCAGAAGCCGGGCGCGTTCGACTTCGCGGCTCCCAGAACGGCGTATGCGCATAAAGGTAAAATTGAGGACAGTTCGGTCATTTTATCTGCCGACGCGGTCGCGCCGATTCCGCAGGTACGTTTGCGCGGCGCGGCGTTCCGCGCCCATGGCGCTATTATAGCGCTTTTGACTTTGGGGCGCAACGAGCGTTCGGCGCCCTCTTTTTTCCTGCTTGACAGAACCCGGGTCTCTGCTAGAATAAGAAAAACGCGCTGTGAAGCGCGGTTGCGGGGGCTGTTAGCTCAGTTTGGTTAGAGCGTCTGGTTTACACCCAGAAGGTCGCTGGTTCGAATCCAACACGGCCCACTTTTCTGTTTGTTTTGTTTGCCGCGTCTCTTGCTCGCGGCTTTTTTTATTTAAACGCCGTTTGTCTCTTATTTTCGAAAAAATGTACGCGCGGTAAAAGCGCGTTTTTTACCGACGAAAAATCAACGGGCCGCGTTCCTCTTTTTGCGGAGCGAACGCGGCCCTGTTCGTTTTGGTCGGCGCGTAATCAGCCTTCGAGGACGCTGCGATCCTGTTCGGCAAGCTTGCGTTTCGCGACGAGATTGACGTCGGTGAGCAGGTCGACGCGATCGAACTGATCGGCGACTGCGGGCGAGTGGGTAACCAGAATGAGGGCGACGTTTTCGTCGCGGCAGGTATTGCGCAGCATGTCGACGACGAGCTGCTGGTTCCCGACGTCGACGTTTGCGGTCGGCTCGTCGGCGAGTACAAGTTTCGGCTTGTTGGCGAGCGCGCGCGCGACGGAGACGCGCTGCTGTTCCCCGACGCTCATCTGGCCCGGCTTGTGATGGAGACGGTGACCCAAACCGACGCGTTCGAGAAGGTCGATCGCGCGCTTTTTATCGGAGCCGCGGCCAGAAAACGCCATGCCAAGCTGCACGTTTTCAAGCGCGGAAAAGCCGGGCAAGAGATTAAACGTCTGGAAGACGTAGCCAATACGCCGCGCGCGGAACTGGTCGCGTTCCGACTCCGTGAGAAGCGCCGTGTTCCAGCCGTCGATGAGGACTTGACCGGACGTCGGACGGAGAATGCCCGCGATGATGTGCAGAAGGGTCGTTTTACCGCAACCGCTCGGACCGACTACGACAACCTGTTCGCCTTCGTCGACGCTCCAGCTGGGGACGTCCAGAATGGGGAGCTCGCCGCCGTCGGGCTCTTGATACGATTTCTTCAAATTCTTCAGCTCAAGCATTGTTTCTTCCTGAATACGGTTGCGATTTGGAAAAGCGCAGGAAACGCCTGCGCGCCGTAACAGCGCGCCCTGTTTTAGACGCTCCGAGGGTACATTGTATTCCTTTTTGTTCTTTTTTTCAAGTATTTTTCGCCCGCAGATTCTTTTCAAAAAAGTTTTTTAACTATACGGACGATTAAATTTTTAATATACTGCCTATTTTAACTATTTTAAAAACGTTAAAATGGGCCGCTCATAACGGCGCCAAAGGAACCGTAACGCCATTTCCGCGTCTAATTCAAAGGGAAGGATCGCTCTTTGTGTTAGATTTGGGGAAATGAGCGGTTTTTTGGGTTGAGCATAATTGGAAAAAATATTAAAATAGGAAAAACTGCGGAGTTTGGGAATCTGGAATCCCAACGTCCGCGCAGCGCGTTCCGACGCATGTTTGGCCTTTGAACGTCCAGAGCTCGTTCGGGTAACGAAACGGCCGCGCCGTATTTGCAGTACAGTGAGGAATAAAATGAGTTTGTCTTCGAAAATCACCCGCGTATTATCCGGTCGCCGTCTTATCGCTAAAGTACGCGAGGACCGCCGCCGCGCCGCGCAGAAGGAATGGCGCCGCCGTCGGCTCTTTGAAGCGTTGGAACCCCGTCAGATGCTCGACGCGGCGTCCCTTGCCACGCTTCCCGACGAGATTACCATATCGGCCGCGAATTCTTATCATTACGCGTTCGAAGGCCAGCCGAACGGCTTTATCGATTCCAGTACGGTCGACGGGCTTACCGCGTCTTTTGTTAACGGCGAACAGGTCGCGTTTACCGTTCTGAAGACGTCGACGGACGGCGCCGTTTCGTCCCTTGGCGAAGTCGTGATTCAGCTCTTTAACTCTGAAGGGGAAGCGCCGAACTCTTCTTCTCAGTTCATGTCGCTCGTTTTTGGAGACTACTACGAGGGGAAAACGTTCCACCGCGTTATCGACGGATTTATGTTCCAAGGCGGTTCGAGCGACGGTTACGGATACCAGGGTTCCGACTTCGCCAACGTTCCCGACGAGTATTCCGACGTCCTCACGCACAGCACGCGCGGAATTGTCGCCTACGCCAATAGCAACAATCCGCAGCAAGGCCGGGTTGATACGAGCAACGCGCAGTTCTATATCACGTTTGGCCCGGCGCCTTGGCTCGACGGCGGGTACAACGTTTTCGGTTTCGTCGTCGACGGTTACGACGTGCTCGATCAAATGGAGCACGTTGCGGTTACGAATAATCCAATGTCGGGCGAGCATAGCTTTCCGGTTGAAACGTATTCGATTTCAAATTGCTATATCATTCCGCAGGAGGACGCGACGCAGGGCGCGCTGCGGCTCGTCGCCGACGAAAACGCTTCCGGCGTAACGACGGTTTCCTTCTCGTCGAACAACGCGGAAGACGCGCTGCAGTATCATGAGACGAAAGTCTACGTCGGCGCCGAGGGTTTTTCCGCCTACGTTCAGGGAAAGCTCGACGCCCTGACGCTCGAACTCGTCGCCGGCGAAACGAAGACGGTTACGCTTCCGTCCGAATTTGGCGGCGAAGAGATCCAGTATACCGTAACGAAGGCGTCCGGAGCCGAAGGATATTCGATTGTTTCGAAAAACGGCAATAACTCCGAGTTCGATATCGTCTCGACCGAAGCGGGCGCGCAGTTTACAACGATTTCGATTACCGCGACAACGGACGGCGGCCTGACCGCGTCGTCGACCAAACAGGTCTTTATCTCCCCGTCGAAGCCGGAAGCCGTGTTTGTCAGTACCGACGAGACGACCGTCGGGACGCTTGCGGAAGGCTATTCGCTCATTTCGAGCGATTTCTTTGACTCTCCGGTTCAAATTAACGTTTCGTTCAAGACGCTCGAAAAAGATCCCCTTACTCAGGCTCCGATCGAAGTTTACGTCGACGGAACGCAGTACGCGTACACGGTCGAGGAACGCGCCTACGACGAGGAGACGCAGACGGCGGTTTACGCGCTCTCGCTCTCCCTTTCCGAAACCGACAAGCTCGCCGACGGTCCGCACACGGTTAAAGTGCGCAATTACCTTGCGGTCGAACAGGTGACGGATCACGAGCGGCTCTACAGCGAAGACGTCCTTCTGAATTTCGTGGTCGATACGGAAGACTTAACGATTACCAATTCCGCGGATCCGATCAATGTGAACGTCGGGGACGCCGGCGTTCTTCAGATTCTGACCAACAAGGCGGACGAGTACGGCGTCAACCGCGAAGACGTCACGTTTACGCCAGTAAATCCCAACGCCGTGCCGCGCTTCGTTTCGATCTCGACCGACGGCGCGCTGTCGTGGGGCGATATTACGTCAGAAGATTACGGAACGTTCCAATTTGAAATTCAGGCGGAAGACGGCCTCAAAAATATCGCTAAGAAGTCGTTTACGGTCAACGTCGGTTCCAAGCCCGTCTTCGACGACCTGACGGAAGAGTTGACCGTCGTTACCGGCGAAACCCTTTTGGCGACGTTTACCGCGAGAGTTCCGACGGATTCGACCGCGCGCGTTCGCTACTCCGTCTCCGGGCCCGAGGGCATGACGATAAGCCCGTCGACCGGCGCGGTCGTTTGGGCGGTCGACGGCGATTACATAACCGACGTGCGCGTGAAGTCGCAGAAACGCGAATTCACCGTTACGGCGACGGCGTACGAAGTCGCTGAAGACGGGACCGCGACCGATCTCGAATCGACGGAAAAGACGTTCTACGTTACGGTTAACAACTCGAAATATCAGCCGGAATCTACCGTCACGCCCGTCTGGGACGCGATCGCTCCCCAGTCCGTTACGGCCGGCGATACCTTCCGTCTGACCGTTCACGCGAAAGCCGAAACAAGCGCGGCCGCCAGCGCCGCCGTTACCGAGAACGACGGCGAGATTTCGCCCGGCTCCGACACGGAGCAGGAAGATCTCGAAGTCGGCGTCCTTTACGAGCTTACCGGAACCGTTCCGAGCGGCATGACGATCGGCGCGAATACCGGCGCGATTACGTGGGCTGTTCCGGCCGATTACTTCTCCGACAATTCGATTAAGTCGGAAACGCTTACGGTTGCGCTCAAAGCGACGGCGATCCTCTCCGAAGAGGGGACGGCCGTCGATTACGGCGGGGCGGCCGAGACGACGTTCCAGCTGACCGTAACGAATCCGAATTATACGGATTCCGCGCCCGTTTTTGCGGAGCTTTCGAAAGTAACTGCGGCGACGAACTCGCTCTACGAGGGTACGGTTACGGCGACCGATCCGGACGGCCGCGCCGACAGAATCGCATATGAGCTCGTCGGCTCCGATTATCCGGCCGAATTTACGTTCGACGGAGCGACCGGCGCGGTCTCGTGGCAGATTCCGGAAGATTACCTTGCGTCCGATATTTCCGCGCAAGTCTTTAGTTTTACCGTTAAAGCGACGGAGCAGTATCTCGAAGAAGACGGAACCTATACCGACGGCGCGGCGACGGAAAAGACGTTTGAAATTATGGTCGCGAACGCCAGTTACGACGATTCTGAAGCGATTGTTCCGGTCTTTGATCCAATCGGCGCGCAGACGGTCTCGACCGGCGAGACGTTTACGCTAACGGTCGTCGCGAAGGCGACCGAAGAAGTGGAAACGGCTTCCGGCGAGGAAACGACGACCGCGACGGTTACGTATGACGTCGAATACTCCCTTTCGGGCGAATATCCCGACGGTATGACGATCGACGCGTCGACCGGCGTGATTACGTGGGCCGTTCCGGAAGATTACTTTGATTCGGACTCGGTTGAATCGGAAGATCTCACGATCTCCGTTACGGCGACGACGGTTGTCGACGAAGACGCCGCGGCCGTCGATTACAGCGGCATGGCGACCGCGTCGTTCAAACTGACCGTTAAGAATTCGAACTACAAGTCGTCTGAATACGCCAGCTGGCGCGAATGGTTCGACGCGTGGGTCGACAACGCGCAGACGCGTTACAACGGCCAAGCCGCGAACCTCTCGGTCTATCTGAAATCCTATCTTGACGCGATCGACGACCGCACGGCCAAGCTGAAGGCGGCCAAAGCGGACTACGCGTCCGGGAAATCGACGGTTACCGACTTCATCGCCGCGCGCGACGTGATTGTCTCCGACTTCAATAAGGCGGTGGCCGAAGCGCGTACGAAACTTGAAGAGGACGACGCGAAGTTTGACGAAGCGTACGACAAGCAGGTCGAAGTTCTTAACCAAGCGTATAAGTCGCTCTCGGAGAACGCCGAGCTTACCAAGCCGAAGAATATCGATAAGGACGTGAGAAAAGCGACTGATAAAGCGATCGAGTCCGCGATCGACCGCTCGACCGGAAACGCGAATTTCCGGCTCGCGAAGAAATCGACGGGCGCGCGCGTCGCGACGAATCTCACGACCGCGCTGAAGCTCTGGCGCGAGGGATACGCGTATAACACGGCCTACGACGACGCCTATTCCGACAAGCTCTTTGTCGACGCGCTGGCCGACGAAAACGCGAACGCGCCCGCGTCGGATTCCGGTTCCTCGACGAATTCCGGCTCGACGGCGAACAGCGGAACGTCGACCGAATCGGGCGCTTCGGGCGCCTCGACCAATATTGATCCGAACGTCGCCTATACGGTGGACGAGAACGGGAATTTGGTCCCCGTAACCTTATGATAAAAACACGAACCTGACAACGGGCTGGTTTGCACGAAGGCCGTCGGCTCTTTACGGAGTCGGCGGCCTTTGCGCTTGAATACGGGGACGGGACAAGAAAAAAAGCGTTCGGCCGAAAGTTCGGCCAAACGCTTTGCATTGCGAAATTGCGCGAAGAAAAAGACTACTTTTTCTTTTCGACGTGCACCGTGTGCTTACGGAGACGCGGGCAATACTTCTTGAGCTTGAGCTTTTCCCCGCCAGGCTTGCGGCGGACGATGTAGTTGTAGTCGCCGGTTTCTTCGCAAACGAGGTAGACGGTTTCCGCCTTTTTCTTATTTTTCCCTGCCATGGTTTTATCCTTAAATACTATCTGTTTACAAACGCCGCGTTCACGGCGCCGGTTGTCTGCCGAAACGGTTTCGCGATTTCGTCAACGCGCTTAGACCGGGTATTATATCCGGCTTTTCAGATTGCTCAACGCCCCCCGGCGGAATTTTTTGCCTGTTTTTCGCTTTTTTCTGTAAAAATAACGTTCGCGCCGGCCCACCGCGCGTTTATTTGGCGTTATAATGAGCGTCAAGCGGCGCGGAGCGTTAAGACGTCCGGCCGCCGTTTCCCGCGTAAATCCGCGGTTCCTTTTGCAACGCGTTTCAAGAGCCGCCATGATTCTCAAGATTATCGACTGCGTCAACGCCGTCTTTCTGACGGTCGCGGCGGCCTGTCTTGCCGACGGGCTGTTTGCCGCCGTCGGCTATGAGTTTTCCGACTGGGTCTTTGAACATGTCTGCCGCACGCGCGTTTTTCTGCGCTGGACGGGGTACGTTCTCATGGCGGAAATTATTGCGGCCCGAGCGTATCTGTGGTATTTTGCGCCACAAGCGGGGATCTTGATCGGCAGATGGGCCGAAGCCAAAAGGCGGACAAAGATTCTCTTTTGGACAACGTTCCTCGCCGAGATACTGGCGTTCTGTCTCGCAGTTTTATATATGCCTTTTCATTTGCCGTATTCGACGCGGTATTAGCGTCGCGGGCGTTTTTAGAGACTCTGTTAATCGTTAATTGCTCTATTTTCTCCATTTTAACGTCGGCTTTGAAAAAAATCAGAAAAAGCGTCGTTTTTTTTCGACTGTTTCTGGCTCTTTTGCACGCGAGACGCTACAATAATTCCGGGCAATTATTTAGAAGGGCGCGTCTTTGCGCCGCTTCTGTCGGTATGACGGGGAACATATGAGTTCGAGCGACGATAAACGTAACCGCGGTCAGGGCGATCCTTCCGGCATGAGCGCCGATTCTTCCCGCGCCGACCGTACTGCCGAGCTCGTTCGCGAAATTCTGCGGCGCAATCGCGAGGAGAAGGCGCGCGGGTTCGCAAGTCCGAACGCCGCGTTTCCGCCTGAAGACGCGCCGGTTCCGCAGGGCGACGCCGTCGTTTCCGACGCGGTCGCGCGCGTACTGGCGCAGATGAGAGGCGGCGGCGCAGTTCCGCCCGCGCCCCCCGCTCCGCCTTTGCCCTCCGCTTCTTCTCCGTCTCTTCCGTCCCCGGCGGCTCCGCCCGTTATGGCCGGCGCGCCCCCTCTGCCTCCGCCCCTTGCCGAAGACTCGCTTACCAATCTCATACCGTCGGGCTTGGCCGCCGCGCCGCCGCCCCTTGCGGACGACGCGGCGCTCCTTCCGCCCCCGCCGGCCGCCGAGCGCGGCGCTTTCAAAAAGCGCAAGCGCCGCTCCGAGAGCCGCGCGGAACGCCGCGCGAAAGATAAGGAGAAAAAAGAGAAAGAGGCGCTCGACGCGCGCGCGGCGTCCTTTGCGCTCGGCGCGCTCGCCGGAACGGTCGCTCCGACCGCCGTCGCCGCGGTTCCCGACGAATTTCTGGCCTCAATTACGCTCGCGCCTGCCGCGCCGGAGGCCAATTTGGGCTCGCTTGCGTTAGCAGGCGCCGCCGGCTCGCCCGACGTCTTTTTGCAGGAGCTCAGTCAGACGAACGTATCCGACGAGAACGCCGCCGATACGCGCGAGCTGCTCGGCGAGCAGTCGACGCTCAAAAAGGCGGCGGACGACGCGCCCAGTTGGCTCACGAGCCTTATTATCCACCTGATTGTCCTGCTCTTTTTGGCGTTCCTCTTTATTAAGACGGATCTTCATAAAACGAATGAAATAGTATCGGAACCGGGGTTTAGCGACGAAGTTGTGATCGACGAGGTCTTTGATCCGGACGCGGCGGTCGTCGACGCGGAGAAGGTCGAAGTCGACGCGGAATCGCTGGAAGTGGATTCGGAGATTGCCAAGGACGTGCCCGACGTTTCCGCGTTCAACGAAGATTCCGCGGAGGCGCTGACCGTAACGGAAGAGGTCGCCGGACTGGAAGCGTCGCTCGGCGACGTCGAGAATCTGCTCGGGACGCTCAACGGGGACGATTTGGCGGGCCGCGGCGAGATGAAGGCGGCGCTCATTGCGTCCGGAGGGGGCAGCGAAGGGAGCGAGAAATCGGTCGCGCTCGCGCTCGCGTGGATCGCGGAGCATCAGTTGCCCGACGGATCCTGGTCGTT
>CAMNJU010000035.1 GCA_946541595.1 uncultured Planctomycetales bacterium
CCCCGAGTCAAACATAAGGAGTATTCTACATGGTAGAAAACAGCGAACGCGCCGCCGCTATGACCTCGTACGATAAATGCGTCGAGCTCACGAACAATCTTCTGTGGAGCTGGCGACCGCAAGTCGTTGAGATTTTCAAATTGCTCAACCCCCGGCGCTGGCGCGATTTGGGCCACAATCCGATCGCCCTGCTGGCCGAATACACGCCGGAAGAATTCGAACAGCGCGTTCTTGAACTTGCGCTTCAGGCGCGCATCGACGTCGCGTTCCGCAACTATCAGAAGTATATCTCGGAACGCACCGAATGGGCTAAGCAAAACGCAGGCGTTCTCGGTTCGCGCCCGGTCGCTTACTTCTCGCTTGAATTCGGGCTTCACGAATCGGTCCCGATCTATTCGGGCGGGCTTGGCGTCCTCGCGGGCGACCACGTTAAAAGCGCGAGCGGTCTGGGGGTTCCCCTCTACGCGGTCGGGCTTTTCTACGACAAGGGGTACTTCAAGCAGCATATTAACGCCGAAGGCGAACAGGAAGAAATCTATCAGAACACCGACGTCCGAAATCTTCCTCTTAAGCCGTGCCGCGATAAGGACGGAAACGTCCTGATGGTCAAGGTCCAGCTCCGCGACGAAGCGATCTACGCGAAAGTCCGCTCCATGCAGGTCGGGCGCGTCACCCTGCTCCTGCTCGACACCGACGTCGAACAGAATTCTGAAAACGACCGCAAACTCACGAGCACGCTCTACGGCGGCGACGAACGCACGCGCATCCGTCAGGAACTCGTCTGCGGCGTCGGCGGCCTGCGCGCCCTTCACGCGATCGGCGTCCGTCCCGGCGTCTTCCACCTCAACGAAGGGCACAACTCGTTCGTCGTGCTTGAAGCGATTCGCGAACAAATGGAAAACTGCGGCGTGTCCTTTAAAGTCGCGATGCAGGACGTCGCGCAGAAGACCGTCTTCACGACCCACACGCCCGTCCCCGCCGGACACGACAGATTCAGCCCCGAACTCATTGAAGAACACCTCAAGCCGATGCGTCAGGAACTCGGGCTCAGCCTTACCGAACTCATGGCGCTCGGACGCGTCGACGTCAACAGCGATTCCGAAAAATTCTGCATGACGGTTCTCGGCCTGAAAGGCTCGCGATACGCCAACGCCGTATCCGCGCTTCACGGCGTCGTTACGCGCCGCATGTGGCAAGGACTCTGGCCCAACAAGACGGAAGAAGAAATCCCGATCGGGCACGTTACCAACGGCGTCCACGTACCGACCTGGATGGCGTGGGAAATGAAAGTCCTCTTCGAGCGCAATATGCCCGGCTGGACCGACACGACGATCGACCCCGCGATCTGGGCTCAGGCATATAACATTGACGCCGGCGAGCTCTGGGAAACGCACTTCGCGCTCAAGAACCTGCTCATCGACTTCGCGCGACGTCATTACCGCGTTCAGCTTGAACGCAACGGCGCCGATCAGGAAGCGCTCGACCGCGCGTCCCGAATTCTCGATCCGAACGCGCTGACGATCGGATTCGCGCGCCGGTTCGCGACCTACAAGCGCGCCTACCTCGTCGTTCAGGACGAAGAGCGCTTCGACAGGCTCGTTAACAACCCGGACCGACCCGTTCAGTTCATCTTCGCCGGAAAAGCGCATCCGCACGACAACCCCGGCAAAGACGTCATTAAGCGCATCGCCTCCATTCAGCGCGAGCCGCGCTTCGCCGACCGCGTCCTCTTCCTCGAAGACTACGACATCAACGTCGCGCGGCATCTGGTTCAAGGCGTCGACGTCTGGCTCAACAATCCGCGCCGGCCGCTCGAAGCGTCCGGTACGTCCGGTCAGAAGGCCGTTCTTAACGGCGCGCTCAACTGCTCGATTCTCGACGGATGGTGGAACGAAGCGTACGACGGAACCAACGGGTTCGCGATCGGCGACGGCTCCGTCCATGTCGACGACGCCGTTACCGACGAACGCGACAACGCCGCGCTGCTCGACGTGCTCGAAAATCAGGTCGTCAAGACGTTCTTCGACCGCAACGAACACGGCCTCCCGATCGAATGGATCCGCATGATGCGCAGCTCGATCGCGACGCTCGGATGGCGGTTCAGCGCCGACCGTATGGTCGCCGACTACGTCCGACACGCGTATCTGCCCGCCGCGGGCGCCGTTTCCGCGAAAATGCCCCGGTAAGCGCGCTGTTTGAAACGGTTCGTTAGGAATCGCGTTAAGAAAACGCGTCGGCGAAAGCCGGCGCGTTTTTTCTTTGTAATTTGCGCGGATTAAAAACTCGTTATATTTGCAATAATCCGAAAATTCTATGCAAAACCCGAAAATTTTTATTAAATCGAGGTAAATATTATTGATTTTTATATGGCTCTGAATTAGAATAATTTGATAACATAGACAATATAGTGCAGTAAAACCTGAAATACCGGTTCACGGATCATTAGGATCGATAAATATTTGAGGTCGAGCGCCGCCGTTTGGATTGTTGCAACGGCGCGCGCTGTTAAAATTACGAAGGAGCGGATTTTGGACCACACTTTTCAAGGACGGAAACGCGGGGCCGGCTCAGCCGCCAAATTGATTTTGGCGCTGATCGCGGGCGTCGCGCTGGGGGCGCTTTTGAGCGACCGTTCGCCGCGCGTCGGGGCGCAGCAGGCCCCGTATGAAGAGAGCGCGGGAACCTTTCGCGATTCGTTGAACGCCGACGCGGCGCCGAGAGCGACGCTTGGAGCGGACGGGCGCGCGAAATTTTCGCGGCCGTTGGAAGTGCCGCCCCTGTACGCGTTTGACTCGCCGCTCGAAGATTCCGGAAGCCAGATCATTCTGGTCGATTCCGAGACAAAACGAATTTGCGTTTACTGGATTCGTCAACGCGGAGCCAACAGTACGATCGAGCTCGTCGCGACGCGCAATTTCGAGTTGGACTTGAAACTCGACGACTTTAACAACGAGGGCCTGTCCCCCGGTCAAATTCGCGAGCAGCTCAATTCGGCGCGGCGGTAGGCTGGAGGCGGCGCGCGGTACGAATAAAACGTTATAACGCTTATAACCGCAAAAAATAAGGCGGCGCTCATCATAAGCGCCGCAGACGCCGACAAGACACGAAGCGGGTTGTTTCGCTTTTGCCGCGCGTCGCAGAGGGGCGCGCCTTGTGTCCGCGCGCCTTATCGCCTTAAAACGACGTCAGGCGTCCGAAAGGGACAGCCTTTTAAAAACAGCCTTAATTAGGAACGTTCGAATGTACTATACCCTTGAAAAAACCGCTGAAATGTTGGATATGAACACGGGCGACGTCAACCGACTTCGCGAGCAAGGCAAACTTCGCGCTTTTCGCGACGGCGGCGTGTGGAAATTCCGCAAAGAAGACGTTGAAGCGTTCCTGACCAAAACGATTAAAGAGCGTTCTGCGGCCGCCGCGAACGACCTGCTGAGCTCCGAAGACGACGAAGAAGGCCCGACCATGCTTGCCGACTCCGCCGCGTTCGACTCCCTCATTGAAGACGCCGCCGTCCGCGTCGGCGACCAGAGCGGGCTGGATATCAAGAAAGACGACGACCTCAAACTCGACGACGACGATCTTAAACTTGCCGACGACGACCTCAAGCTCGCCGACGACGATCTCAAACTTGCCGACGACTCGACCCCGCTGACCGACTCTGCGTCCGCGCTCGTCGAAGACGCGCCCTCGGGCTCCGCGACTCCGTCTTCCGTCGACCTGACCGACGACGGCGTTAAGTCCGACGACGATCTCCTGCACCTTGGCAGCGACAGCGGCCTGTCCCTGCTCGACGATCCCGACGTCGAAGGCTCTAATATCCAACTCGGCGCCGAACAGGACCTCGTTCTTGGCGGCGGCAGCTCGACCGGTTCCGGCAGCGGCCTCAATCTTTCCGGCGACAGCGGCCTTGCCCTTCTCGGCGATTCCGACGCCGATTTCCAACTCGACGAATCCGCCTCCGCTCCGATTGAGGATTCCTCGAAGGTCGGCGAAGAAGAAGATCCCGACGGCATCTTCGAACTTGCCGACGACGTCGCCGCAGCCTCGACTCCGATTCTGAATCTCGATAAAAACGCCGACGCCGACGCGGCCACCGAACTTGCCGTCGCCGACGACAGCATCTTCGATCTCGCCGAAGACACGACCAACGGCACGACGACCGCCCCGGACGCCGATACGGATTCCGATTCCTCGAGCTCGTCGCAGCTCATCGCGGTCGAGAACAATCCGTTCGTCGTCGACGATTCCGCCGACTCGTCCGCGCAGGCCTCCGAACCGGCCGCGGCGTCCGACGACCCTTTCACGACAAACGAAGACAGCGCCCCGACCGCGAACGATCCGTTCGCAACCGGCTCGTCCGTCTTCGGCGGCGCCGATTCGAGCCCGTTCGGTCAAGCGTCCGCGCCGGGATTTGGCGTCGCGTCGCAAGACGTCGGATCCGTCGATTTCGGTTCCTCGTCGGAACCGGAACCGTCGTTCGTCTCCGATTCCGCGAGCGAACCTGTCGGAGCGCTCAGCGCGCCCGTCGCCTCCACGAACTTTACCGGCAAAGACATGCTCATTCTCGTGCCGTGCCTCCTCCTGCTCATTCTCGCGACGATCGGCGCGTGGGAACTGTGCCGCACGATCTGGAGCTATCAGGAAGGCTCGTTCGATTTCGCGGGCCCGGTTCTCGAAACGCTTGCGAAGCTTGTCAAGCTAAACTAACGCAACGTTCTTTCTGACAAACGGTATGGCGCCGGTTCCTCAGCGAGCCGGCGCCTTTTTTAATTCCAGAGACTCTCTTTTTGGATTTTTTTCCGCGCGCGTCCCCACAATAAAGCGCGATTCTGTATAATGGGCGGAAACAGTATCTCGTCGGCGCGGGACTGACTCGCGCCGAAATTTGGAACTCATTTGGGAGACGCCCGTTTATGAAAATTTCACTCACACCCCGCCGCTGCGCCGCCGTTCTCACCGCGTTAGCCGCCGCGCTGACGTCGTGCGCGTTAACCGCGCCGAACGCAAACGCCCAGTCTGTCGAACCGGAAAAAGCGATCGCGCTGCCGGAAGGATTCGCCGACGATCTCGCGCCGAACGCCGTTCAGGACCAGCGCGTCCGTCAATATCTGTACGCCAAGCGCATTGTCGCCGTCTCGGAAGAAGGGGTTAAGAACCCGGAAAAACTCCTGCAGCCGGTTCTCGGCCAGACCGCCACGTCCATTATGGGCGACGAAAACGCCGCGTGCGTTATGTCCGGCGGCGGGCATATCCTCCTCGACTTCGGGTGCGAAATCCACGGCAGCTTCCGCGTCGAAGCGCGCGACCTTAAACCGAGTAAGAACAGCGTCGGCAAGACGGTCCGGCTTCGTATCCGGTTCGGCGAATCGGTCGACGAAGCGAACGCGGACGTCGGCGAAAAGGGCGCCGTCAACGAGCACTCCACGCGCGACCAAATTATTACGGTCCCATGGCTCGGCGCGGTCGAATGCGGGGAATCCGCGTTCCGATTCGTACGTATCGACGTTGTCGACAACGACGCGAAGATCATCTTCGACTCCGCGCGCGCGATCTTTATTTATCGCGACCTTCCCCGTCTCGGCCAATTCAAATGCTCCGACGAGCGTCTCAATCAGGTCTGGGACGTCTGCGCGCGCACGATCCTCCTCACCATGCAGCAGTTCGTCTTCGAAGGGGCGAAACGCGACCGGCTCGTATGGTACGGCGACTTTACGCCGCAAACTATGACGGCGCTTCGCGTTTACGGCGACTCGAAAGTACTTCGCGACACGCTCGGATATTACGCGCGCGAAACGTGGCCGCTCCCGAAATGGATGAACGGCATGCCGAACTATTCGCTCTGGTGGCTCATTACGATCGGGGATCTCTACCGCCATACGGGCGATCCGGAACTCGTTAAGGAGCAATGGGATTACGTGAAAGGTCTCGTGGATCAGCTCCTGCCGTACATAGACGAAAACGGCAAGGCGGGCTTCCCGAATCCGTTCCTCGACTGGCCCACGAACGACAAGCCGGACGCGCTCAACGCCGGCACGCACGCCATGTTCGCGCTCGGATTCGACCGCGTCGCCGAAATGGCGAAAGTCGTCGGCGATAAAAAGACCGAAGAGCTCGCGCTCAAGACGGCCGCGAAAGTGAGAACCTACAAGCCGTCGAACGTCGGCAATAAGCAGGCGGCGGCCCTGCTCGCGCTCGCCGATATCCAGAAAGACGGAGAATCGAACGTCGACGTCGTCGCAAAAGACGGCCCGCAAGGGTTCTCGACATTCTACGGATACTATATGCTCGAGGCGCTCTCGAAGGGCGGCAAGAATCAGGTCGCGCTCGACGTCGCTCGCGATTACTGGGGCGCCATGATCGAACGCGGCGCAACGACCTTCTGGGAAGATTTCGATCTCAAATGGCTTGAAAACGCCGGCAGAATCGACGAAGCGACGCCCGAAGGCATGGAAAGCCTGCACGGCGACCGCGGCGCCTACTGCTACGTCGGGCTCCGTCATTCGCTCTGCCACGGCTGGGCGTCCGGACCCGCCGCTTGGATTAGCGCGAACGTCATGGGCGTAACGCCGCTCGAGCCGGGCTTCAAAAAGGTCCAGGTCAAGCCGTTCCTCGGCGATCTCGAATGGTTCGAAGGCTCCGTCCCGACCCCTTACGGCCAGATTAAAATCCGCTGCGACAAGCAGGCGGACGGCTCGATTAAGACGAAAATCGACGCGCCGAAAGAAATTGAAGTCGTTGAAGTCAAGTAGCTTGACAATCGCGCGCGCCGCGGCCGTCGTCGTTTGAGCGCCGCGCGGCGCCGATCGCAAGCCGGAGAATGATTTCTCCGGCTTTTTTCTTTTCCGGCGCGGCGTGCGTCAGAATAGATTCGCGTAATAGTCAGTCCCCGCAGGATAGAGCCGCGGCGAGAAGGAGAGAAGCCGGTTCATGAGGGGCGTGGAACCGTGAAACGCGTCGGACCGGGGCAGGCGCCATTGGCGTTCGGGCGGCCAAAAATCGGGCGTGGCGGGCCAAGGTGAGAAGGGCGTAAATCCCAGAACCTCCGCAAGTTTTGACGAGTCCATAGAGCAGTTTGAGACGCGCGGCGGAACGGGGCAATATTCCTCCCTGTACTGCCCGAAGAGCAGGTCGCGTTCGAATCCGCCGGTCCAATTGATAATCTGCGCCATCTGATAGAGCGAGACTTGCCGCGGCCCGCCGCAATTGAGAACGCCCGCGTAGTCGTTGGCGAGAAAAACGCGAAAGACGCGCGCCATTTCGTCGACGTACGTCGGGGTTCGCACCTCGTCGTAGAAGAGCGTGGCGGGCCGATTCGCGCGGTAGCGGGAAGCGATCCAGTCGATCGCGCCCGCATGCCAGTTGTAACTCATGCCCATCGGCATGGATATTCGCAGCGTAACGGCGTTCGGGTCAAGTTCCTGAACGCCCTCTTCTCCGGCGACCATCGTCTGGCCGTAGACGTTGACGGGGCACGTCGGCTCGCCGTCCCGATAGCCGCCCCCTTCCCGGCCGCCAAAGACCATATCGACCGAAAGATGCACGAGCCGAATGCCGCGGCTCCGGGAATAGCGCGCTAAATTCCGCACGACCTCCACGTTGAGATCCCACGCAATTTTCGGATCGAGCTGACACGCCTTCAGCGCGCAGTTGCCCGCGCAGTCGAGAATCCCCGATATTTTACGCGCGTCAAGCTCGCGCTCGAGCGCTCCGTAATCGCGCAAATCGACGAAAATCAGATCCGGAGCCGGAAAGTCGACGTCAGTCTCCTGCACCGAGCCGTAAACTTGGCCCGGAAAGCGAGACTGAAAGTACGCAAGACACGCGTAGCCCGCGACGCCCGTGACTCCCGTTACGAGGAGAGGCGTCGGAGGATCGACGTGCGGAGAGCCCGGAATGAAATCGAGCTGACGGAGCGATTCGGCAACGATTTGACCGTAGGTGGCGACGTTTCTGGACATGGTTCGGCGTAAAGGAAAAACGGCCCGAAAAGACGCTGGCAGACCCAACGCGGACGGGCTCGGCAGGGGCTACATTCTAACAGAACGCGCCAATTTGAAAAGACGCGGCGCGCGTACCGCTCGAGGAAGGCGCGGAATTGAATTCGGGATATTTAACGGCGCAACCCGTTAAATTCCGTTTTTTTAATTTCTTTTTTGTGCTATTTGACTATAGTTTTCTTGAAAACGCTTGACGCCGGAGGCCCCTTGGGGGTATGATAGAAGTGGTAGCGTGGACTTTTACGGTCGGCGCGCCGCCGGATCTTTTCGGCGGTATTTCCTGTGTGGTTATTTGGAGTATTCCAGCGGAGAACCTATGAAAACCTCGTTATTTGAATCGGCGTCCGCTTTGCGCGGCGCTAGCCGTACGGCCGCGACCGTTCTGGCCGCTTTGTGTCTCTTCCTTTGCGTCGGCCTCCTTTCCGCGCAGGAGTATAAGGAAGCTAGCGTAGACGACGGGCTCGCCGGTCAAAAAGCGTCGACGATCGGCAGTAACGATTCCGCTAAGATCAAGGATTTCCTCACGAAATACTATCTCGCGCGTTGGACCGTTCGCGACAACGGGCGCGAAATCCATAAATACCGAGCGGAACTCGAAAGCGACGCGGTCAGTCTTTCCGGCGCGGCTCAAGACACGTTCCTCAAAGAAGTAGTCTCCGTTCTTCAGAGCTATGCCGGCTCGGCCAAGTGCTATCCTGCGTGCCGGTACAACGCCGTTCTGGCGATCGGAACGCTCGACGTAGCGGGCGGCGCCGACCGCAACACGCCGGGAACGCCCTACGCCGACGCCATTCCCGTCCTCGCAAAGATCTGCACGAGCGAGAAAGACGTTCCCGACTACGTCCGTTACGGCGCGCTCATTGGGCTCGTCCGTCACGCGCAGCTCGGAATCAAAGACGACAAATACCGCAACGGCGTTAAGACGACGTTCGCGAAGGTTCTCGACGAAAAATTCGCCGAAGACCATAACATCCGCGGCGAAATCTACGAATGCTTCCAGGAAAACGCCGTTATCGGTCTGGCGAGCTTCAAGAGCCCCGAAGGAACCAAGGGCGGCACGGGCACGCTCGATCTCTTCCGCAAGATGATCGAAAACAAAGACGTCAGCTTCGAGCTGCGCTGCATTGCCGCGCGCGCGATCGGCGATATGAATCTCGATTCCGTCGCCAAGTACGACTACAACGGTTTGGCGAAATCGCTTGTTACGCTCGCGCGCGACTTCTGCATTGAAGAATCCTCCTATATCGACAGCGAACTCGTTCGCGACCAAGTCAAGAGCGCTGCGAGCGGCATGGGCGCCGGCGGAATGGGCGGCATGTCCGGAGGTATGGGCGGTATGACCGGCGGCATGGGCGGCATGTCCGGCGGTATGATGGGCGGTATGGATATGGCCGGCGGCATGGGCGGTATGGGCGGCATGTCCGGCGGTATGGGCGGCATGGGCGGCACGATCCAGAATCAGAAGAGTATGGAGACGATCGTCGCGCGCGTCCAGTACGGCTTTGAGTGCATTCAGCGCGCCATTAAGGGCGTAAAGAACGGCGGCTCAGGCGTCAAAGCGAAGCTTGATCCGAACGACGAAAAGCAGGCGGATACGATCGCTATGCTCGACGACACGCTCAAAGAATTCGAAGACACCAATAAGTTCATTGCCGAAGGTCCGAAAAACGGCGGCGGCATGATGACCGGCATGACCGGCATGACCGACATGGGCGCGAGCGGCTCCGGCCTGAATGTCGACGCGAACTCCATGAAAGACCATCTGCTCGCTAAGAAGATCAAGTTCAACGAGCTCATCGGCGTCGAATCCTATTGACGTTCGGCTTCTTAACTGGCATAAAACGCGAAACGCTCGCGCGGCGGCATGCTGCGCGAGCGTTTTTTACGTTCTGTATTCATTCTCGGCCGAACGCCGGAGCCGCGGTTCGTAGTCTGCGCTGCGCGGCGCTACTGCTTGTCGCGGACAAGACCGGGCGAAATATCCAGATCGAGATCGGCAAAGAGTCCGGCGGCGTACCGCTCGATTGCGATCGCGCCCATAACGGCGTTGTCCGTACAGAGTTTCGGCGGCGCGATATAGAGCTTGAACCGAAATCTTTCGGCGGCGTCGAGCGCTTTCTCCCGGAACCGCGCGTTCGCGGCGACGCCCCCGCCAACGCACAGCGTCTTCATTTTGCACAGTCGGAGCGCCTGAACCGCTTTTCCGACCAGACAGTCGCAGACCGCCTCTTGGAACGACGCGGCGACGTCGGCGCGCGTCTGCTCGCTTATCTGCATATCCGCGTAATCGACCTTGCCGACGCCCATGAGCTTATAGCGGACCGCCGTCTTGAGCCCGCTGAAACTGAACTGCATGCGTTCCGGTTCGTGCAGCATCGGCCTGGGAAAATCAAACGCTTTCGGATCGCCCTTCTCCGCCGCCTTCTGAATCGAAGGGCCGCCCGGATAAGGAAGACCGAGCATGGCGGCGACTTTATCGAACGCCTCGCCCGCCGCGTCGTCGATTGTCGTTCCGAGCGGCGTAAAGTCGATCGGTCCGGAGCAGCGGTAAAGACTCGAATGACCGCCGCTGACAATGAGCCCGACGCACGGAAAGATATCCTCGTCGAACGCGACTTTGCACGCGTAAATGTGCGCCTGGAGATGATTGATCGCAATGAGCGGAAGATTATTGGCGACGCAAAGCGCCTTAGCCGCCGAAAGACCGACCAGAAGCGATCCGGCGAGCCCCGGCTCGTTAACGACGGCGACCGCGTCGAGGTCGCGGGGAGAAAGATGCGCCGCCTTGAGCGCCTCGGACACAACCGGAAGAATCGCGTCAAGATGCTGGCGCGACGCTATTTCCGGAACCACGCCCCCGTAAAGACGGTGCGTGTCAATCTGGGACGCGAGCGACGCTCCGAGAACGTTCCGATTGCCGTCGACGACCGCCGCGGCCGTTTCGTCGCAGCTCGATTCGATCGTTAATATCTTCATAAATATAGACCTTTATCGCAATTACAGAACGCGCGCCGTCGGCGCGGCGGGGGGAGTTCGAGCCAATTCCCGAACGTAACGTCCCATTCCTTCGGCTTGAATTCCTCCAGACCTCCGCCGGGATAGAACGTCAGTTCTCCAAAATAAATACGGCCGTCGACGTCGTAGAAATCGACGCGGACAAACGGAATCCCTTCGGCGAGCGTCTCGGCGAGCATGGTCATCTCGCCGAGCGTTTCCGGCTTCGGGGCCGGCCGTTCTTCGCGCGGATAATGCCGCTCAAACGGCAGCATGTTCCAGTCGAGATCATAGAACGTAACGTGAAGTCCCTCTTCGGAAAAACGGTTGGAACAAACCATTACGCAACGCGCTTTTCCATTGAAACAAAAGAACTTAAAGTCGACAAGCTCTCCGTTCGAAGCGTTCGTCAGGAGCTTTTCCGCGACGATTCTGCGGGGAACGCGCTTATACGGATACTCCCGCGCCGCCCAATAGAAATTCTTTCGCATGGCGCGGTCGAACCGTTTCTTCGCGTCGGCGCGGTCGAACGCCGCTTTATCCGTGCAGACGGCGACGCTCCCGCTGTCGTGCGCGCATTTGAGGACAAACGCGTTTGGCAGCGCGTCGAAATCTATCTCGTCGAACGAGTTATACGGTCCTCCGACGAGCGGTATGAGCCGCTCTTGGCCTATCTTGTCCGCGACGTATTCGCGCGCGGCGTACTTGTCGACGAGCGCGGTATAGCGCGGATCGCGGTCGCGCAGCTTGAGCCAGTTGATCTTCTCGTTAAAGGTCACGGGCGGATTCAGGCGGAGAACGTCTCCCGTCTTGACGCGGTACAAAACGCGCAGATACCAGGAGTCCGGCGCAATCGCGCGAACTCCCGGCAGGGACAGGACTTTCTTCTGAAAACGAAGGAAGGGACGCGGTTTCATTTCATTCCGTCGCGAGGAAGAAGCCAAAGCGGGTTACTTGCTGAACCGGAACCCGGCGGGCGTCTCTTTGGGCGCTCCGTTCGCTTTAACGCCAATGCCGTTCGCGTTATGGCGCAGATGATCTTCCGTATTATTGCACGGACTGTTGAGCACGACGGGCTCCCCTTCGGAATCGCGCACGACAAAGGTCGTGGAACCGCCGCCGTCGAGATTGAGTCCCTGATACGCGCCGAGATATTTGAGCTGGGCGCCAACTTGCGCGTAGGTCGCGCCGACGCTGAAGCCCGCCTGACGGCCGTCGATCGTCATGAAGTAGACGTACCGCTTATCCTGCGAGAATCCAACCGCGGTGCGCGGATGAACCTTGACGTCGGTAAATTCCGGAACGGCGCCGTCTTGAACGACGATTTTATTGCCGGACACGGCCTGAGCGATATCGGAAAGATCGTCGCCGACGGAGTACTGTTTAATATCGACGGAGCCGTCGTTCTTAACGACGAAAGAAGGATACGTGTCGCGGGGATCCGATTCGACGAATCCGTCGGAAACGCCGAGACCCGTTAAATTGGCGTCCCCTTCCGTTTTAATGGTCGTCGCGTTGAACGGCCCGTAGAAATTCCCGTTGACCGCGACGGAAAGACCCCGGTCTTTGAGGAATTCGGCGGTCGTGCGGCGGTTCGTTTCGCGCTCTTCCTTTTTGAAATTCTCGTGCGGCGCGGTCGTCTTAAACTCGACGCCCGGTACGGTAAGGTCGATGCGCGCGGCGATAACCTTCATGAGCGGATCGGCGACCTCGTACGTCGCGATATCGACGCCCTCGTACATAGGAATCCATTTCGGGCCGTTTCCGGCCTCGGACGCGTTCTGAGCGAAAGCGGACGCCGCGCAAAGCGACAGGACGAGCGCGGCGGACGCCGCGATTGGTGCGTATCTCATGTTGTTGCCTCTTTTAATTTAAGTTAAAGTAACGGTTAACCGTTTGCCGAACCGCCCGGCGCCCGTTTACGAACGAGGCGCGCTGTCCAAACGAAAACGTGTCCCAGAAGCCACAGTCCGTACGTAAGCGCCGCGCAGACCAGAGACCACGCTTCCGCAAGATCGACGCCGCCGATCATACCCGACCGAGCCGGCTTAACGCTGAAAATCTGCGCTTTAACGATTTCCGTATTTCCGCGCGAGCCGATCGAGCGCACGCGTCCGGCGGGATCGATCCACGCGGAAAAACCGCCGTGCGTCGCCGTTACGACCGAACGGCGGTTCTCGATCGCGCGAAAGACGTGCGTCGCCAGGTGCATATCGGTCTCGACGCCGCACCGGAACCAGCCGTCGTGCGAGACGTTTACAAGGATATCGGGATCCGCGTCGACCGAGCGCAGTTCGCGAAGCTGATTCTTAATGAACTGCGGAATAAGGCTTTCGAAGCACACGTTTGGCGCGAGAATAAAGCGCGCCTGAGTTCCGCGCGGCGAGACGCGAAACGCGGTCGGGCCCCTGCCGCGCGACAGAACCGTCTCGGCGCAAACACTCTTAAGTTCCCACGAGTCGGGCAGATACTTCAAAAACGGTATATACTCTCCGAACATGACCAGATGAATCTTATCGTAGCGTCGAAAGACGGTCGAATCCTCTTCGATCAGGGACGACGTCGGCGTTTGCGTCCATTCGGATTCGTCGCACGCCTCGACGGCCGCTTCGTCGCCCAGATACGGAACGTAAACGGCGGAATTGTACGTGAGCGGTTCCCCGACCTCGGAAAAGACAGCGGACGCGGTTCCTAAAATAGCCGCGCCGCCCAACTTAGCGGTCAGACGCGCCATGCCGCGCCGCTGCGGCGCCATGTTGTCGGAAAGGTAGAGGAAATCCAGCTCGGCGTCGGCGCGCTTTTTGCCCGAAAGCGCGTAGAAGTTCGGAAAACGTTCCCGCAGCTCTTGCGGCGTCGCGGACGACGGCTCGAGCCCTGAGGCCGGTATCGACGCGATAAGATCGGAGTAATCGCGGTCGGAATCGAAATAATACCCGTACGAGGTCCCTTCCGGCCAAATCAAAACGTCGTATCCGCCCTCCTCTTCCCGGGCCCCTTTGAGCGCGAGCGCGCGGTATTTGTCGGACACCTGCTTATTGAGCCCGCGCGGCGGCGGAAAGCGGTACTGCGTGCAGTCTTGAAGCAACCCGACCTTGAGAAAAGGACGGCCGTTATTCCGCGCGGCCAGTTCGCTCGATTCAATATTGACAATCTGGGCGCGTCCGAAAAGGGCGACTGACAGAAATATAATCGCCGCAAAGCTTATAAGCCGAACGGCCGCGCTCTTTCTGCCGGACGCCGCGCCAGTCTGAACCGCGGCGGCGCGCCCGACGAGCGAGCCGATAAGAACGATAAACGCGCTCACGCCGTATTCGCCAAGCGGCTCGGCAAGCTGAAGAAGATCGGGCGAATCGTAAATCGAATGAGACAGCCCGGCAAACGAAAAGCCGCCGAAAACGCGATTGCGCAGCCACTCGATCGCGACCCAGCTCACGGGCGCGGCAAGCCAAATGGGCAACCGGAGCCAACGCGTCCAGGCGCGGCACGCGCCGATAAAGAGCGGAAGATAGCAGCCAAGATACGCCGACAGCGCGAGCCAGCCAAGCCGCGTCGCAGGATGAGGATAGGAGACCCAGTGGACGGTAAGGAGCCAAAAAGCGGTCCACGCGTACCAATACTGCGCGTACTCTCCGGCCAGCCGCCGGCCGACGCGGCGCCAGAACCCTTTCGGACGCGCGGATTCCTCTTGTTCTTCGCGCCGGGAGCGGAGCGCCAGCGCCGACCAGATCGCCGGAACGGCAAAGACGGCGTACTTCATATACGCGTGAGTCGCGGAAAAGAGCGACGCCCAAAAGAGGACGGTCGCCAGAAACGCGCCCCAAAAGGGTAAAAATCGACCGGTAAAAAATTTCATGTAATCTTCGCCGCCTATCTAACTTCCGCGTTCGCAAAGGGAACCTGAGCGTTCGCGCTATCGCTTTCTTTTCAGAACCGCGTTCCATCCGCCGTCGCGGACCGCGGTAAAGGTCAGCGCTTCGCCCTTTACGACCGTCTTGGACGTTATGTCGATCGCGGCCGCGTCGGCGTCCGATTCGGGCGCGTCGGCGTAGATCGCCGCGTCGTAACTCGCGCCGTCGTCGAGGAAATCGAGCGTTACGGCAAACGCGCGCGGCCGTTCGTTCGTTATGCCTGAAAGATACCAGTCCTCGCCCGACCGGCGCGCAGCGACGTAAAATTCGCCAATAGCGCCGTCGAGCGCGACGGTCTCGTCCCAAGTCGCGGGGAGCGCGCGCAGATATTCCAAGCCGGGCTGATCTTTATAGACGCGCGGCAGATCGCACAGACAGCGCAGCGGCGAATCCAAGAGCATGCAGAGCGCCAGCTCGTGCGCGCGCGTGCCGACGACTTCGGTCGACGCGTTTGCGCCCGTCTGCTCTTTGAGCGGCCGGTACGTCTCCAAGTGCGTATTGCGGAATCCGCCCGGCGTATAGTCGCCCGGGCCAATGAGGCAGCGCGTATACGGAAGCGCGGCGACAAGCGTCTGAGAAATCGCGCGCCCGCGAAAATATTCGTTCCCGTAAATCCCTTCGCGCGTAATCTGGTTCGGGAGCGTGCGTTCCATACCGGTCGGCTCGTACATTCCGTGAAAATTCACGAGTAGCTTGTATTCTGCGGCGGCGCGGACCGTTTCCGTTAAACTGGCGACCGTCTCCTGCGAATGAGAGTTCATGTGGTCGATCTTAACGCCGGCGACGCCCCAGTCGGAGCAGCGCTTAAGCGTCTTGCGCGGATCGACTTGAACGAGATCCGGCCAGTCGATCCACAGGAGCAGGCCGACGCCCTTTGCGCGGCCGTATTCCACCAGCTCGGGCACGTCGAAACCGTCGCGGACGACAAGTCCGTCCGGCCCTGTTTTGACGTTCTTCCCGTCGCGAAGATACCATCCGGCGTCGACGAGCGCGTAGTCCCACTTCATGTCGGCGGCGAAGTCGATAAATTCCCGCACAGCGCGGTTTGAGATCTCGCGCGAGCCTTTCGGCGCCCACCAGTCCCACGCGGAATTGCCGGGCTTAATCCACGAGTCGTCGATCTCGCACGGGGACGCCGTATTGAGAACGACGTCCGCGTTGTTGACAAGGTCGATCGGCGTCTTGCCGAGAATAACGACGCGCCACGGCGAGAGCGCGGGGCCGCGCCGAACGACGCAGCCGCGTTTATCGTCGCGCGGAGCAAGGAGCGTTCGCAGGGTCAAAGGGGCGTCGGACGCGCGGAACTGGACGCCCGACCAATCGAGCAGATCCGACTGCGTGAGCGCGGCCGCGAATCCGTCTCCGAGTACGACGAGCGGAAGCCCAACGAAAGAGTCGGGCTTAATGTCCGAGAGTTTCTTCTTTTGGAAATTCCCTTCGTGATTGGAAGCGAAGCCGTTAAAGAACGCGGCCCAGACGTCGCAATCTTTTTCGAACGCGAACTCGGTCTCTTCCGACTCGACGCAGAATTCGTTTTGCGCGTCGAATACGCCCGCGTCCTCCGGGATCGCGTACCGCAGCGCGGCGCCGCCGTCGTACGCGCGAACAATAACGCGCAGTTTCCTGCCGGGCGCGTTCTCTTCCTGTAAGTCGAGCGCCGTCTCGACGCAGCGGTCGGCGTAACTCGATTTGCGGCCGCACGTCAGGCGCCACGTCTCGTCGATCTCGCGCGTCGAACAGCCAATAAGTTTCAGCGCGCCAAAAGGTTCCGCGCCATGAAAGGTCAGGCCGAGCTTTGAGCTTTTCAGAACGGCCGTTCCCCCGTACGTCAGGGAATAGCGCGCGTCAGGCCCGACCGTAACGGTAACCGCGACAGCCCCGTTCGGCGAAACAACCGAAACGGAATCGGACGCAAACGCCGGAAAGACCCAAACAAACGCCGCAAAGACGACAAGAGCGGCGCGAAAACAAGACCGAACCATAAACGAGCCTCGCAACAAGAGCGCGCGCGACGAAGAGACCATTTTCCCGACTTCCGGGGAGCGCCGCGCCGCCGCGCGGCAAAGAGCGCAACCGCCGCGCTAATCCGCAATAAAAAAAGAACGCCGCCGAGAATTGCTCCCGGCGCCGTTCCGTTCAACGCTTATCAACTAAGCCGCAGGTTCCGCATACGCTTCCGCGGAAGGATCCCCAACGAGCCTCACGCCCAGCTTCTCGCGCAGGAGCGCGACGATCTCGTCGTTCCAGACGGTCGGACGATAGGGCCCGACCGCGACCTCGCGGTAGCCCGACGCGCACATCGCGAGGAAGCAGGCGACCGACTTCTCGCCCCAAAGACTCGCGTAGAAGGAGACCGGCGACGTCGCCGGCGTCTTATCGAGCTCACGGTTGAGCTCGGCGGCGAACCGGAGCGTCGCGTTCATATCGCGCACGCGGCCAAGATCGATGAGTCGGGGCGCGCCGTAGTCGGTGGGCGGGTCAAGTTCGGAGTTGATTCGGAACTTCACGTCGCCAAAGGTAAGCGTAATCGTCTGCTTCGGGAGCAGGGCGTGCATTTTGGTATAGAAATCCTGCTCCGGCGAGGGCGTGTCGTCGCCGCCGATAGCGACGACGCGTTTGAGCGCGCCGACGCGGTAAGCGCGCGCGAGCTTCTCGACCAGACTCGCGAGCTGCTCGCCGCCAAATCCGACCGGCGTCTTCGCGACAGGGCCGCGGCTCTTAAAGAACCCGGACGAATCGACCGCCCCTTTAACGACGGCGTCAAGGTCGAGCGAACCGTCTTCTTTGCGCGGAATCACAGCGACGCCGTCCCAGCGAGTCGGCTCGACGGCAAAGACGTAGTCGGCGTAGTCGCCGGTCGGCTCGTCGAACGGGCCGGACGCCACGACGATCGAGCCGGGGAACCCGCCGAGCTCTTTGTTCTGATTGCAGCGCGAGCCGCCGTAATGGCCGACGAGCCGCCGGTACTTCGAAAATTCAGGCAGCGAGTGCGCAGAAATCCCTTCGCCGTACGTCCAGACGTTGAGCTCGTTAAACGCGGCGCGTTCGAGAAGTTCCCTGAGCTTGCTGTAGTCGTCGCCGACAAAGAGAACGCAGCGGCCTTCCAACGGCGTTCTGCGAACGCTCGCGGGCACAGGTTCGCCAAACATATAGCGCGCGCTGAGCTCGTAAATATCGAACGCGAGAACAGCCAGACCGCCGACCTTAACAAGAGCTTCGACAAGCTCGTTAGGATCGGTCGAATTGGTCGACAGGAACGCCAGGACGTCGGCGACGCCGTCGAGCGCCTCGCGCTCTTTCTGGCGCCAAGACGCGATTTCCGCGTCGAGCGCTTCAAGCTGAACGAGCAATTCTTCGCGGAGCTCTTTCTCTTTCTTAACGCGTTTGCGCAGCGAGTTAATGCGCGCGCGAAGCCCCTCCGCCTCAAATTCGCGCTTCGTGCGGCAGTCGGCCGCGAGCGAAATTTCGGCGCGCAAAACGGTGGCGACGCCCTGAAGGCCCGCGAAAATCGTCTTATGCAAGCCGTACGCCGTCTCGCCGAGCTCCTGACGGAAACGAGCGTCGGAAAGTTCGGCCCCGTTCGCCGCCGACGCCTGAACCGTCTCTTCGGTCGGGTCGGCGACGCCGTCGAGCGCCGCGCGGAACTGATCTTCCGCCTCTTTGCGGTCTTCCGGCGTTTCGCCTTCCGCGGGCGCGCTCAAGAACGACGCGAGCTGATACACGACGTCGGCCGCCGTGCACTTCTTCGTGAGCGTCTTGGCGTCGGCAACGACGCCGCTCGAGGTTATTTCGAGCGCTTCAAGGAGAAAAGCGTCGACCAACGCGTTCTGTCGGCCCAGTTCGCGCATGCCGACCGTAAGGACGGCTATGTGCTTGCACCAGGCTTCCAATAAATTGCGCAGACTTGAGATCATCGAGTCGTCGACGTCCACGACGTCAAACGCGGGATCAATCCGTTCATCAGCCATTCTCGTTACCGCTTTCTTTCTTGTTCCCTAATGTCCAAATTTCCGTCTGCCGCCGAACGCGCGCGCGTCCCTATTTAACACAAAAACGGTGGGAACGCCCTTGACGCGAATCCGCGTCAATTTCGTCCTACCGCTTCTACATGTCGTTAGCGCGACAGACTTAGCGCGCGTTTTTTCCGCGATCCCTCGCGGCTGTACGGGCTTATGCCCGCGCCGTGCGCCGCCTCAAGCTCTGCGGGAACCGCCGTCCCGCGCAGCCTTAATGCGCCCCGATATTATACAGCCTCCGCCGAAATATTTCAACCTAATGGAGAAAAAAATAGCGATTTTTTCCGCTAATTCACTAAAGTATACTAAAGAATGCCTATGTGGGAGCCGCACGGCGCGCTTTGCGTTTTTTCTATTCTCCCCGTCTTGTATATTCTTCCTAAACAGTCAAAACATTTTATTCTCTCTTTCCCTACCCAAAAATAGAAAAGCCGAAAGTGGGCGCACGCGCGCGCAATCCCACTCCAGTTAAAAAATCGCGAAAAAATACGGTTGAACACGCTCCGCGACAAGTTGAAACGGCGCGAAAAGAAATGCGCGCCCCCACTTGAAGAAAGCGGGCGTCCGGTTAGAATTACCGGAATAAATTCGGCATGCGGTCGGCCGCCGCAGTAAGCTTCGCGACCGGTTGCTGCATAGCGAAAGAAGAATCAGCCGATAAACGGAAACAATCGTTTGCGTTTTCAGGTCCTGCGCGGGGCGCGCGACGCGACGTCCGAGGCCCCCGCCGCGCGCGACGGCTCTTTCTGAACGCGTGAACGAGAACCCCTGTCATATTTGGCGCTTTGCCGCCAGTTTTTAATGTTTTTGTAGAGGAGACCTACAGTGAGCGATGAAAAACGCTTTGTAATGTGCGACGGTAATGAAGCCGCTGCGATGATCGCGCATCTTTGCAACGAAGTTATGGCTATTTACCCGATCACCCCGTCTTCCACGATGGGCGAACTTACCGACGATTGGGCGGCCAAAGGAAAGAAAAATCTCTTTGGCACGATTCCCCAAATTGTGGAAATGCAAAGCGAAGCCGGCGCCGTCGGCGCGGTTCACGGCTCCCTTCAGGCCGGCGCGCTGACCTGCACGTTCACCGCGTCGCAGGGCCTGCTCCTCATGATTCCCGACATGTTCAAGATCGCCGGCGAACAGACCCCGACCGTCTTCCACGTTACCGCGCGCTGCGTCGCGACCCACGCGCTCTCCATTTTCGGCGACCATTCCGACGTCATGGCGACCCGATCCTGCGGTTGGGCAATGCTCGCCGCCGGATCCGTTCAGGAAACGCACGACCTCGCGCTCGTTTCCTACGCCGCCACCCATAAAGCGAGGGTTCCGTTCGTTCACTTCTTCGACGGGTTCCGCACGTCTCACGAAGTCAACAAGCTCGAAAAGATCTCCGAAGACGTCGTGCGACAAATGTTCGACGTCGATCTGATCAAAAACTTCCGCGAACGCGCGCTCAATCCTTCGAAGCCGTTCATTCGCGGAACCGCCCAGAACTCCGACGTCTACTTCCAGGCGCGCGAAGCCTCCAACCCGGTCTACGCCGCCGTTCCTGAAATCGTTCAGGCGGAAATGGACAAATTCGCGAAACTCACCGGACGTCAGTATCATCTGTTCGATTACTTCGGCGATCCGAACGCGGAAAACGTCATTGTCGTTATGGCGAGCGGCGCGGGCGTCGTCGAAGAATATCTCGACTACGTCGGAGCCGATAAGAACGTCGGTCTCGTCAACGTCCGCCTCTACCGTCCGTTCTGCGGCGAAGCGTTCGTTAAAGCGCTTCCGAAATCGGTCAAGCGCATCGCCGTTCTCGACCGCACGAAGGAACCGGGCGCGACGGGCGAACCGCTTTATCTCGACGTCGTCTCCACGATGGCGCAGCTCTGGGAAGGTCAGCTTCCGAAGATTTACGGCGGCCGCTTCGGACTTGCGTCCAAAGACTTCACGCCCGCTATGGTTAAGGGCGTTTACGACGCGCTTGAAAACGGAACGATCAAAAACAGCTTTACCGTCGGTATCAAAGACGACCTCACCAATTTGAGCGTCGATTACGATCCGAACTTCCAGACGGAAAAAGACGACGTCCGCCGCTGCATCTTCTACGGGCTCGGAAGCGACGGCACCGTCGGCGCGAACAAAGAAACGACCAAGATCGTCGGCGAATACACCCCGAACTACAGCCAAGGCTACTTCGTCTACGACTCCAAAAAGGCCGGCGCCGTTACGATCTCCCACCTGCGCTTCTCGCCGCGCCCGATTAAAGGCTCCTACCTCATCTACTCCGCGAACTTCGTCGCGTGCCATCAGTTCGTCTTCACGACCAAAGTCGATATGCTCGGCCCGATTGTCAAGGGCGGAACCTTCCTGCTCAACGCGCCTTACAGCGCCGACGAAGTCTGGGATCACCTCCCGATCGAACTGCAGCAGGAAATCATCGACAAAGAACTGAAGTTCTACGTCGTCGACGCGGTCTCCGTCGCGAAAGCCGCGGGCATGGGCGGACGCATCAACACGGTCATGGAAACGTGCTTCTTCAAGCTCGGCGAATTCATGCCCGTCGACGAAGGTATCGAACGCATTAAGGCCGGTATCCAGAAGGTTTACGGCAAGAAGGGTCCGGAAATCGTCGAAAAGAACTTCAAGGCGGTCGACTCCTCGCTCGCCGCGCTTCAGGAAGTCAAAGTCCCGGGCAAAGTCACCTCGACGTTCCACCGCATTACCGGCGTTCGCGGCGCCGTCGCCGACGACGCGCCCGAGTACGTTAAGAATATTCTCGGAACCATTATGGACGCGCGCGGCGAAGAGCTCACGACCAAAGACATGCTCCCGACCGCCGACGGCACCTTCCCGACCGGAACGACCAAGTACGAAAAGCGCTCCATCGCCATCGATATCCCGATCTGGAGCCCGGACGTCTGTATCCAGTGCGGAAACTGCTCGCTCGTCTGCCCGCACGCCGCGATCCGCATGAAGATCTTCGACGACGCCCCCAACGCGCCCGAAACCTTCGCGACCGTGCCCGCCAAGACGAAGGAATTCGAAGGGAAACAGTTCCGTCTCCAGATCGCGCCGGACGACTGCACCGGCTGCGGCATGTGCACGATGGTCTGCCCGGCCAAGAGCAAGACGGAAGAGGGCAAAAAGGCGATCAATATGGAAAACCAACTCGCGCACCTCGACGCCGAACGCGCGAACTGGGATTACTTCCTCACGCTGCCCGACTACGACCGCTCGAAGGTCAAGGTCGACACGGTCAAGGGCTCGCAGCTCCTTCTCCCGCTCTTTGAATTCTCCGGCTCCTGCGCGGGCTGCGGCGAAACGCCTTACGTCAAGCTCGTTACGCAGCTCTTCGGCGACCGCATGCTCGTCGCGAACGCGACCGGATGCTCCTCGATTTACGGCGGCAACCTTCCGACGACGCCTTATACGACGAACGCGGAGGGGCACGGCCCGGCCTGGGGCAACAGCCTCTTCGAAGACAACGCGGAATTCGGGCTCGGCATGCGCTGCGCGG
>CAMNJU010000036.1 GCA_946541595.1 uncultured Planctomycetales bacterium
TCCGGCGCTTGACCGTGAGCCCGGGTATGGTTAAATTAAACGAATCGCGTCGCGCGGGGACGGCCTCGGCGGCGCGTTGGACGAACACCGCGCTCGACGTCGCGAAACCTTTCGTTTGAGCGCGCGCAAACAGACAGTAAAGGAGTTCCAGTGTCCTCTTATCGCTCGATCGTGTTGGTAAAACAAGTGCCCGACACGTCCAACATAACCGGCTCCGCTATGAAGGAAGACGGGACGGTGAACCGCGCCGCGCTTCCGACGATCTTCAATCCGGAAGACCTCAGCGCGCTTGAAGCGGCGCTCGAAGTTAAAGATCGGTTTGGCGGCACGGTCACAGTCGTCTCGATGGGGCCGCCGAAAGCGGCGGACGTTTTACGCGATTGCCTCTATCGGGGAGCGGACCGCGCTATTTTGGTCACGGACCGTCGCGCGGGCGGCAGCGACACGCTTGCGACGAGTTATATTCTGTCACAGGCCGTTAAGACGGTCGGGGAATTCGATTTTGTCTTCTGCGGGCGTCAGGCGATCGACGGGGACACGGCGCAGACCGGTCCTCAGTGCGCTGAGAAACTGGGCGTTCCTCAGGTCGCGTACCTTACGGAAATTATCGACGTCAAAGACGGCTTCGCGACGATTCGACGCGCGCTTGGCAACGGTTGGGAAGTCGTTCGCGCGAAACTCCCGCTTCTTGCGACCGTTGTCGAAGAGGCGAACGAGCCGCGTCCTCAGGCGGCGATTCGCGTTATGCGCAATAAGCACAAGAGGGTTCCGCTTGAAGTCAAAGAGGGCGAGACGCTTCGCGACGAAGACCGGCTTGAGCAATGGTCTCTCGACGACATTGGCGCGGATCTGAGCCGCTGCGGTTTGGCGGGCTCTCCCACGAAAGTCTTTAACGTCCAGTCGATCGTTCTTAAGAAAGAGGGCTCTGTCAATGTGGCTCCTACTGAAGAGGGCGTTCGCGGGCTCATTTCCGAACTGGTTAAAGACCGCGCTTTGGGTTGATCTTGGGGCGCGCCGGAGTACGGCGCGAACGGTACGAAAACGAAAAGATAACGATTCAGGACTTTTTATATGAGTAGAAACAATCCCCAAGGCGAGGTTTGGGTTTTTGTCGAGCAGGAAGACGGGGCGCTGGCGGACGTTACGCTGGAGCTTTGCGGCAAGGCCCGCGAACTTGCAGATAAATTGGGCGTTAAGGTCGGCGCCGTTTTACTCGGATACAACGTCGCCTCTCTCGCGAGTACGCTTTACGCGTACGGCGCGGACAAGGTTTACGTCGTTAACGATAAGAATCTCGCGCGGTTTACGAGCGCGCCTTACGCGTACGTCATTAACGAGATGATCAATAAGTACGAGCCGCAGATCGTACTCTACGGCGCGTCCCCGATCGGGCGCGACGTTGCGCCGCGCATCGCGTCCATGACGCGTTCCGGCCTGACCGCCGACTGCACCGATCTGCAAATCTCCGACGTCGTGGATCCGAAAACGAAAGAGACGCGCAAGAATCTGCTCCTTCAGATTCGCCCGGCGTTCGGCGGCAATATCGTCGCGACGATTATCAACCCGGAACAGTGGCCGCAGATGGCGACCGTTCGCGAAGGCGTCTTTCCGAAGAAAGACGCGGACGAAAAGCGCGTCGGCGAAGTCGTTTCCGAAAAGGTCGAGATTCCCGCCGAACTTCTCGTCGTCGAGGTAATCGAACGCTTTGTTGAAGAGAAGAAGGTCGATTTGAAAGGCGCGCGCATTGTCGTTGCCGGCGGAGGCGGCGTTGGAAGCAAAGAAAACTTCAAAATGATCTTCGAACTCGCCAACGCGCTTGGCGGAGCGGTCGGAGCGAGCCGCGCGGCCGTCGACGGCGGATACGTCGACCGCGATTATCAAGTGGGTCAGACCGGCACGACCGTCCGGCCTGCGCTCTATATCGCGATCGGAATCAGCGGCGCCGTTCAGCATCGCGTCGGCATGCAGGAATCGGCGAAGATTATCGCGATCAATAACGATCCGACCGCGCCGATCTTCTCGATTGCGCACTACAGTATTGTCGGCGATCTCAACGAGATTGTCCCCATGCTCATTAAAGCGGCGAAAGAACGCGTCGTCGAAGAGTGATTGACGCGTCGCGCTTTTGGATAAAAAACGGCCGCCGTCCGCGAAATTGCGCAGACGGCGGCTTTCTTTTTGGAGCGACGCGAACGTTTGCTTTTTACGCGAACCGTTCGCGCAAATCTTCTCCCATAAGCCGCATTCCCTCTTCCGTTGAAACGGCGGGCGCGAACCCCAGCTCTTTTTTCGCACGGGTTGTGTCGAACCAGTAGGATTTCGCGAGCTGCGTGGCCAGGAACCGCGTCATGACCGGCTCGCCTTTCTTTCTTAGAATCCGGTACGTCTTTTCGAGTATGGACCCGATAAACCACGCCGTTTTAAACGAGAGACTTCGGCTGACAGGCGGCTCTCCGACGAGCGCCAGAATTTCGTCGATCCACTTCCAGCAGTTGAGCGGCTTTTCCTGAGCGATGTAGTAGACGGAACCGGGGACGGACCCGCCGGGTTCGAGCGCGTCGGCCGCGCGTTTATGGGCGTCGGCCGCGTTCTGGACGTAGATGGTCGAGAGAAGATTGGAGCCGTCGCCAACGCGAGTGAGTTTGCCGGCGCGCGCGCGCTGAATCAGACGCGGAACGAGATTGCGGTCGCGCGGTCCCCAGATGAGGTGCGGCCGGAGCGCGACGGTCATGAGCGAGTCTTCGCGATATGGATCGCGTTTGGGGGACGGGAACGTGAATTTCGTCTTCAGGGAACGGAACTGCGATTCCGAGAGGTCGACGCCTCCGAAGTCGTAGTCGTCGGTCCAGGGGGCGTAATTTGCAGCGCGCACAAACTGTTCCGCAATCGCCTTTGTCATCTGGTACCAGCCGAGCCATTGGGGCGCGAACGGAACCGACTCGTCGACGCCCTCTTGCGACTCAACCGTGTTGGCGACGCATTGCGTGCTCGTATAGACAAGCTTGCGCGCTTTGTTTTTAAGACAAGCGGCGAGTACGTTTTTCGTGCCGAGAACGTTGGTTTCGTAGTAGGGCCGAGGATCCATAACGATACTCGGAAACGCCGCTATATGATAGACGACGTCGCAATCTTTGCACGCGCTGGACACGTCGTCAAACGACCGAAGATCCCCGAGCCGCTGATCGACGCCCAACCGTTTGAGTTCGTCGTGTTCGTGTCGGCAGAACGTTCTCGTTTCTACCCCGTCGGCGACAAGCCGCTCGACGAGGTAGAGACCCAAAAAACCTCCTCCGCCTGTTACTAACGCTCTCATCTTCTTGCTACCTTAGACGTCTGAACGCCGCGCGACCGGATTAGTAGTCGTCGGCTTCGCTTCCGGATTCGTCGTAACTGTTGAACTCGCTGTACGCTTCCGGTTCCTCTCCTTCGCCGAGATTGGCAAAGAGCGTGTATTTGCCGACCCACGCCAGTTTTACGTCGCCGACCGGCCCGTTGCGCTGTTTCGCGACAATGACTTCCGCAACTCCTCCGAGGCCTTTTTCCTGAACCTCTTCTTTCGAATGGTAGTATTCTTCGCGATGGACGAACATAACGACGTCGGCGTCCTGTTCAATTGCGCCGGATTCGCGAAGATGGCTCAGGCGGGGACGGTTGTCCTTCGTCATTTCGGCCATACGGTTAAGCTGGGCCAGACACAGGACCGGAACGTTGAGTTCGCGCGCAAGCCCTTTAAGCCGCCGCGCTATTTTGGCGACCTGTTCCTGACGGGGATCGAGCGAATTGTCCGGTTCGATAAGTCCAAGATAGTCGATAATAATGAGACTCAGTCCCACCTGACGTTTGAGCCGCCGCGCAACCGCGCCAATTTCCGTGACGGTGTGCGACGAAGTGTCGTCAATATAGATCGGCGCTTCGCTCAGATCGTTTGCGGCCTTTCCGAAATTCTCCTGTTCGCGCCTCGAGAGGGACCCGCGCAGATGCATGCCGGGAATTCGACCCCTTGCGCACAGCATACGGAGCGCGAGTTCCGTTTTCGCCATTTCTAAGCTGAAGAAGAGAACGGGCTCCCGCGAGACGACGGCGACGTAATCGGCGATATTTGTCGCGAGCGCCGTTTTTCCCATTGAAGGGCGCGCCGCGAGAATAATAAGTTCGGAACCGTGCAGTCCTCCGAGCATCCGGTCGAGATCGATAAATCCAGTCGCGACTCCTCCGATACTCCCTTCCGCGCGCGCGTCGATAATATGGAAGACGTCTTGCATGAGGTCGTGCATCGGCTGAATGCGTTCGGTTCCGCGATCGTCGTTAATGGCGAAGATTTTCTCTTCGGCTTGCGAGACGAGCTGTTTCGGCTGGGTTTCGGGATCGTACGATTTATTGAGGATCTGTTCGCACGTTTGAATGAGCTGTCGGCGAATCGCGTTCTGCTGTACAATTTTGGCGTAGTAGACGGCGTGCGCGGTAACCTGAACGGACGTCATGAGTTCCGCGAGATACTCTTCGCCGCCGATTTCGACAAGTTCGCCGCTCGAGCGGAGATTCTCAACGAGCAGGGTAAGGTCGATTCCGGACGCCGCCGCGTTCATTTCGAGCAGACGGCGGTAAATCCGAGCGTTTCTTTCCAAATAAAAGTCTTGCGGTCGGACGATCGTCGCCACGTCGTCGCACAGCCGCGGATCTAAAAGAATAGCCCCGATAACGCCGCGTTCCGCGTCCGGATTGCACGGAGGAAGACGGTCGATTCCAGAGCCGATTCCTGACGGGGGAATATCGTTTGATTTGCTGGTTTTTTTGGGCATGAAAACGCTCGAAGCGCTAAATACACAGACGTTGTCGACTGAACGCCGCGGCGGCGCCGAAACACGGGCCGCGGTAAGTAGGACAGACGGACTCGCGCGAGCCCCGACGTTCCACTCCATTCTACCACCGACGGCGCCCTTTATCAACAGGCCGGGAAATTTTTAGCCGGGGGGGGGCTTCATAGAGCTTCTTAAAGCGGGACAATAAAAGCGCGGCGGCTCGCCGCGCGTTCGCAGGGAGGATTTATGTCCGCAATGATTCAATTTAAAAACGTTTCCTATACTTACGGCGTCAACTCCAAACCGGCGGTCCAGGACGTTACGCTCACGATTCCTCGGGGGGAATTCGTTTCGCTCGTCGGTCCGAACGGCGGGGGAAAATCTACGCTCATAAAACTCCTTCTCGGTCTTCTCAAGCCGCAAACGGGCTCCGTTCTGCTTTTCGGCGAATCGCCGGAGCAATCGCGCTATCGCGTCGGGTATGCTCCGCAGCAGGCGCGCGTCGATTTCAACTTTCCGATCAGCGTTCTCGACGTAACGCTTGCGGGCCGTTTTGGCGTTCCGAGCGCGTCGGGAGGCGCAAAAGGCCCGAAGAAGCGGCTTTGGTTTCAGCGATTCGCCAGACAGGATAAAGAGCGCGCGCTCGCCGCGCTCGAGAAGATGCAAGTCGCCGACCTTTCGCGCAAATCTTTCGGCGACCTCTCCGGCGGACAGCGGCAGCGCGTACTCATCGCAAGAGCGCTCTGCTCGGATCCGGACCTGCTTGTACTCGACGAGCCGACAAACAACGTCGACCCCGCCAACGCCGAACGGTTCTACGAACTTCTCTCCGATCTTAACCGATCCGCGTCTATTATTATGGCGTCGCACGATCTCGGCGTCGTCTCGAAACTCGTCGACAGCGTCGTTTGCGTCAATCAGTTCGTTCACATCCATCCGACGTCGGAATTAAACGGCGAGCTTGTCAGACAGCTTTACAGCGCGGACGTGCGGCTCGTTCGGCACGACCACTGCTGTTCTGAGCATGGGCACGCGCTTACCTCCGAGCTGGAGGAAGGCGCGCGTTATTAAAGCGCCCCTATGTCGGAAATAGGAAAACGGAGTATAATGTCTGGGATGGGCGCCATGTCCGACAGCCGCAGGGCTCGCGCCCGAAACGTCCCGTAAGTAAGAAGAAGTTATTAGAACGCGTTATGGAAAAGCTTCCCTATAAAGTCGCCGATATGTCCCTTGCCGATTGGGGCCGCAAGGAGATCATGCTCGCGGAAAACGAAATGCCCGGTTTGATGGCGCTCCGTAAGAAGTACGGTCCCAGCCAGCCCCTTCGCGGCGCGCGAATCGCCGGCAGTTTGCACATGACGATTCAGACCGCCGTCTTAATCGAAACGCTCAAGGCGCTCGGCGCCGAAATCTGCTGGGCAAGCTGCAATAAGTTCTCGACTCAGGATCACGCCGCCGCCGCAATCGCCGCCGCCGGCGTTCCGGTCTACGCCTGGAAAGGGGAGACCGACGAAGAATACGATTGGTGTATCGAACAGACGCTCTATTTTCCCGACGGCCAGCCTCTCAATATGATCGTCGACGACGGGGGCGATCTCACGCTCTGCATTCACAAGCCGGAACACGCCGATATTATCGGGGGCGTCAAAGGGATTTCCGAAGAGACGACCACGGGCGTTCACCGGCTCTATCAAATGCACGCGCGCGGCGAACTCAAGATTCCCGCGATTAACGTCAACGACAGCGTAACGAAGAGCAAATTTGACAATCTGTACGGCTGCCGCGAGTCGCTCGTCGACGGAATCAAGCGCGCGACCGACGTCATGATCGCGGGCAAGGTCGCCGTAGTCGCGGGCTACGGCGACGTCGGGAAGGGCTGCGCGCATTCGCTTCGTTCGTACGGCGCGCGCGTTCTCATTACGGAAATCGACCCCATCTGCGCGCTGCAGGCGGCGATGGAAGGATTTGAAGTGACGACGATGGACGACGCGTGCGAGCGCGGTTCCATTTTTGTTACCACGACCGGATGCTGCGATATTATTTCCGTCGAGCAGATGGCGCGCATGAAGAACGACGCGATCGTCTGCAATATCGGGCACTTCGACTGCGAAATCGACGTCGCCGGTCTCGAGGCGTATCCGGGCATAGTTAAGACGCAGATTAAGCCGCTCGTCGACCGATATACGTTCCCGACGGGACGTTCCGTCATTCTGCTCGCCGAAGGGCGGCTCGTCAATCTCGGCTGCGCGACCGGCCATCCGTCGTTCGTTATGTCGAACTCGTTTACCAATCAGGTTTTGGCGCAGATCGCGCTGTGGACGGAAAACGAGAAGTATCCGCTTGGCGTGCATCTTCTTCCGAAGAAACTCGACGAAGAAGTCGCGCGGCTGCACCTAGCCCAACTCGGCGTTAAGCTGTCGACGCTTACCCAAAAGCAGGCCGATTATCTCGGCGTGCCGGTCGAAGGGCCTTTCAAGCCGGAATTTTACCGTTATTAAGCCTCGGGCGCGCGATTCCGCGTTCGCCCGGTCTCAATTAGACAAACGCCGCCAATATTTGGCGTTCACCGTATATAAGAGGAGTTTACCGTGCCTAATATTATGCCTTTTGAGGGGTTGCGTTACAATCTCGCGCAAGTCGGCAATTTGAGCGACGTCGTCGCCCCTCCGTACGACGTCATCAGTCCTGAAGAGCAGGACGAACTTTACGCGAAACACGAAAACAACGTCGTTCGTCTTATTCTCAATAAAAAGCTTCCCACCGACGACGCGCACAACAACCGCTATACGCGCAGCGCGCGCGTCCTGAAGGATTGGAAAGAATCCGGCGTTCTCGTAAAGGATTCCAAGCCGTCCCTTTACGTCTATCATCAAATCTTTACGGTCAACGGCCGCGAATACTGCCGCAAAGGATTTATGTGCGGCTGCGAAGCGGTTCCGTTCGGCGAAGGAATGGTCTTCCCGCACGAGCTCACGATGAGCGGCCCGAAGCAGGACCGGCTCATGCTCACGACGACGTGCAAGACGAATTTCAGCCAGATTTTCGGGCTCTATCCGGACGAGAACAACGAAGTCCAGAATATCCTCGAAGAAGCGATTCTCGGCGAAACGCCGCTCGAAGCGACGGACCGCAACGGCGTAATCAACCGCATGTGGATCGTCGACGATCAGGACGTCGTCGGGAAAGTCGTTAAGCTCATGGGCCCGAAGCCGATCTTTATCGCCGACGGACATCACCGTTACGAAACTGCTTGCAACTACCGCAAGCAGATCGCTCAACAAGGTCTCCTTACGACGAATCATCCGGCGAATCACGTGCTCATGGTTTGCGTCGCTATGGAAGATCCCGGTCTCATCGTTCTTCCGACGCACCGGCTGTTCCCGAACGTCCGCGCCATGTCGCAGGCGGATCTTCAGGCGAAGCTTGGCGAATACTTCCGCATTACGACCGTCGGCAACGGAATCAACAGCGCGCAGGCCGCGTGGGCGCTCATCGAGAAGATGAACGACCAGGGGACCATGGCGCTCTTTACGGGCCAGGACGGCGTCTGGAGCCTCATTCAGCTCACGGACGCGGGCCGCAAAAAGATGGACGAAGTCGCCGCGGACCATCAGCCGGAATGGCGGTCGCTCGGCGTCGCGATTCTGCATTCGCTGGTGATCGACACGCTTCTGGAACTCAAAGGGCACGAAAAGCCGAAGTACGTTCACGACGTCGCGGAAGTCGCCGCCACGCTCAAAAACGAACCGGAAAACTATCCGCTCGCCGCGCTCGTTATGCCCGCGACCGTTCAGCAGATCGAAGACTGCTCCATGGTACGCGAACGCATGCCCGCCAAGAGCACGTATTTCTATCCGAAACTCATTACCGGTTTTGTGTTTAAACCTCTGGAATGATTCGCCGCGCGCCGCGCGTTTAGGATAGGGCGCGCTTCGGTTCCGCCGGAGCGCAGCCGGCTTTTTACACCGGAGTTTACCGTTTATGATCGCGATTATCGATTACGGCATGGGGAATCTTCGCAGCGTTCAGAAGGCGTTTGAACGGCTCGGCGTCGACGCGGCGATTACGTCGGACGCGAGCGTCGCCGAGCGCGCCGACAAGATCGTCCTGCCGGGCGTCGGCGCAATTGCGGACGCGGTCGCCGAACTCAAACGGACGAAGCTCGTCGATACGATCTATAAGTCGATTGAGATTGGCAAGCCGTTTTTAGGTATTTGTTTAGGTTTTCAGGCTCTCTTCGAGAGCAGCGAGGAGAACGGCGGAACGGAATGTCTGGGCGTCTTTAAAGGAACGGTGCGCCGATTCCCCGAAAATCCGCAATACGTCGTTCCGCACATGGGCTGGAACGACCTTAGCTTTAAGAAAGACGTTCCCATCTATCGCGGGCTCAAGCCGACCGATTACGTCTACTTCGTTCACTCGTACTACGTGGATCCGGCCGATCCGGAAATCGTCGCTACGACGACGAATTACGACAACGTCGATTTCTGCTCTTCTATTGCGTGGAACAACGTCTTTGCGACGCAGTTTCACCCGGAAAAGAGTCAGGACGTGGGATTGAGAATTCTGAAGAATTTCGCCGAACTTGAATCTTAACGGAATTGCCCCTTGCGCAAAGAAAGCGCGCGGCGTCTCGAGCGATCGGGACGCCGCGCGTTTTTTCTTGCCGCTTTGCCGTTTGGGCGAACCGAACGCGTATCAGCGCGTTTGCGCGTTCAGCCCGCCGTCTTTCGCCGCGTCCTTTTCGGCGTCCGACTCTTTCGCGGCGTCTAAGCGGCGGAAGATATAGGCGAGAATTGCGCCGGACACGTTATGCCAGACGGAGAATACGGCGCCGGGCACGGTCGCGGAGGCCAGGTCGTGGAACGCCGTTTTCGCCAACGAGGTCGCCAGGCCGGAATTCTGCATGCCGACCTCAATTGCGATAGCGCGCTTTCGCGCCGTCGTCGTTCGTCCCAGAACGCCGGCGCAGTATCCGAGCAGATAGCCGAGAAGATTATGAAGCGCGACGGCGAGGAGCACGAGAACGCCCGTCTCTTTAATTTGCGCGGCGTTATGCGACACGACGGCCGCCACAATCGCGGTAATCGCCAGTACGGAGACCGCCGGAAGGACTTGAACCGTCCGGCCGACGGCGCGGCCCCAGTATCTATTGAGGACGCAGCCGAGCCCGATCGGTATCAGAACGACTTCCGCGATCGCGACGAACATTTTAACCAGATCGACGTCGACGTACGCGTTTAGAAAGAGGTAGACGAGCGCCGGCGTAAAGAAAGGCGCCAGCAGCGTATTGACGCTCGTCATGCCGACCGAGAGAGCCACGTCTCCTTTGCTCAGGTAAGTAATGACGTTGCTGGACGTTCCCCCGGGACACGCTCCGACCAAAACCATGCCCGCAAGGAGCCCCGTCTCGAACCCAAACGCATGTCCAATTACAAACGCAAGAGTCGGCATGACGGTGAATTGCGCGACGCACCCGATCACGATCTCTTTCGGACGCACGAAGACGACGTGGAAGTCGCTCCACTTGAGCGTCAGGCCCATTCCGAACATAATGACCATGAGCAAATAGTTTATCCACGCCGTATCGATCCAGAGACAAGTTTCCGGCTTCAGCAGCGCGAGCGCGGCGACGGACAGAACGACAAGCGCCATATATTTTCCAAAGAAAGAACTTATCTTTTCCAAAAATTTCATCTGCGGTTCCTTGCGCTAACGGTGAACGGATCGCCGCGTCTTCCGGCGCGCGTTCGATAAAGAAAAAGCGCCGTTCTTGCGCAAGAACGGCGCCTTTTAAGCGTCGGTTACGGCGATATGTCAGTTGCCGTACGACTGGAGCGGGGCGGGGATTCTTCCGCCGAACTTAACGAACTGCGTACTTGCGCCGACGTTGCGCACTTCCATAACGGGCGAGGCTCCGAACAGCCCGCCGAACTCGACCTTTTCGCCCGCCTTTTTACCCGGGATCGGAACGAGGCGCGTCGCCGTCGTCTTATTATTGATAACGCCGATCGCCAACTCGTCGGCCATAATTCCGGCGATTGTTTCGGGGGGCGTGTCGCCGGGTATGAGTATCATATCGAGCCCGACGGAACATACGGCGGTCATCGCCTCGAGTTTTTCGAGCGAGAGATGGCCCGCGCCTGCGGCTGCGGAGAGAGCTGAGTCTTCTGAAACGGGTATGAACGCGCCGCTTAGCCCGCCGACGGAACTTGACGCGAAGAGACCGCCCTTCTTGACCGCGTCGTTAAGCATGGCGATCGCCGCGGTCGAACCGGGCGCGCCGATGTGCGCCAGTCCGAGCGTCTGCAGAATTTCGCCGATACTGTCGCCGATCGCGGGGGTCGGCGCGAGCGAGAGGTCGACGACGCCGAACTGCGTGTCGAGGCTTTCGGCGACTTCGCGCCCGATGAGCTCTCCGATTCGCGTTACGCGAAAACTGGCCGTCTTAATCTCTTCCGAGAGTTCCGAGAGGGTTAGCTTTTTGCCCGTCTCACGCGCTTGCGCAATGCGCCGTTCAAGCGCGCTCTTAACGACGCCCGGCCCGGAAACGCCAATATTGATCGCCGCTTCCGGTTCGCCCGCGCCCATGTAAGCGCCCGCCATGAACGGGTTGTCGTCTGGAATATTGGCAAAGACGACGAGCTTCGCGGCGGCGAACCCGTTGTTTTTCGCGTCCAGATTCGCGATATCGATAATCTTCTGTCCCAGAAGGTCGAGCGCGTCCATATTGATACCAGCCTTACGTGAGGCCGCGTTAATCGAGGCGCAAACGCAGTCTGTCTCATTCAGGGCTTCCGGGAGCGCGTCGATGAGCACGCGCGCGCCGTCGCAAACGCCCTTCTGAACGAGTGCGGAAAAGCCGCCTACGAAGTCGACGCGGCAGTGTTTGCCGGCCGCGTCGAGCGCTTTCGCAAGCTGAATTGCCGCAGATTTATTGTGGCCCGCGAGCAGGTTGGCCGCTGGGGAAATCGCAAGTCGCTTATTTGTAATAGGAATCCCGTATTTAACGCCGATTGCGTCGCACGTTTCGACGAGACGGCTGGCGCGCGTTACGATCTTGTGATAGACCTTTTTGCACATCTGATCGACATTGGGAGTGGCGCAGTCGTTCAGATTGAGAGCCATGGTAACGGCGCGAACGTCAAGATGTTCGGCGTGCAACATTCGGATCGTGGAGAGAATTTCGTCTGTTTTCAGCATAAGGATAGCGGCCCTTTAAATTTTCAATCGGGATTGAGGCGAAAACGCCCGTCTCGCGTAGATTATAAAACTGATTTTAGCGCGTTCAAGAGGGGAGCGCGCGTATCCGCGCCATGTCGGAACGAGGCGTCTTTCGCGCGCTTTGAGACCCGGTCGGACGCCTCTTTGGGCGCGTCGACTAAGGTATCTTTACGAGGCGGTCCTTCTTTACAAGATATGTCGGTTGTATAGAATAGAATGATTGAATAGTCTTTTTGTGTTAAAACAAGAAGGTATGTTGGGAAAATAGGACAAATTTGAAAATTGCCCGTTTATTTTTTCTCACAATGGCGCTAAAATAGCGAAAACTATTTGGCTGGGTAATCAGGGAAGTTTATTCCGCTTATTCCGTCAAAACGCGTTCTCGCCGGCGCTCCGCGCAAGGCGCAGGACCGCGTGTTTCCTGCGATCACTAAGCAAATAACTATAAAGCAGACCGACAATAACCGGCGCTAGCGGTTTGCGCCGCCCAAAACGGTCGAGAGGAGGCGTCTCTTGGGTAAGACAAAAACTTGTAGCTGCTACGCGGCGGTCGTGATCGCCCTAGTCGTTATTTTGCGGCTTGGCGTAGGCTGTCACTTCCTTTACGAAGGGCTTTGGAAAATGGATCCGGACAACGGGTTCTCCTCCAAAGGCTTTTTAGGTCAGGCTAAAGGCCCGACGAAGGATTTCTACTATATGTTTCTTCCGGACCTTGGCGGCGAGGGCCGTCTTCACATGGAAGAGGCCTATCAGGTAAAATTCCACAACAACGAGGTCGTGCCCGGCTCGACGAAACGCCTTGGCTGGACTCTGCCGGTCTTTGAAAAGGAATGGTTCCACTATTTTGACGCATTCCGCGCGAAGTACAATCTCGACGCCGAAGGAGCGAAAGACCAGCTCGACGAGGCGAAAGCTATTCTGAATCAGTACGTAACCTCTCTTCGCGAGTACACGCTCGAAAACCGGGAAGAAATCCGCGGTTTCATCGCGAGTAAAGCGCGCTTTGAAGAGAGTCTCGAAAAGACGAAAAACAACGCGGAATATCAGCGCATTCGCGACTGGGACGCGCAAATGAAGTATCGCAACGAAGGCGAAAAGTTTGCCGCGGAACCCGAAGCGATGGGCGTCAATCTTCAGCTCGCGCTCTGGGACGTTCTCACGCCGGAACAGAAAGCGGCCGGCCGGCTCCCGGAAATGGCGTACGGCGTCAACCGCAACCCGATCATGCGCTGGATCGACAGCCTTCCTTATATTGGCGTCTTGGCGCATCCGACGACAATGAGCATGCTTGACATGCTCGTAACGTTCGGTCTTTCCGCGATCGGTCTGTGCCTCATCCTCGGTTTCTGCACGCGTCTTGCGGCGCTTGGCGGCGCGCTCTTTATGTTCAACGTCGTCCTGTCGCAGTTCCCGTGGCCGACCGTCTATCCTTATCCGTCCGACATGATCGGGCACTCGATGGTCTGGAACAAAGACTCGATCGAGATGGCGCTCCTGCTCTTGCTGGCCGCGCTTCCTTCCGGGCGTTGGGCCGGTCTCGACTGGTTCATTTGGACTTGCTGCGGCAGGTACGTGTACCGATGGTTCGGACTTGAAAAAGATCCGTTGGTTCCAAACGCGTTAAACGTCGAGCCGTGCAACTGAGCTTGCCGGTTCGGCGCGAAGGCCGGGAGTACAGCTTGCCCGGCTGACATAACCGATAAAAATTTCGAGTCGATAAAATCAGACGCCCGCAGGGTCGAATAATTCGACTAAGGGCGCGGCTCGATCTCGCGAAAAAGAGCGCCGTGCAAGGCCCTTGTTTCGCGTGTCAAGTAAACATCCCCCGGACTGTGCGACGTCAAAACGGTTTTCACCCGAACGACCTCCTTTCGCCTTGCGCGATCAAGTTCCGGTTTAACCGTCGACGCCGCGTCCGGCGCGCAATATATAGGAAATATACCAATGAATCGTAACAAAGAGGAAAAAGCGGCTCCTTGCGGTTGCTCGCGACGTAATTTTCTCACAGCTGGAGCTTTGGCGGCCGCCGTGCCGGCCGCAGGGCTCGGCGCGTTCTATTACGGCTATTCTAAGACCCACGGTCGGCGCATGCGCGTCGCGGTCATGGGCGTAGGCGACGAGGGCAGCGTGCTCTTGGGCGCTTGCAATCCGGACTTCATCGATATCGTCGCGATCGCCGATATCCGTCCGTACAACCAGTACCGCGCGTTCCACGGCGACCATTATGGGGACGTCGCGCTCGCGGCCCGTCCCGGCCTCATGAAGCTTTACGGTTGGGAAACGGAAGACGAAGCGCGTAAACACGTTAAAGTTTACGCGGACTATCGCGATCTTCTCAACGACGCCGCCAAACTCGGAATCGAAGGCGTAATTATCGGGCTTCCGCTCCACCTTCACTCGATCGCGTCGATTCAGGCGATGAGCAAGGGCTTGCACGTTCTGTGCGAAAAGCTCATGGGACACTCGATTATCGAGTGCAAAGAGATGGCGCGCGCCGCGAAGATGTTCCACAAGCATCTTGCGATCGGGCATCAGCGTCACTACAACATTCTCTATCAGGAAGCGACCGATCAGATCGAACGCGGCGTTCTCGGCGATATTCACTACATTCGCGCGCAGTGGCACCGCGGCAATTCTCCGGGGGCCGACAGCTGGCAGATGCCGATGCCGGAAGCGTTCAAAGAAGGCGATCCGCAGGCGTCGAAACTCGCCGAAGAGCTTGCCGACTGGAAAGCGCAGCTCGCCGACGCTCGCGGGCTCGAAATCGAGACGTGGCGTCTTAAGGTCGCCCAGAAAGAAGCGCAGCTCGCCGACGCGCTCATGCTCGAAAAAGACGCCTCGTACAAAGGCGTCAGCCTGAAGTCGCCCGAAGAGTACGGTTATCAGGACATGGTCGTCGGAGAAGGGGGTAAAAACGAGTACCGCCGTCCGAGCACGGAAGAACTGATTCGCTGGCGCCTCTGGAAGCGCACCGGCGGCGGCCTCATGGTCGAACTTGGCAGCCACCAGCTCGACGCCGCGTCTATCTTCCTGGCCGCGTCGAACCGCCGCGCCTGCATGCTTCGCGGCGAAGATCCGACGAAACTGCCCGACAACGGCAAAGTTCATCCGCTCCGCGTCCACGTCTCCGCGAACCGCAATCTGTTCGCGCTCGACCGCGAAGTTCAAGACCACATTACCACGCTCGTGGAATTCCCCGCGCCGACCTACGATCCGAGCACGCCCGCCGGACGCCGACGAACGATTACCGTTCAGTATTCGACGATCAACGGAAACGGTTTCGGCGGATACGGCGAAATCGTCTACGGCACCAAGGGAACGATCGTTCTCGAACGCGAACAGGATTCACAGCTTCTCCGCGGTCCTTCGACGAGCAAGGTCGAAAAGAAAGCCGCCGGCGCCGCCGCGCTTGACACGCAGGCGTCCGCGCCCGCTCAGAAAGCGGTCGCCGCCGGACCCGCCGGCCCGGCCGTCAGCCGCGGTTACAAGGAGGAAGTCGAACACTGGGCCTGGTGCGCGCAGAACAATCCGAACTGCGCCGATCCCGATATTCAACCTCGCTGCAATCCGCGCATCGCGCTTGGCGACGCCGTCATTGCGCTCGTTACTAACATTGCCGCCGACAAAGGCGAAAGCGTTCAGTTCAAAGAAACCTGGTTCGATCCGGACAACGACGAGACTCCGGAAAACGACCTTGGCGTCGAGAGCGGCGTTCCGAACGTCGATCAGGACAAGTACAAGCTTTGATTCGAACGTCCAAACGTCGTAGTTACTTTATAGCAACATAATCCCGGTTTCGAACGTTTGACCGCGTCTGACTCCGGCTAAAATATACAGGTAGAAAAATGAATTTAACGAGCGAACAAAAAGCGATCGGTAAGGAAAACTTCCTCGCCGCAGTCGGAAGTCCGTTGGTTCGACGCGAATTTCTGAAGCAGTCTTCGCGCGCCGATCTCGCTTCCGGTAAAGGTATCGGTTCTTATTACTTCAAGTACGGGGTCGTCGATAAACCGGTTCGCGTCGCCGTTCTCGGCACGGGCGACGAAGGCAGCGTCCTTATCGGCGGCATTAATCCGCGATACATTCAGGTCGTCGCGATCGCCGATATCCGCCCCTACAACCAGTACCGCGCGTTCCACGGCGACTGCTACAGCTCGACCGCGGCCGCCGTTCGGCCCGGCCTCATGAAGAAGTACGGCTGGAAGACGGAAGCGGAAGCGCGTCAGCACGTCGCGGTATACAACGATTACCGCGACCTCATTAAAGACGCCGAGAAGCTCAATATCGAGGGCGTCATTATCGGTCTGCCCCTCTTCCTGCACGCGCCGGCGGCGATTCTCGCCATGAAGGCGGGCTGCCACGTTCTGACCGAAAAGCTCATGGGCCATTCGGTTGCGAAGTGCAAGGAAATGATTCGCGTTTCCCACGAATGCAAAAAGCACTTGGCGATCGGTCACCAGCGCCATTACAATATTCTCTACGATCACGCGACGAACCTCATTAATTCGACCGCGATCGGCGATATTCACTATATTCGCGCGCAGTGGCACCGCGGCAATCTGCCCGGTTCCGACAGCTGGCAGATGCCGCTTCCCGAAGGCTCGAAAGCGGAAGACGTCAAGAAGGGCGAGCTCATGCGCGAGCTTACCGACTGGACCGCCGAGTGCAACCGCCTGAAGGCCGATATCGTTATTGCGGAAAAGAAGATCGAACAGATCACCGCGCTTCCGGAAGATCAGAAGACGCAGCGCCTTATCGACGAAGCGAAACGCCTTCAGCACGACAAGGTCGTCATGCAGAAGGATCTGGATTCCCTCTCCGCGAAGGTCGCCCAGAAGCGCGCTCAGTGCGCCGACTACATTCTCATTAACGGCGGCGAATATCAGGGCGTAACCTACGGTAAGGCCGAAGATTACGGCTATACCGCGTGCGTCCGTACCGAAGGGGAAACCTCGTATCAGCGGCCCGCGATCGAAGAACTGATTCGCTGGCGCCTCTGGGACCGCACGGGCGGCGGCCTTATGGCTGAGCTCGGCAGCCACCAGCTCGACGCGGCGAATATCTTTATCGCGGCGATGCACGGCGGCGTTAAGCAGCATCCGCTCACCGTCTCCGCGACCGGCGCGCGCTCCCTCTTCAATTCGCTCGACCGCGACGTCGACGACCACGTCGCCGCGATCTTCGAATATCCGGGCGCGGATTACGATCCGAACGACGAGCTCGGCAAGCAACGCAAGATTACCGTCGCGTACGCTACGATTAACGGAAACGGATTCGGCGGTTACGGCGAAGTCGTCTTTGGAACGAAGGGCACGCTTCAAATTGATTCTGAGAAAGAGGCGTATCTCTACCGCACGTCCGCAGTCAACGACAAGACGAAGGTCGCCGGCAGCAAGGGCAAGCTCGACGTCGTAATCTCCGAGGAAGGGGATCCTCTTTCTTCCGCGATCGGTTATCAGGGCGTCTACGCTACCGACGTAAGCCGCGGATACTGCGAAGAGCTCGAACACTGGGCGTACTGCATCCGCAAGAATCCCGACTGCGATCCCAACGCGGTCGATACTGAAGTTATGCCGTGGCTTACGGGCCTCTTTGGCAAAGACGCGTTCGGCGAATCCGCCGGCGCCACGCCCGCGCTCCTTACCCGCTGCCGCGGCGAAGTCGCGATTTGGGACGCCATTATCGCGCTCGTTACCAATATCTCCGCCTCGCTCAATAAGACGGTCGAGTTCAAAGACTCTTGGTTCGATTACGATTCCGACGAAACGCCGGAATTCGATTACGCCGAAGAACTTGTTCTCAATTCCGCCGATCCTTCAACGCCTCCCGACGCCGTCGCCGAAGCCGTCGCCGCCGCGAAGAAGGAAGCCGCGGTCGACCTGAACCGACCGGAGTACACGCTCTGATAGGCGAAGTTTACGCTTGTCTTTGCCGTTGAAATTTAAGGCGCCAACATTGGAACAACCATTCCGAGTTGGCGTCTTTTGATTTAGAAGGTTTTTAAACCGCCCGTTTGCGTTTTTAAATATTTATATAATGACGCCGTGCTAATCTTTTGCTATTAGTACGGTTGAGACTTTTTTACAACAGGAGTTCTTTTATCATGACCAAGAAGCTAGTCGCCTATTTTTCCGCAAGCGGAGTTACCGCCAAAGTCGCAAAGAAACTCGCGGAGGCCGCCGGAGCGGATCTCTACGAAATCAAGCCCGCCGTTCCTTATACGAGCGCCGACTTGAACTGGAACGATAAACAGTCGCGCAGCAGCGTTGAAATGGGCGATCGCAGCTCGCGGCCCGCTATCGCCGATTCCGACGCGAATATCGCGGCGTACGACGTCGTCTACGTAGGTTTTCCCATTTGGTGGTACGTGGCGCCCACGATCGTCAATACGTTCCTCGAAAGCTACGATTTTACCGGTAAAAAGATCGTTCTGTTCGCCACGTCGGGCGGGAGCGGTTTCGGAAAAGCCGTGCAGGGACTCCAGCCGAGCGCGCCCAAAGCGACGATTGTCGAAGGGAAAGTAAATCCTTCTTCGAACGACCTTAAAACGCTTGCCGATATGTGACGCCGCGCTCATGACGCGCGCGGGGCGTCGGTTCTCAAAATACGCCGCGCCGACGGCGGCGATTTTCCGGCGCCCAGGATTCGCGCGAATACGGATCGCGCTGGGACGTATATAATTCAGTCCCAGCCGATTCCGCTGCGTCGGCGCTTGCGGTCGAACGGGTTAATAACGGCAGAGAAAACGTCGGGGACGCCGGACCGTAAAGAGTTTCTCGCCGTTATCATTGGGGAAGGTTTGTCTAAGAAAGCTAACCGACGTTCAGCCGTGAAAGGCTCTCATGCGCTCGACCGTGTCTTTAAACGCTTCCTCGGTGAAGTCCAGGCGCATTAGCTTGCCAACCTGCGCCGCGAAATAAACGGTCGTTTTATCGGTCGTTACCTTGAACAAGGCTTCCGTCCCGCGATTTTCCACGTCGTACAAATAACCGAACTCAACCGTTGTATAGACCAAATCCTGATAATCTTCGCCTTGGGTAAGAATCGCCAACGCGGAGTTGGCGAGAAATTCTTTCAGCTCTTTGTTTTTTATCTCGTTTGTAACGCGCGGTTTCTTGCCTTTTGACATTTTTCTCCTCGTTTTCAGGGTTTAGCGGCGCAAAGCCAAAACTTGTTCAACGGTCGCCTGATAAAGACCTTCGGGCAACTCGAGCCGCGTCAGCTTTTCGCCCTTCGCCTGAAAATAGGCGGTCGTTTTATCGGTCGTTACTTTGAACAGAGACTCCAGCCCGTGATTTTCAACGTTGAACAAATAGCCAAACTCGACTTTGGTATGATTCAACTCCTTGAAGTCTTTCCCCCGCGCTAAGAGACTCAGCGCGGCGTCGGCCAGTCTTTCTTTCAGCTCTTTGTTTTCTATCTCGTTTGTTTCACGCGGCCTGGCGTTTTTGTCCTTTCTTTTGAAAAAGCCCATTTTGTCGTTTCTCTTTTGATTGGAGAGTTGAATTAATTTTTGAAAAAACGAAAACTGTCGAACCGTCTTTAATAGGACTGTTATACATACTACTAACAAACTATTTGAAAATCAAGCGTACACAGGACATTATTATGAAAAGATTTGTAACGGGAAGCAGACGTCGGTTCAACGGAGACGCTTTGAAGGTTTGACGTCGCCAAAACGCCGCATTACAAACGCGGCCGTACTTTTCTTTATAGCAATACGTCTATTGAAACATTGTCGACAGCGTTATGTTTTCATAAGCTCTTTATTCCGCAAAACGGCGCTCGCGGAATTTTTTTCAAGAGAAACGTTGATTCTTGTTTTCCGTCGGTATATCTTTAATGCAACGTTAGAACCGCGATTCGCGGGGACTTGGCGCTTACAGACGGGAGTTAGAGATGAAACAACGCGCTTTCCTTGGCTTACTTACGGCATTATTGATATCGGTTTCTTACGCGTCCGCGTCAGGCGCGGCGTTAAAGACGTTCTACGTGGCGCCGAACGGAAACGACGCATGGTCGGGCGCCGCCGCGGTCGCGTCCGGCTCCGACGGGCCTTTTGCGACGTTCGAGCGCGCGCGCGACGCCGTGCGTGAATTCAAAAAGACGCTTGGCGAAAACGCTTCGGGCGAGATTGTCGTTTCGGTCGCGTCCGGAGTTTACGAGTTTGGCGGCCCGTTGGAATTGACGGGCGACGACGGAGGAACGGGGGCGGTAACAGTACGTTGGGAAACGAATCTCGATTCGCCCGCAAAGATTGTCGGGGGACGTTATCTAAAAGGCGTTAAGAAGCTCGAGGACGAATCGGTTCTCGCGAGGCTTAAAGAGAACGTTCGCGATAAGATTGTCGCAGTCGATCTTAAAGCCAACGGAGTCGACGATTTGGGAACGCCGGCCGCCGGCCCGGAACTCTTCTTCCAAGGGGAGCCGACGCGCATTGCCCGCTATCCGAACGAGGGATTCATTAAGATTACGGAACTCGTTCGCGAAGGGACGCATGAGACGGATATTCGCGGAACCAAAGGGATTCAGGAAGGCAAGTTTTTCTTTGCCGAAGACGAGCCGACAACTTGGGACGGCGAGTCGGAAATTTGGGTCGACGGATATTGGTTCTGGGACTGGTCGAATCAGAAACAGAAAGTCGCTTCGATTGACGCGTCGGCCAAGCAGATGACCCTTGAGGAGCCGAATCATTATTACGGATACCGCATTGGCCAGTGGTTTTACGCGTTTAACGTTCTTTGCGAACTCGACGCGCCGGGCGAATATTATATCGATCGCGAGAAAGGCGCGCTGTACTTCTATCCGCCCGCAGCCTGGAACGAAGGCGATTTCCTTCTGACGCAAGCGAATACGCTGCTTAATTTAAAAGGCGCGTCCCGTCTTGAGTGGACCGGTTTCGATATGCTCGGCGCGCGCGGAACCGCGATCGTCGGTTCGGGCTGTCAACACGTTTCGCTTTCTAATCTTAACGTTTCGAACTGCGGAGGCGCGGGTATTTACGTCGACGGCGTTAAGTGCTCTGTTTCCGGGTGCGAACTCTGGAATCTAGGCGGAAGCGGAATTACCGTGAGCGGGGGCGATCGAAATCAGCTGACGCCCGGCGAAAACGTTATTCAGGAGAACTACGTTCATAATTACGGGCGCGTGCAGCGCATGTACGCGCCGGGAATTACGACCAACGGCGTCGGCAATCGGATAGCGCACAATCTTGTCGAAGACGCGCCGCACATGGGCATGGGATTCGGCGGCAACGATATCGTCATTGAATACAACGAAATCACGGACGTCTGCCAAGAGTCAAACGACGCCGGCGCGATTTATACCGGACGCAACTGGACGATGCGCGGCAACATCCTGCGCGGCAACTATATGCACGATATTACCGGGTTCGAGGGTCGCGGCTGCGTCGGAATGTATCTCGACGATATGTTCTCGTCCGCGGCGATGGAAGGGAACCTGTACGTCAACGTGACGCGCGCGTCGTTTATCGGCGGCGGGCGCGACTGCAAGATCGTCGACAACGTCTATATTAACTGCAAGCCCGCGCTCCATATCGACGCGCGAGCGCTCGGATGGTGCGCCGACCATGCGGACGGCTGGATTCAGGAAGCGAAAGAGAAAGGTACGATTTCCGGAATCAAATACGACCAACCGCCGTATTCCGAGCGATATCCGGAACTTGCGTCCATTTTCGCCGAAGGGAAAACGCCGAAAGCGCCAGAAGGGAACGTTATCAGCGGCAATATTTGCATTGGCGGAACGTGGGACGTCAACAAACAGGGGCAGTGGCAGGGCGATTCCGTCGAAAAGGCGGCGCGGCCCTATTTGACGTTCGGCAAGAATTACGTCGCCGACGAAGGAACCGACCCCGGCTTTGTCGACGCCGCGCATGGCGATTATCGGCTGAAACCGGATTCCGAGCTTATTGCGCAAGGGTATAAGTCCTTGACCGACGAACCGATGGGACTGACGAC
>CAMNJU010000037.1 GCA_946541595.1 uncultured Planctomycetales bacterium
CAATTCCGAGCAAGTTTGCGGAGAGATTTCGAGATAGACTGATACGCGTATCCGAACAGGATACCAACGATCTTGCAAAAGCTTTTCGATTTTGTGTGGCGAAGAATTGGCGCAATATTGTCATACTTGGCGCGACAGGAGCGCGTGAAGACCACGCTATTGCAAACGTCTCTTACCTTGTAGATTTTTCATCGCAAGCTGATTCAGTTGAAATGGTAACCGACGAAGGCGTCTTTCGTGCGATACGCCGGCCTTGTTGGATAGACACTGTTCCAGGACAGCAAATATCGATATTTTCTATGGATCCTCGCCAAAAGATAACTTCAGAGGGCCTAAAATATCCTTTGAACAAGCTTTGCTTGTCTCGATGGTATAAAGCGACTCTAAACGAGTCGCTTGCCTCTCGCATATATCTTGAATTTGACGGGTCTACTCCCCTTCTTCTCTTCTTGGTTAACGCTAATTGAGGACTGCCGCGCAAGACGCGTCGAGAATTTTAATGCTGATACAATGCAAAGAGATTTGTCAGCCTTTCCTTAACAGATCATTAACTTGCGATAACAGTAAAAAAACCGAGTTAACTGAACATTAACTCGGTTTTCTTGTCACGGCCTTAAAAAAGCAGATTCAAGTGAAAGCTTTTATCCGGAGCTTACTTTTCTTCCCAAGCTTTTTCAAAAGCTTCGCCAGGCGCGGCGCCGTCGGACGTAAGTTTGCGAACGCGAACTTCGAGAGAGGTTTTTCCGTCGATCTTGACTTCGGTCGGTTCTATCAACTCATACGCCTCGACCGAAGGATCGGCTTTTAATTCTGGCAAGGGTTTGGAGCACTGAACGTTATATGTTCCAGGCGGAATCCCTTGTCCGTCCTTTTGCAACCCCATTGAGAACGTCCCGTTCGTAATCGTTGCGCGGCCAAGCACAGTTCCTTCAAGATATATTTCGCCGTTCTGGACTGGAGAGCCATCCTCGTAATTAACGACGCCCGTAACCTTAACATTTTTACTGCAACCGGATGTAAACGTCAGCGCTAAACAGCACAAGGCTGCGACGGCGATTAGAAATTGTTTAGACATATTCATTCCTTTCTTACCGTTACGGAACTTGAACGGTTTCTCCGTCTTTAACGTTAGCAAGCGCAACGAGAGTAGGCTGCGGCGTTTGCAGAGAAATGGCTCGAACGGAACCGTCGCCCATAATGAAGTTGCAGACGCCAGGATGCGCGCTTCCAAAACGGGTAGTCGCTTCGGAAACGTTCTGGTCGTCGGTGGGACGAGCAAGCGGACGCCCTCCGTCGAAGGTACGTGTCGTGTGGACGATTGCAACGCCAATAAAAGCAGTCAGATAACCGCAGTCGCCGTACGTTTCGACGCATTTTCCATGGGGATACGTTTTTGAAAAATGCTTTTCGCCAAAAACAAAGACGTTCGTAGAACCGTCTGTCCACCAAGACATGGAGTCTCTCGGTTTCCATGATTTCAAATAAGGATCGTTGTAAACTGCGTCAGCTAAACGCAAAGCGCTGCAAAGATCGTAACCGTCGGTATACTGCCACCACTGGGTTTTACCGGATCCTTGGCAGTTGACAATTGCGTAGGCCGACTGAGGCCCAGGATAACGTTGAATGCTGGATCCAGAAACCCAATCGTGATAGCCGGGGCCTTCAATGGCGCGAGACGGGCAACGGAAAGTTGGAATCTGACCAAACCCCCGTTTCGTTTCGACTGGCAACTCGCTCCACCAACGGTGGTTATACCCACTGCCCATATCGGCAAGAGCCTTGTTCATGCCAGTAACGTTCCAGCAATCATAGTTTTCGCCAACAGTCTCGTATTGCGCGGCAAGCTCCATGAACGGATAGAGGAGGACGAAAGCAGACATGTGTCTATGCGAAAGAATAGACGGAGGAAGCCTGTCGTAAGTTGAATGGAAGTTGTGAACGGCAAGTCCAATTTGCTTCAAGTTATTGGAACATTGCATACGCCGCGCCGCTTCACGCGCCGCCTGAACTGCAGGCAGCAGCAGACCGATGAGGATTCCGATGATCGCGATTACGACAAGCAACTCAACGAGAGTAAAACCGTTACGATTCTTGCCCATAGGAAACTCCTAAAATCAAAACGTGTTTAACGAATTAAATCTATAAGGCCGCTCTAATTGAGCGGCGTCCTTATAGACGACGATTTATAACAAACCCTTTTAGTATCAGTAAGGTTCCTTCAATACAGGAACCTACTTTACAAAAAAATAGGAAATGTTGGTAAAATGTCGTTCACTTTTGAGTTTCATTTCCCGAAACCAAGCCTAATTATTCAGAATCTCTATACGAATTATAAGGAAGTGTAAATTAAAAAACAAGTAAATTTTATTTATTTTTCAATTTTATGAGAATTTTTAGGATTATCCTAGTTCTATTTTCGAAAATGGCTGCGAGGACTCTATTTTAAGATATGCAACGTCGATAGCTTATTGTCAAAGTTGTTTCTTAGAGCAAAAGTTGAACTTACCTTCAATTGCACGCTTTGGAATTCAAGCGCCTGTGATGGAAAAATTAGACGAACACGCTCTTTTTTACGCATGACCGTAGGGATTGTCAAAGGCCAACGCGGCCGCTCCCAACAGTCCGGCTTCATATCCTAATCCTGTTTTTTCAACGGTAACCGTTTGATTTGCTTGCTTGAAGAGACATTTTTGAAACGTCTCCCATAAACTTGGATAAAACACGTCGAAAGCTCCGGCAACTCCGCCGCCAATAATAACTTTTTCCAAGTTCAGAAGGTTTGTCGCCCAAGAAGCAGCTCGACCTACATACTTTCCGGTATCGCGAAAAACCTTTGTCGCTAACGGATTGCCCTGCCGAGCCTCGTCGGCGATTGTCGCAGCCGTTGCGCCCGAACTTGCGTCTAACGCGTCGCGCAGTAAAGCAGCTTCGCTCAGACTCCCGTTATTGTTTTTCACAAGGTAGTTTATCCATTCACGGCGAAGTTCTGGATCGGCGTCATTTGAAAAAGTTTTTTCAACAAGTTTGCGATAGGCTCGCGCAATTGCGGGCCCGGCCGCGGTCGCCTCCAGACATCCTCTATTTCCGCATCCGCAGAGCTCGCCGTCTTCTACGACGTTAAAATGACCTATCTCGGCGGCTCCGGCAAATTTACCTGGGAAGATACGGCCATTTAAAACGAGTCCGCCGCCAATACCGTTGCTGATCGTGATCCACACGTAGTTATCGACGTTTTGACAGACTCCAAAGACCTTTTCACCCCAAGCGCAGGCGTTGACGTCGTTGTCGGCATACACGGGCCGTCCATATTTCAATTGTAATTCATCGCCGATTGGGAAATTACTAATTCCTGAAAATGGCGCGTACTTCCAAAATCCGCGAACTGGATCGGCGACGCCAGGAATCGTAACGCCAATTCCGTCTATTGCGTCCCACTTTTCTTCCGACTTTGCAAACGACTCGTCGACCGCGCTGAGAATCGCGTTCCAAACCCCTTCTTTTCCAGAATCTTTACTAAGGGGGCGTTTTGAAATCGCCGATAATTTTGTCGCGCGTTCCCCTTTGCCGTCGACCGTAACTTCGACAAAGGCAGAAAGCATTTTTGAACCGCCCAAGTCCAACGCGAGTATTTTTTTATTCTGACTCGTCATACCGTTCGCCTTTTGAAAAGAAGTTAAGCCTATTGCAAGTAAGTGTGAGTCGACAGTGAAATAAGCCGTGAAATTTCGTCGTTTACCTCTGAGTAATCAACCACGCCTTCCCACGCCTTCAGGTACTCTTTGTATACAGGAATATCGTCTGAATTCTCTTCTAGAAACAGTCGGGTTTGCTCGATGAGTTCGTTTTCGCGCTCAAGAGAAATTTTACCTCGAAGAACGCAAGTTCGAAGAAAGACGAAATAGGTGTCTAAAACGTCACAGCGGCAATAATCGTGAACGTCGTCAAGACGGCCCGTTTCGATAAGTTCCTGAACCATGTCTCCCTTAGTCCCTATCTTACCGGACTTGCGGAGAATCTTTGCGGCTGCGTTCAGACCGCCGACAAGGACGGACGCCCCATAATTGCAGAGGAAGTCATATAGATCAAGATGATAATTGGCGTAACGATTGCGGCATTGCTGATAAGAGGGTTTTTGATCGTCAAACCAATCAGGAATGGAAATGCCGTAGCGAAACGCAATAAGCTCCATCAGGGGAACGTCAAAACTGCGCCCGTTAAAGGTGACCAACTGCGGTCTGTTGTAATAGCGCCACCCTTCCCAAAAACGTTCGCATATTTTTTGAGGTCCGCCGTTTTCAATTTTAAGAACGGTAAGCTCTTTCAGAGAATAATCGCCAGCTACTTTTGCAAGAGCAAGCGACACAGGCACATGAAAGTTATACGGAACGAAATCCGTACCCTTTTTAATCATGATTTCTTCCTGGTATTCCCGCAACGCGTCGCTGGGCGATTTCTGCCCCGACGTTCTTACAAGAGAGACTAAAGTGGGGTCTGGAATGCTTTCGATATCGAAAACCAAATACCTAACGTCAGAATCGCTGTGTGGGGAGTCCATTCGAGGAGTCCTGAATAAGCTAAAAAATAAAACGCAACTCCGGCACAAACAAAAGTCGACCCGTCAAATTATTAACGAGTCGACTTGCCGTAAATCAATATGTTCCCTGACTATTAAGTTCGAGTCCTAAATCATGAACTCCAATTAGACCGCCAGGTAGAACCGTCCCGCGTCTTGGAGATCAGGCCTTAACGCGTTCGACATATTCGTTCGTGCGCGTGTCGACTTTGATCGTTTCGCCAGTTTCTACGAAATTAGGAACAATGATTTCAGCGCCGGTTTCCAATTTTGCCGGTTTAGTAACGTTCGTCGCCGTGTTGCCGCGAACGGCGGGCTCAGTGTACTCAACCTTCAGAACGACGTGAGGAGGAGGCGTAATTCCAATCGGCGCGTCGTTATAAAGAAGCATTTTGCAAGGAACTTCAGGAAGGAGGTACTTCCAAGCGTCGTCCATTTTCTCTTTGGGCAGTTCGTACTGTTCGTACGTTTCCTTTTCCATGAAATAGTAGGTGTCGCCCATAGCGTACATGAACGTTACGTCGGTCTCATGAATATCGGCAGCCTCAAGTTCGTCGCCGTTCTTGTAGGTACGTTCCAAAATCGTGCCGCGATTCAAATCGCGCAATTTGCACTTATAAAGAGCTTGACCTTTGCCCGGCTTTACGAATTGGCACTCAACCATGATGAACGGGTTACCGTCGATTTGAACCTTAAGTCCCTTACGGAATTCACTGGTGTTATAGGTGGACATTTAAAAATTTCCTAAACTTTTAACGTTGCAAACGAACCTGTAATATAATATATTATTCCAACCGAACGGCAGTCGACGTTCTCCTCGAACACGTAAAGCGATCGAATCAATAAACGTCGTTGGGTCGGTCTGATATAACCACTTCAATCGGCGGCTTTCACCGTTTGTGAAACAGCGAAAGCTCCCAAAAGCGCGCAGGTAAATGGATCGTTCAAAGGAATCGTATTCGGAAAAAGATCAGTTTTTCGTCAAAAAGACGGCTTCGCCGTCGCAATTGGAAGTCACGCTAAAAACGCGTTTCATTACCGACGTCAATGAACTGTGCGAACGTTTGAACCTTCCGAAGGATCTTGCTCAAAAACAAAGCCAGAGCGCAAAGGCATTTCCGCTTCGCTTTCCTGAATCGATTCTTGATCGTGTAACTAAGGGGAACGTCGACGACCCCATACTCAAGCAATTCTTGCCTGATCCGCTGGAACTAAAACAAACGCCCGGATTTTTCACCGATCCGTTGCGCGAGAGCTTGGCGACTATACCCTGCAAAGCCGGGCAAATCGCTTCCGGCGAGCCGTCCTGCATACTGCAGAAATACGTCGGACGCGCGCTGGTGCTAACGACAAACGACTGCGCGGCTCGGTGCCGATTCTGTTTCCGACGGAGCTCGTTGCGCCGTGCGCTCTTTCCAATCGCCAATGCCGATCAAAAAAAAGACTCTGCGCAGCTTGAAAACGAGGGTGTGAACGGAACAGACTTCAACGAACGGCTCGAATATATCTTCGCGCCTGTACGCGCTAATCCGTCGATTCACGAACTTATCTTCAGCGGAGGCGATCCGCTAACGCTCACGAACGATCAACTAAAATCGCTGTTTGATTATATCAAAACGTTACGGGCTGTGAATAGGGTACGTTTCCATTCGCGCGTTCCCATTCTTGTTCCGCAGCGTATCGATCAAGGTTTTCCCTCGTCGGACGATATTAACGGGCGTAATTCTAAAAAAAGGCTAATTCTCCATATTTCGCTTCATGTCAATTCGCCCAATGAAATTAACGATTCTGTCGTTAATTCTCTCGCGGAACTTCGTCGGCGAGGATATTTGCTAACTTCGCAAACCGTATTACTGAAGGGCGTTAATGATTCCGTTGAGGTCCTTGTCGAACTTTTTGAAAAATTAGCAAACGTAGGCGTTATTCCCTATTACTTGCATCAACTTGATCATGTGCAGGGCGCGGCTCATTTTGAAACTCCGGTTGATAAGGGGCTGCGGCTTATGAAGGAAATAGCTTCGCGCCTGCCCGGCTATGCCGTTCCAAGATACGTTCGGGAAATTCCGGGAAGAGCTATGAAAACTGATTTGCAAGCCGAGCCTGACGCCGACGTCGACTACGAATGATTCGTAAGCGCGAGCTTTTGGCGCTTTTCTCTCATTTCTTTACAAATAACGAGCTGGAGTTACAATTCAAATTTGAGGGCAGTTTATATCGGTTATACTAATAAACTTTTCACACCGCATTGAGCCTGTTGTACGTTTCTCATGAGGCTATTTACATGGACGACTCTTTTGAAAACGGTAAATCGGAAGATAACGAGCAGTCGAACGCCTATTCTCACGATTCCCACCCCAAACCGCTGTATTATGAACGGCCCGACGGTTTGCGCGTCTTTTATCGAAGCGGTCCTACCTTAGAGGCGCCCATAGGCGAAGACGCGGAACGGGATTTCAACACGTCCATTTTTGACGACGTGAACTTGGCGCCCCTAAAATTAGAATCTGATTCTCCGTCAAATTTAGTTCCGCTAACCGAAGAAGACTATGCCGAAATTATGTTCGGTTACCGCAAGGCGGCGGAAAAGGTCAAAGATTTTCCACTCGAGCCGGGCGTCTATCTAATGAAAGACGGTCAGGGACGCGTTATTTATATTGGCAAGGCCAAACGACTTCGCATCCGAGCGAGCAGTTATTTTCGACGGGACGCGATTGACGACCAGCGCGTTGGACCGCTTGTTCGTGAAATTCGCGATATTGATTACATCCTTGCGGAAAGCGAAGTAGAAGCGCTTCTCATGGAAGCGCGGCTTATCAAAGACATACAGCCCAAATTTAATCGCGATCTTAAAGACGATAAAAGCTTTCCCTATTTGCAAATTACTATTCGCGACGATTTCCCGCGCGTAGAAGCGACGCGGACGCCTAAAAGTTCCAGTGTTCGTCTCTACGGGCCTTTCCTTAACGGAGGACGTTTGCGCAGCGCAATTGTCGTTTTACAAAAGATTTTCAAATTTCGGACGTGCTCTATCGTTATCAAGGCGGACGATAAAGAACGGTCTTGGACGCGCCCCTGTGTTTTGGCCTCGATCGGGCAGTGTTCCGCGCCATGTTGCGACCGTGTTTCCCAAGAAGTATATCGTAAGAATATACGTCGCCTTCAAGATTTTCTAGGCGGCGACCGTAAGCGCCTCATAAGCGAATTGCGAGAGGATATGGCTGCGGCTTCCAAGGAACGAAAATACGAACTTGCCGCCGAATATCGTGATCAGATTATCGCGCTTGAGTCGCTTAAAGATCGTGGAAATTTGGAAGATAACGTTCAGCCGGAAGTCTTTCAGATTGATCCGAGACGTGGCGTTGTCGGTTTGCAAAAAATATTCAAGCTCCCTAAACCTCCGCGCATTATCGAAGGGGTTGACATTGCGCATTTAGGAGGGAGCGACACGGTCGCTTCTCTTGTGCACTTTGTAGACGGTCGACCCTTTAAAAACGGATACCGGCGTTATAAGATCAAAACGGTCGACGGAATCGACGATTTCGCTTCAATTGCGGAGGTCGTTGCGAGAAGGTTCGCCTATAACGATCCCAATAATCCTCCGCCTGATATTCTTTTAATCGACGGAGGCAAAGGGCAGCTGCACGCGGCTATGACAGCCTTGAAGACTGCGGCATGTCGGCCCGGTTTGACGATTTCCTTGGCTAAAAGAGATGAAGAAATCTATGTGCCAGACCAAGAAGACCCCTTAAAATTAAGCCGTCGTTCCTTTGCCCTCCGCTTGCTGCAATCTGTGAGAGACGAGTCCCATAGATTTGCTCAGCACTATCACCACATCCTGAGACGAAAATCCACTTTTGGCGACGAATCAAGCAAATTACTGTGATTCTTTTTCTGTAATAATCAAAATGCGACATAAATTTACAAAAATAAAAATTTTTTTAAAAAAGCTATTGACCCAAAAAACAAATGTGGTAATATTCCCCGCTAGTTAAACCGTTGACGCGGAGATAACGGCAGCGACGCCTTTACAGAGAGCCTGCGATGCTGAGAATCAGGCAAGAATACGAACTGTCAAATGGACCGCCGAGGGCGTAGTCAAATGTGCGTTTGCACAGAGTATTCTACGACGTGGAGACATACGTTAGTTGTCAGGGATATGTTGGTATCCTGTAAAAGCGCATGGGGTATCCCCGTGAATCAAGGTGGCACCGCGGATTGAAATATTCGTCCTTGATAGATTATGTCTGTCTCGGACTGCGTATATTGGCCCTTGACAGATTAGTTTTCTGTCAAGGGCTTTTTTATTACGTCCTTGACGGATTGGTTCTGTCAGGGACGTTTTTTTATCCCTATGCAGAGTGGTACGGTCCTTTCCCAATTTTACTAGGTAAACGAAAATGAAAATTTTTCCAGAGCTCGACGAAGTGAAAAGAATCGCCACGGCAGGTAAATACAAAGTTGTGCCCGTTTGCTGCGAAATACTGTCCGACATTTGCACCCCATTGGAAGCGTTAAAGATTTTGAAAAACGTTGCCACTCATTGCTACATGCTTGAGTCTGCGCAACAGAACGAAAAGTGGGGGCGTTATACCTTCTTGGGCTACGATCCCAAGCTGGAAATCACCTGCCTTAACGGCGAGATGAAGGTTGGCAACATTACTTTCAAGACGGACAACCCTTCGTCATACATTAGGCAGATTCTTGCGGACTACAAGAGTCCTCGGATTGAGAATCTTCCTTCTTTTACCGGCGGATTAGTCGGGTATTTCTCCTACGACTACCTTGGATACAGCGAGCCCGCTGTTCGTTGCAACGTGGAAGACGTAGATTCGTTCCGAGACGTTGACCTCATGCTCTTTGACAAGGTTATCGCTTTCGATAACTTCCGTCAAAAGATCGTACTGATCGTCAACGTATCGCTTGATTCGCCGGAAACTGAATATAACAAAGCGGCGATGGAGTTGGAACAGTTGCGCAATCTGCTGGTTAACGGCAAAAAGAAGACCGAACCGGGCGGTAAACTCCTCGGTCCGGTCGAGCCTCTTTTTGATCGAGAGCGTTTTTGCGAAATGGTTCAAAAAGCCAAAGATTATATCCGTGAAGGCGATATCTTCCAGATAGTCCTTTCCAATCGTTTGGCCGCGCCGTTTGAAGGTAGTTTACTTAATGCGTACCGCGTGCTCAGAACGATCAACCCTTCCCCGTACATGTTTTATTTTTCAGGGACAGACGTTGAAATTGCCGGCGCGTCGCCGGAAACTCTCGTCAAATTAGAAAATGGCGTTCTGCACACGTTTCCTCTTGCCGGATCCCGTCCGAGGGGCAAAACAGACGAGGAGGACGCCGCGTTGGAGAAAGAACTCCTTTCAGACGAGAAAGAACTTGCTGAACACAACATGCTCGTAGATCTTGGTCGAAACGATCTTGGTAAGATTAGTAAATTCGGGACGGTAGAAGTAGAAAAACTTCACTCAATCGAGCGCTATTCTCACATTATGCACATTGGCTCGACCGTTCGAGGCGAAATCCAAGACGGCAAATATGACGCGATTGACGCCGTGGAAGCGGTTTTGCCAGCCGGAACTCTTTCGGGCGCGCCCAAAATTCGTGCCTGTCAGCTGATCGCGGAACTTGAAAATAATAAGCGCGGCGTTTATGGCGGCGCCATCGGCTACGTTGATTTTACGGGCAACATGGACGCGTGCATTGCTATCCGCATTATGTACAAGAAGAACGGTAAGGTTTTCGTTCGCAGCGGCGCCGGTATTGTCGCCGATTCTGTTCCTTCGAAAGAATACGAAGAATGTATCAACAAGGCAAAAGCCTCTTTGAAGGCGTTAGAACTTGCGCAGGAGGTTGACCTATGATCCTTCTCATCGACAACTATGACAGCTTTTCGTACAACCTTTATCAATTGATCGGCGAGATTAACCCTGATATCAAGGTGATTCGTAACGACGAAATGACGGTCGAGGAAATTGGCAAGCTTAATCCTGACCGAATAATCCTTTCCCCGGGACCGGGGCGACCGGAAGACGCCGGCGTCACCGTTGACGTTGTTAAAACGCTTGGCAAGGAAATTCCAACTTTGGGCGTCTGCTTGGGGCATCAGGCAATTTGTCTGGCTTTCGGCGCGACAATTACCTATGCCAAAAGATTAATGCATGGAAAGCAGTCGTTTGTATCTTTTTCGAGCGCGTGTCCCCTGTTTAAAGGACTTCCCCAAAAGGCGTTGGTGGCTCGGTATCACTCCCTTGCCGCAGACCCGGACACAATTCCGAATTGTCTCCACGTCGCCGCTCAAACGGCAGACGGAGAAATTATGGCTGTTCAACATCTCCAATATCCCATTTTTGGACTTCAGTTCCATCCTGAATCTATTATGACGAGCGATGGTAAAACGATGCTCCGCAATTTCATTCAGGAGGTCAGACCATGATTAAAGAAGCAATTGCCAAAGTTGTGAACAAAGAGGATTTGACCTACGAAGAGGCGTACGCCGTAATGAACGAAATCATGTCAGGGCAATCGACTCCGACTCAAAACGCGGCGTTTCTCGCAACCCTTGCAAGCAAGAGCAACGGAATTGAAGCCATCGACGAGATTTCCGGATGCGCCGCAGCAATGCGTAAATACGCTGTCGAAGTCAACGCCGGGTGCGACGTTTTCGAAATTGTCGGGACTGGCGGCGATCACGCCAACAGTTTCAATATTTCGACGACGGCCGCGCTTGTTGTCGCCGCCGGAGGCGTGAAAGTCGCCAAGCACGGTAATCGGGCGGCGTCTTCAAAGTGCGGCGCGGCGGACTGTTTGGAAGCGCTTGGAGTCAATATTTACCAGAGTCCGAAACGTTGCGTTGAGCTTTTGAATGAAGTCGGACTGTGCTTCTTCTTCTCCCAGATGTATCACTCCTCGATGAAATATGTCGGATCAATTCGCAAAGAACTGGGATTCCGTACTATTTTTAATATCCTTGGTCCCCTAACAAATCCTGCTCGTCCCACAATGCAATTACTGGGCGTATACGATACGACTCTAGTCGACCGCTTGGCGCGCGTGTTAGATTCCTTGGGAGTAGAACGCGGCATGGTTGTTTCCGGAACAGAAAATCTGGATGAAATTTCCACATGTTCCCCAACCGTGATTTGCGAGTTCGAAAGAGACTCGTATCAAACGTATGAGATTTTACCGGAACAGTTCGGATTTGAACGCAGTTCCAAAGAAGATCTTGTAGGCGGAACGCCTGAGGAAAATGCAATGATTACGTTAGATATCCTGAATGGCCAAAAAGGTCCGAAGCGAAACGCGGTTTTAATGAACGCAGGCGCCTCTTTCTACATTAGCAGAAAAGTGGACTCCATCGAAGACGGAGTCGCCTTTGCGGCAGACGTAATCGATTCTGGAAAAGCGTTAGCAACACTCAATAAATTCATTGAAATTAGCAATCGCCCGGAGGAAACAAGTGACTATTCTTGACAACCTCGCCGATTATGCAAAAGCGCGCGTGGCCCTTTCAAAACGCCATACGTCCTTAGAAAAGGTCATGCGTCGTGCGTTGGAAACTCCAAAAGGCAATTTCGCTTTTGAAAACGCGCTAAAAGAAACCGGCGTTTCTTTTATTTGCGAGTGTAAAAAAGCGTCGCCTTCCAAAGGCTTAATTGCCCCCGATTTTCCTTATCTTGACATAGCGAAAGAATACGAAGCGGCCGGCGCCGACTGCATTTCCGTGCTTACTGAGCCAAAATGGTTTTTAGGACAAGACGACCATTTGCTGGAAGTCGCGGCGGCCGTATCGATCCCCTGTATTCGTAAAGATTTCATTGTCGACGAATACATGATTTACGAGTCCAAGAATCTCGGCGCGGCGGCCGTACTGTTAATCTGCGCGATTTTGTCGGAGGAACAGATTACGAAGAGCATTGAAATATGCGATTCTCTCGGAATGTCCGCGTTAGTTGAGGCTCACGACGAACTTGAAATTAAAATGGCGCTTAATTCGGGGGCGCGGATTGTCGGCGTTAATAACAGAAATCTTAAAGATTTCACCGTTGATCCCGACGTCAGCAGTCGACTTCGTTCAATGGTCCCGGCCGACGTCCTTTTCGTCTCAGAAAGCGGCGTTAAAACGGCGGCAGACGTAGCGCGATTACGGGCAATTGGCGCCGACGCGGCGTTAATTGGCGAAACGCTTATGCGCGCTGTGGATAAAAAGGCTAAATTGGCGGAATTGCGAGGCTGCTAATGACAAAGATCAAGTTGTGCGGTCTTTCGCGAGAAATCGATATAGAAACCGCTAATTTCCTCTTACCGGAATATATCGGCTTTGTCTTTGCTGCCCGGAGTCGAAGGTATGTTGCTCCCGCGCGAGCAAACGAACTCAAATCGCTGCTGGATTCGAGGATTCAGTCTGTTGGCGTTTTCGTTAGGGAACGCGTTGAAGTTGTGGCGGAGCTTTTAAACAGCGGGCTTATCGACATAGCGCAACTTCATGGGGAAGAGACTGAAGAATACGTAACCAGTTTGCGCAAACTTTCTTCAAAACCGATTATTAAGGCTTTTCGACTCGATTCCCCAAAAGACGCCGAACTTGCGCAAGTTAGCGCCGCTGATTTCGTTTTACTTGATTCGGGAACTGGCGGAGAGGGGAGAACATTTAATTGGGAATTGGCGAAAATGGTAAAAAGACCTTATTTTCTCGCAGGCGGTTTGACGGTTGACAATATTGCGAAAGCGACGACGATATTAGAGCCCTATGCTGTTGACGTCAGTTCCGGTATCGAAACGGACGGCGTTAAAGACAAGGCAAAGATGGCGGCTTTCGTTTCTGCAGTTAGAAAGGATGAAAGGATATGACCAACGCACGCGGACGATTCGGTATTCACGGCGGACAGTACGTGCCTGAAACGCTCATGAACGCGCTTAATGAACTGGAAAACGCCTATAATTTTTATAAAAACGATCCTGAATTTAAGCGTGAATTAACAGAACTTTTTAACGAATACGCCGGGAGACCGTCTCGCCTTTACTATTCAAAGAAAATGACGGAAGATCTAGGCGGCGCAAAAGTCTATCTGAAACGCGAGGACTTGAATCATACGGGCGCGCATAAAGTTAACAACGTGCTCGGTCAGGCCCTGTTGGCGAAAATGATGGGGAAAACGCGATTAATTGCCGAAACTGGCGCTGGACAACACGGCGTCGCTACCGCTACGGCCGCCGCGCTCATGGGAATGGAATGCGTCGTTTTCATGGGCGAAAAAGACACGGTTCGACAAGCGTTAAACGTCTATCGAATGCGATTGCTCGGAGCGGAGGTGATCCCCGTCAAGAGCGGCACGGCAACTTTAAAAGACGCTGTTTCTGAGGCTATGCGCGAATGGACGACGCGAGTCGCCGACACGCATTACTGTCTCGGCTCTGTCATGGGACCGCACCCCTTTCCCACGATCGTTCGCGACTTTCAGGCTGTTATTTCACGCGAAGCGCGTCAGCAGATTCTTGAAAAAGAAGGACGGCTTCCAGACGCCGTTTTAGCCTGCGTCGGCGGCGGATCAAACGCTATTGGAAGCTTCTATCACTTTATCCCAGACAAAGGCGTGCGTCTTATTGGATGTGAAGCGGCAGGCCGCGGCGTCGATACGTTTGAGACTGCGGCGACTATTACTACGGGAAGAGTTGGGATTTTCCACGGAATGAAATCCTATTTCTGTCAGGATAAATACGGGCAAATTGCTCCCGTTTATTCCATATCCGCGGGGCTCGACTACCCAGGAATCGGTCCGGAACACGCCAATCTGCACGATTCGGGTCGCGCTGAATATGTGGCGATTACTGACGACGAAGCGGTAAACGCTTTTGAATACCTTTCAAAAATGGAAGGGATTATTCCGGCAATAGAATCTGCGCATGCTGTCGCGTATGCGCTAAAAATTGTCCCTGAAATGAATAAGAATCAGATCGTTATCATTACAATTTCCGGCCGTGGAGACAAAGACTGCGCCGCTATCGCTAGATACCGAGGAGAGGAAATCCATGAGTAATATTAAAAAAGCCTTTGCCAACGGAAAAGCGTTCATTGCTTTCATTACTTGCGGAGATCCTGATTTGGCGACGACGGCCGCCGTTGTCCGCGCTGCAGTTGAAAACGGAGCTGATTTAATTGAATTGGGAATACCATTCTCCGATCCTACTGCGGAGGGACCCGTTATTCAAAGCGCCAGTTATCGCGCGCTAGCTGGCGGAGTGACTACTGATAAGATATTTGGGCTTGTGAAAGAACTCCGCGCCGACGTCGAAACGCCTCTCGTTTTCATGACCTATGCGAACGTAGTTTTCTCCTATGGAGCCGAAAAATTTATTTCTTCGTGTAAGGAACTTGGCGTAGACGGTCTCATTCTTCCCGATCTTCCCTTCGAGGAAAAAGGGGAATTTGACGGGTTGTGCAAGCAATACGGAGTCGATTTGATTTCTCTTGTCGCGCCTACTTCTGAGAATCGCATCGCTATGATCGCGAAGGAAGCGGAAGGGTTTCTATACATTGTTTCCAGCCTTGGCGTTACTGGGACTCGAAAAGAGATCAACACCGACGTTGCCGCAATCGTCGACGTCGTTCGTAAAAACACTCAGATTCCTTGCGCGGTAGGATTCGGGATTTCAACCCCAGAACAGGCTAAGAAAATGGCAGAAGCCTCCGACGGCGCCATTGTGGGATCAGCTATTGTGAAACTCCTCGCTAAATACGGAAAAGAGTCGCCCCGATATGTTGGCGAATATGTGAAGATGATGAAAGACGCGCTTCGATAACTGCTTTCAGCCATTTTTACGCTCTTGTCCATTCAGGCGTAATAGTTTTTGTCTAGCTCCGGATTATAAGCTTTTCCGGAGCTAGTCTTTGGTCAAATAGCCCCTATGCTCTTCTTGTAAATACGAAATATTCTGATCTTCTATACTCTAAAAAATCTCAAATTTTTGTTGAAACGCCTGTTGAAATTGATAAAATGAGAAAAGGCGTGCGGCGATTAACGCGTTGTAACGTTAGAACCGAAAGGAACGCCTCTTATGGCGCAAACGTCAGACCTGTAATTTCGCCTGTCGAACCGTCCGGCTGTTATCCGCTTTAAGCCTAGTTTTTTAACCCCAATTCAACTTTGGAATACTACTACTTAGAAAAGGAGTTTTCATGAAAAACTTGTTCTTTGCTTCTGCGTTACTCGCAGTCGTTCTTTGCCCGCTCGCGTCTAATGCGCAAGACGCTAAGTTTCCTCCGGTTCCGTCGGCTCCAACGGTCGCCCACCGCGGTTTCTCGGCCGTCGCTCCTGAAAACACGATCAGCTCCGTGAAAAAGGCTATTGAAGTTGGAGCTCAGGGGTGTGAATTCGACGTTTACACGACGACGGACGGAGTTCTCTTCCTTTGTCACGACGGCAATCTCAAAAGAACGACCGGATACGACTGCGCATGCAAGGACGTTGACTTTGCGAAATTGTCCACTTTGGATTTCGGCTCTTGGAAGGGCGAAGAGTTCAAGGGCGAAAAAGCCGCTACCTACGACGCTGCTCTGAAAACTCTGAAAGGCACGAAAACGCGCCCCGTCATCGAAGTCAAAGCCAACGGATTCGAAGATAAAATCGTCGAAGGCGTCCGCAAGTACGATTTGGTCGACACGGCTATCGTTATTGACTTCAGTAAAGACCGCGTTAAGAAGATTCGTGAACTTGAACCCAACCTCTGCTGCGCTTGGCTCTGCTCTTTCAAAGTTGAAAATGAAACGCCCCAATCGATGGCACAAAAGATTATCGACACATTGAAAGAATGCAATACGAACGTCGTAGACGTAGAATATCACGCCGTCTCCCCCGAATTTCTAAAGATTTTGGACGACGCTGGAATTACCGTTATGTGCTGGACGGTCGACGATCCTCAGGCAATCGAAAAACTCGTTAAGATGGGCGTTAAGAGTATCACGACGAACCGTCCCGACCTCGTTTTGAAAGCGCAAAAAGAAGCCGCTTCCAAGTGACTTCGTCAGTAATTGACAGAAAGAATACGGCCGCCAAACGTATGGTCCGTTCAGCTTGCGTTTGGCGGTTCGGGCGTCCTGAGACTTGTCTGATCCCTTTGAAGTAGACTGCAATGACTGCAGTTTAGCGATTAGAAGCATATTGAAAACGGAGAAACGAGATTGGGAGACGAAAGGAGGCGTACAGACAGAATTCAAACGTTTTCTTCCGCTAAAAAAAGCAAAGGAAGTGAAAAAGTCGCATCGTCCAGATCGCGTGTTTTTACGATCGACGACGTTGTTAAAAGCGTCCTATATGAAGACAATCATCTTCTCGTTTTAAATAAACAGGTAGGAATCGCCACAATGGGCGTTTCCGCCGATGAAGTTTCACTCTTCACTTTGGCGCGACAGTATGTCAAGGTAAAGTACAATAAACCCGGCGAGGTTTATCTCGGCGTGGTAAGTCGACTTGACCTCCCAGTTTCGGGAGTTGTCGTATTCGCTAGGACGTCAAAAGCCGCCAGCCGTTTAAACGAACAGTTTAAGAACCATTCTGTTCAGAAAACTTATCGAGCTTTGGTCGAAGGTACGCTTCGCCCCAAAGAGGCAGAACTGGCTGATTATATTTGCGAAAACAAAGAGACGCGGCAACTTTGGATTCCGTCAAAGCTAACCGAAGCGGCTAAGTCGCGCTTCTCTCCGAAAGAGGCAAGGCTTCGATATCGTGTATTAGAGTATTTTTCTAATACAACGTTAGTCGAAATCGAACTGTTGACTGGACGCAAACATCAAATCCGACTTCAGTTGGCCAATCAAGGCGTTCCAATCATAGGCGATGGCAAGTATGGGGCCAAGCCGGTTGAACAGTCGGGAATTTGTTTGCACGCGTATAAACTAGCGATAACTCATCCCACGACCCGCGAATTAATTGAATTTATCGCGCCTCCTCCCAATTGGAAGCGTTGGGAAAAAAAGCAACGTTAGTGCTGGACGCTAAAAAAAATCGTTTATTTCATAGAAAATTCGTCTTTTTATTCAATACTGGTTTTTGGCAGTATTGGGCGAATCATGGATAGGAATATGCGCCACAAATAAGAGAGTCGCACAATGTCTCCTTCTTCAACTTTATATGAACGTATTTGCCGGTGTTGTCTCGTTCCCAAAGACGTTCTCGAAGAAATCTTTGAGGAGACGTTTAAAGAGCTGTTTTCCCCTTCTTCTGAGAGGTCTGAGGAACCCAAACGGGAAGAAGAACCGCAACAAGTTGAACCCAAGGAAGAAATTCTAACGGATTCTTACACTCCAATAAGCGCAATACCTTACGGTGAAAATCTGAACGATCCTTCCGACCGTCTTCTAACTTCGCATAAGACTGAAAAGGAGGAAGATGATTTCCTGTCCCTCTTTGATTCTCAGCTTGGACCGTCAGAGCTTCCTGAAAAAGAACAGCAAAAGCCAAAAACTGAAGATAGTCTGGCTCCCGAGTTAGTAAAGCATTCAAAAAAAACAGAGGACTCCAAAGAAAAATCCAAAGAAGATTTGGCGGTCTTGGAGAAACTTGTAAATTCCGCGAAGCCAATAGGAATTTCAACCGACGACTTTGAGCGCAGTGAAAGCTTTTTTGAATTAGACGGCGAATTTGAACTTGCGCCGCCTGATGAAAACCTTCCGCCAGATGAAGCTGACGAGGAAGAGAAAGAAGAAATCGATGAATCGAGCGCCAGTTTGACGGCTTCTCATATTACTCCCGAACAGCCGTCCGACTTATTGCGCCGGCAGTTTGAGACTCGTTTCCTTGAAAAGTTATTGGAGCGCAAAGCAATTAATCACTGGCAAGCGACTCAGTTAGCTGCCGGACGTTCTACATTTAAGCTTGGCGGATACCGGATCGTCGATCAATTGGGACAAGGAGGATACGGCCGAGTCTTTTTAGGGCGCAAACCTGAAATTACGTCTAACGTTGATAAGACGGGCGTAAAATTTAAAGACGACGTAGCTATTAAAGTTTTGCCGATAAAAATTGCCTCGAAAGAAGCGATCGGTCGCTTTATCCGCGAATGTGAAATATCAAAACGCCTTAATCATCCGAATGTTATTAGATACTATCAGTTTGCAAAAGAAAGATCAATCCATTACTGTATTTCAGAATATGTTAATGGAGGCGACGCGCGAAAGCTTCTAGCCCAATTTTTAAGGAGCGGCAGCCGAATTAATTATCGCATCGTCTGTTACATTATTTCAGAAGTCGCCAAAGGTTTGGATTACATCCACCATCAAGGCTTGGTCCATCGAGACGTCAAACCGGGCAATATCCTTCTCATGAAATCAGGCGAGGTAAAATTAGGCGATTTCGGTCTTTCTATACCTATTAGGAATTTCAGTAAATCGGCTACCTTTTCTCCATTAGGGGAATTCGTTAACGAATGGGAACGGGAAAACGCGGATCAGTATTTTGAATCCTACGAAAAATTGACAAAACGATTTCGGCAAGTTCAAGGCACGCCGGACTATCTTTCGCCTGATCAAATTCGAACGCCCGCTTTTCCGGAACCAAGTTGGGACGTCTATTCTTTGGGATGTTCGCTTTATTTCATGTTAACGGGAATTGTCCCCTACCCGTCGAGCGGTTCGTTGGAAGCGTTAATTGCGCGAATGCAAAGCGGCGCGCCGCCAGAGCCGAGGGAATTTGATTTTGCCATTCCGTCAAAACTTTCTAACTTGACCATGGCTATGATTCAAAAAGCTCCGAGTAATTATCCTTACGATAAAATAAACACTGCCAAGCAAGTTTACGAGCTTTTGCAACCGTGGGTCGACAAAGAAGAAGTATCAAGTTTTATTACTTGGAAATTGTCAAACGAGGAAAATTTCTGGTCTCAGGATAAATTGCAGGCTTGCTTTGTTGACCGTCAATTCAAGCCGTTGGCAGCCGCGGAGGAATCGCCCGTCAATCAGTACTTAACCCATCTCAAGTATAAGTCCCGTGAAGATTCTCCGAACCGAGTTTCTCAACGCGAAGCGGCGCCTAATCTTGCGTCGATTATAGAATCGCGTGTCGATTTATCGAGTTTGAGAAAAGCCGAATCTAAAACCGATTCATTAGATCGGAAGAAGAAATCGGCAAATAATAACTCATCTGGCGTTAAAAGGGGGTCTGAATTTCGGGCGGCGAATATGGAACCCATTTTGTCAGGTAACTTTGCTAAAACGCGTCAAACAAGCGCCCGTCCGGCTAAAAGGGAAAAGACGGAAAAGAAAAAGGAAAAAGATTTTGCCCTCGAGATTCAGAACGCGGAAGAATTGAACCGGAAATTAATTAAATATGTCCTGTTTCCTCTTCTTGGTCTGGTGTCAATCGCAGTATTACTCATAATCATTAAACTGTTTGTGTAAATGTCTAAATCATCGGCTCAACATTCGGCGCACAACCTGTCGGAATGCGAAGAAAAGATCGGATATCGCTTTGGCAATCGAGGTCTTTTGCGCATGGCGCTAACTCATTCTTCGTGTGCGAACACGCATCTTGAATCCAACGAACGCCTTGAGTTTTTAGGCGACGCAGCGTTAGGACTTGTCGTTTCGAATTTGCTCTATTCCCAATTCCCACAGATGCAGGAAGGAGAGCTTTCCAAAATAAAATCGTTTGTTATAAGTCGTAAAACATGTCAACAAGTAGCGTTGAGACTTGAATTAGACCGTTTCCTTTTTACTGGAAAAGGTATCGGTTCACTGCCCGATTCTTTAATCGCAAACGTTATGGAAGCGGTCATCGGCGCAATTTTCCTAGACGGAGGGTACGACGAAGCGCGTGTTTTCGTCGAAACAAATTTTCAACCGGAAATTGAACGTTTTTTTGAACCACTCATCGAAGAGTTGGATCTTCTTAATTCCGGCGAGCTAACGAGTCCAGAAGATATTATTTCAGAAGAAGCGGTTGATAAAATAGTCGACAGTCTGGACGGGAATTTCAAGGCAAAGTTACAGACAAGGATTCATCACGAACATCCCGGCGTGACGCCTGAGTATATTCTGCTGGATGAAAAAGGGCCCCCGCACTGTAAATGCTTTAAAGTAGCCGTTAAGATTCGAGAGAAGCAATTTCAGGCCGCATGGGGAAACAGTAAAAAAGAAACGGAACAAAAAGCGGCTTCTAACGCTATTCGGCAACTCGACGGACTTGAACCTCTGTACTCAGACGGAGAATGACGTTCTTGCCATTCATACCGTGCGGCGTCAGACGGACGCACGCTACTTTTGGACGATGGCAACTCTCATACCGCAATTGTCGCCGCGGTATGTCGGAAGGAAATTAAAGCGGCTGGCGGAACGGCAGTTCTCCGGAAGGCTCCGCCAACTCCCTCCCCTAGCAACTTTTTCAGCCGTAACAGAAACGCCGAGAGGATCGGAGATGGCGTCAGTTTCGTAATCGGCGTAGCCGTCCAAAGTCCATTCGCATACGTTTCCGCTCATGTCGTAGAACCCCCAGGAATTTGGCGGAAAGGAACCAACGTCGAAGGTGCCCCGGGATTGCACGCTCAAACCGTTTGTCTTTGAGCCTTGTTTTGAGAGATCGCCTGCGTTTCGACCGAAATTGCCCTCTTTGCCAGTTGAAGAACTGCCAAAGAAAAAAGGAGAACATGTTCCTGCGCGGCAAGCGTATTCCCACTGAGCCTCAGTCGGTAGGGAATAAATCCAAGCGCCTCCAAAGAATTTCTTTAACTCGCCGCCATATTCGTCTTCATTAAGTTTCTCGATGAAACTTTGGCAATCAAACCAGCTCACTGATTCGACAGGAGCTTTTTTATAGTCGGAAAAGCGACTTGGATTGTTCCCCGTGACGGCGCGCCATTCCGCCTGTGTTGTAAGAAAGACGCTGAGATAGTAGTCTTTTGTTAAAGTTGTCGAATGGAGCGTCTCGTCGGCAAAACGTCGAGCTTCGCCGCGAGGACTCCCCATTTTAAATTCGCCAGCCTTAACAAGTCGAAATTTCATTCCCAACGCGTTGGTCCAAACGTCGGGAACGCGACTCGTCGAATTGTCGTTAACCATATATTATTCTCTCGAAACGCATAATGCCTGAAGGTTAATCATTTCTGAAAATCAATTGCGTCTCAATGCGGAACGGTTTTTCTTTTTCAAAGTATGAGCAAGTTCAAAGGCGTCAAAATCAGCCGTCGTACTGACAAAGTCTAAATTCGTAACGAATGCCGACGTTGCTTCTTTCTGTTCGTTATCGTAGTTAGACCATTCGGCAAAAGCCGCGTCCAAACACGCAGAATCAAGAAAGATTTCTTCTGTCCCCTTGTTGGCGGCGCTGTCGTAATGCGTAGCTTGCTCGAAAACATTAACTGGAACTGCAGCTTCTACTTCGTTCCAAACGTTTAAACATTCGTCCAGCCCGCTAGACGTTCCC
>CAMNJU010000038.1 GCA_946541595.1 uncultured Planctomycetales bacterium
CGGGTTCAGCCGGCGCGGGAGCGGGTTCAGCCGGCGCGGGAGCGGGTTCAGCCGGAGCCGGCTCTTGCGGTTCCGGGAGGCCTTGCGGTTCGACGTTTTCCTGAGCGTACTCGTCGACCTTGGTAATCTGATCGATTAGTTTGCGCACCTGCGCCTGTTGCGCGGGCTTGCCCCAAATCGCGAAGCGCGTGGGGATATACTGGTCGGGAATGCGCAGTACGCCGCGCATGTCGGGAGTTTGCGCGACTTGCGAGAAGATAGTCACAAAACGCTGAACTTGACGCGCCGTCATGGTGTAGACGCGCAGTTCTTCTTGATTTTCGGGATCTTCGGCGTTCGCCTTAAATTCCGTCATAACGCCGGCAATAGCTTCATGTTCCGCTTGAGAACCGACGATCAAAACGCTGCCGTCGGACGTGGGCGAAATTTGAACGAGCGGCGCGACGACGCGGATCGCCGCGAGCAGGGACGGATCAAATCCGCCCATGCCATATCCGCCTCGCCCCGACGTGGGGGCGAGTGGACGGTAGATCTTGAAGACCGGTTTTTCGGCGTCCGGGACTTTGGCCGTCAGTTCGTTGAGCGCGGCGGCGATTTTTTCATGTTCCGCGGCGGTCGCGACGACGAAAACCTTGCCGGAATCGGAGAGGAGTTCTATCATGGCGTCGGGCGCGACTCGCTGAAGCGCGTCGACGACCAGAGAGTAGAGTTCGCTCGCGGACGCGGGACCGAGCTGACCGAGCGCGGAAACGCCTTCGTTGCGAATTCGGCGCGAGATCGCCCAGAGATTCGCGTTGTCCGCCGCGTTGAGCGCCGCGAGGGAGTACGTCTTGGCGATTCCGGTCTTGCTCGGATCGGCGCCTTCCTTCAGTTTGGCGATAAGCCCGTCGATGACGCTGAGAACGCTGGGAACCGCGAGATAATGCAGCGTGTCGGACGTGGGATTGTACAGAGGCTTCGCGGTCGGCGCAAAGACTTCGACCTGTTCGCGAACGACGTTGTACGGGATTCCTTCAAGTTGATAATCGCGCCACGTCGGGGTTTCCGGGACGGGGCGTTCCGGGCGTTCGCCGCGCGGCCCGCGCAAATTGCGCAGTTCTTCCGGCGTGGGATCCGGATTGTATACGGACATCGCCGCGGCGTAGATTTCGCGCAGCGCGTTGACCGAGTCGACGACCATGAGCGAGTTGCCGCCCTGCGAACGCAGGACGCAGTACGGCCCCATGAACGGCTGGATCGTCGTGCGGACGGCCGCCATATTGCGGCGTTCGAGCGGAATAGTGAGCGCGACGTAATCGAAACGGCTCTGATTCGGGAGATCTTCCGGGGTAATTTTCGGGAGATACTGGAGCGGCAGCGTGCCCGTTTTAAAGTCGTGCAGAATGAGCATGTCGTTATAACGGATCAGCGTATACCCTTTGAAATTCAGGTAGCCGTTGAGGACGTCGAGCGCGTCTTTCGGCGCGTACGCCGTCTTGTCGCTGTAAGTAAAGGTTCCCTGAGGGGGAGCGCTCATGACGAGCTGCAGACCGCATTCGGAGGCGAGCCAGTTGAGAACGTCGGCCCAACGCTCCTTGCTGAAGTGCATGACGATCGTTTTTTCAGTAATACCGCGCTTGAACCGCTCCAGCTGGTCGGGCGTGAGGACGCCTTCGAGAGCCTTTTCAGACTCCATCGTGATCGCGTTCCATTCTTCTTTCGGCGCTTTCGCCAACTTTTGCGCGCGTTCCGACATGAGCTCGTTTACGCGCTTGTTCTGCTCTTCGGTCAGGCCGACGCGGGTCGCCACTGCCGGATAGAGCAAACGCGAATAGCTCTTCTTCGGATTGAAGTCGGGCGTGAGCTCGACGGCGACCGACGGCTGCGGCGCGGGCGGATCCGGATTCGCGAGCGCGTCGTTCATCTTTTCCGTGAACGCGGCGGCCGCGGCTGGATCGGCGGACGGATCGGGAATCTCGTCCGTGGACTGAACGCCTATCTTTTTGAGCGCGGCGTCGACCTGTTCCGGAGTCGGATTTTCCGGGGGCTGCGGTTTCGCTTCGGGCTGCGCGGGCGCTTCCGCGGCTGGGGCTGCTGCGGGCTCGGCCGCCGGCTCCTGTTGCGCGGCGTTGGCAAGCGCAGGAAAAGCCGCGGCGCCTAACGACAGAGCCGCAAGAAGAGCGTAAACGCGCGGATTCAAGCGCGCGAACTCACGTAACGCCGACTCTTTTGTGTGTTTTTTGATAGCAGTCATTGCAAACAGTCCTCATGCCGCGCCTGGCGACGGCTTCAAGCGGAAAATGTACGACGCGCGCACGCGTCCGCGCCGAAGCTTCACGCCGAAGTTGCAGGCGCTCTGCCGATCGTCCCAAACACGCGGCGCAAAGCGACGCAGAATCCGTAAAATTGCGCGTCGCCGCCGGCGTTCGATCGTTCAAAAAGCTCGATGGCGGGGTCTACTTTAACAAAACATACACAGTTTTGCTAATTTGACACAATCATATTCTATATCGTATAATTTAGCGTCTATTCAGATGGTAGTAAAGGAATATTTTGCTAATTCTATTGTAAATTGCTCATTTTAACATTGGATTTAGGACATTTTCATTTTTTGTTGATTTTAACGACAGACGGGAAAAATGCAAGCGCTCTGCCGCTGGCGGAGGGAATAAGAGGGCGCGCCGGCGGGGTCGTCCGCGCCGAATTAAACGGACTTGGCGAGTACTTTTTCGAGCGCGTCGAGCGTTTTTACGACCGCGCCGCTGTTGCGAAGAACGAGCGCCTTGGCGGCGGCGCCGAGTCGGTCGCGATATTCTGGCTCTTCCAGACACTGGCGTACGAACGCGGCCATTTCGTCGACGTTCGCGACGACTTTCGCCGCGTCTTCGCGCAGCAGGGATTCAACGATTGTTTTGAAATTGCGCGTGTTCGGTCCAAAAGAGACGGCGGCGCCATATCCGGACGGTTCAAGCATATTCTGCCCGCCGCGCGAGCCCCAGCTTCCGCCGACGAACGCGATCTGCGCCGTTCCCCACCACGCGCCGAGTTCGCCGATGGCGTCGACGAGGATAACGCGGCTCGCGTCGCGCTCTGGCGGGAGCTTAGCGAACGCGCTTGAGTCGAGCGGCGCTTTGAGCGCAGAGCGGCGCGTCCACGCGAATTCCGACGCGTCGAGCGACTTAGCGACTTCCTCGAACCGCTCTTTGTGGCGCGGCACGACGATCAGCTTGAGATTCGGGAACTCTCGATAGAGCCGCCGGTACGTTTCGAGCGCGGCGAACTCTTCCGGATCTTGCGAACTGCCGCACAGAAAGACGGCGTCGGTCTCGCGGATTCCGGCAAGTTTGGCGAGCGCCGCGGTTGCGGGATTGCCGCGGTCCGTTGCGACGCCGTCGAATTTAATCGAGCCGGAGACGGTCACCCTTTCCGGATTCGGGGACAGACTCTTGAAATAGCCGGCCGCCAGGTCGTCCTGCGCGACGACGAGGTCGATTCGGCGAAAGGTCGGCGCGAGGAATCTTTTAACGCGGCGATAGGCTCGGAAGGATCCGTCGCCCATGCGGCCGTTGACGATAACGACGGGCGTTCCGCGGCGTTTCGCGGCGGCGACCAGATTTGGCCACAGTTCCAGTTCGACCAGCACGAGCAGGTCAGGCGCGATTCGTTTGAGCGCGCGTTTGACCGCCCACGTGAAGTCGAGCGGGCAGTAGAAGACGGGCGCGCGGTCTCCAAAGAGCTTTTGCGCGAGTTCGTATCCGGTTTTGGACGTCGTGGAGACGGCGAATTCCCAGTCTGGCCGCGTCCGGTCGATTTCCGCGACGATCGGTTTGAGCAGATTGACTTCCCCGACGCTCACGGCGTGCAGCCACAGGCGCGTCCGTCCGGCTTCTGGGGACGCCAGTTTGGGAACGAGTCCCAGAAATTTCTGCCCCCAGCCGTCGCGGTACTTTTTATGCCGCGCCGCGCGGTAAAACAGGAAAGGGAACGCGGCGGCGAGCGCGAGAATGTAAACGAGATTGAGAATCATAAAATGGAGTCCGGCGGCGGAATAGCGCGGCGAATATCCGCGCGCTGAAAACGAACTTTAAAATTCTAATTTGCGGCTCGGCTCGTACCGCTTCGTCATGTAAATTTTGCACGTCGTCTGCGGTACGATCCCCGATTCGCGCAGGACTCGCACGACGGTGTCGTAGGCGATGCGTTCGGTATTGTTGTTTTCGCTCAAGTGGCCGAGAAAAATATACTTAACTCCGCTCCGAACGAGTTCTGCGGCGAATTTGCCCGCGTCTACGTTGTCGAGGTGGCCCGTCGGACTCAGAATACGCTGTTTCAAGGGATAGGGATACGGCCCCGCGATCAGACTCTGGTAATCGTAGTTCGATTCGAGCAGAACGGCGTCGCAGCCAAGCAGGCTCCCGCGGACGCGCGGCGTTACGTGGCCAAGGTCGGTCGCAAGCCCGAATTTCGATTTGCCGTCGTCAAATACGTATCCGACGGAATCGCACTCGTCGTGCGCGGTCGCGAAATAGGTCGCTTTGATATCGCCCAGGTCGAGAACGTCGCCTTTTACGCTTAGGAACGGCTTAATGAAGCGCTTAGGGATGTTGCCGATTCGAGCGCTCCGGATGAGGAAATCCCAGACGCCGACGCTGGCGTAGATTGGGAGATTGTATCTTCTGGAGAGAACGCCAAGTCCGCGAATGTGGTCGTCGTGCTCGTGCGTCGCGAGCAGACAGGTGAGCGAACTGGGATCGACGCCGATCTTACGCAGGTTCGTTTCGATACAGCGCCCGGCGCCGCCCGCGTCGACAAGGAGACGCGTCGAGCCGCTCTCGACGTAAGTCGCGTTGCCGGAACTGCCGCTGAGAATAGGACAAACGATCATCGATAACTGAGAAAACGCAACGCGTCGCGCGGCGTTGGCGCGCGGCGCTTTAAGACGGAAAAACGCCGTTTCGACGCGTCGGCGCCAAGGCGCGCGGCGGGTCGAAAGGGCGCTGAATATATCGCATGGCGCGCGAACCGTCTTATCGGACGGGCCGCGCCGAGCGCCGGACGCGTCATTTCTGAACGCGCTTATTGACGTCGACTTCCAAAACGCCGAACGCCTTTTCGTGGCGCTGGAGCGTCATGCCGAGCGCGTGATAGAGGCGCTTGGCGGTATAGAAGTTCACAACGATGCGCTGATTGACCGGAATCGGCTCGGTCGGAACGCCCATCGGCTGAGGATTGAGCCCGAAATCGACGATCAGTTCTTCCGGGGTTCCGGTAACGCGGCAGAAATTGGCGTAGGTCGCGACGACGTTCGAGTCGTCGATTTTAAGTTGAGGATGATTATTTTCTTCCGGCACGGCAGAATACTCCTTTAATCTGTTTACACTGACTGCGGCGCGCCCGCCGCGCTTCCGTTCGCCCGTCCAGGGCGTTGCGCAAACAGAGTTTTGTACTAGAATCACATTTGCGCGCGGCGCGCGAACACGTCGGCGTCCGAGATAGACGCCCGGAAATTATGGCAAAAAATCACGCGGACCGCAAGAGCTAATTGTTGAATTTTATCTTAAGCGCCTATTTTTTCACAAACGGAGAGAGAAACGATGAGCGCCCAAAAGCGGCCGGATTCTGAGGAGAAGAGAGCAGGGTCCGCACAAAAACGGACGGGAACGCACGGAACCGACGCGGCTGCCCAAAAGACGCGCGCGAACTCGGACACGCAGGAAGAGACCGCGCCCGCGACGCCCGATCGCCCCGTTAAGAACCTCGCCCCGGTTGGGGAATCGACGCCGGCGCTCGAGATTCCCGGCGTCGCCGCGATCCCCCTTTCTGAGATCGAAATAACGTACGCGCGCAGTTCCGGCCCCGGCGGTCAGAACGTCAATAAGGTGTCGAGTAAAGCGAGACTGCGTTGGAATTTAGTCGGCGGTCGGCTGAGCGCCGAAATCGTCGAACGGTTCAAGAGGCTCTATCCGTCTTGGGTTACGGAATCGGGCGAGGTTGTAATCTCGAGCCAAATTTCGCGCGACGCGCCGAAAAACCGAGCCGCGTGTCTGGAAAAGCTGCGCGCGGCGATTTTCAAAGCGTCGGTTAAACCGAAAAAGCGCATCCCGACAAAACCGACGCGCGGGTCCGTACTCAGGCGGCTCGATTCCAAAGCGAAAAATTCGGCGAAGAAACGCGAGCGCGGACGCCGCGATTTTGAATAAGGTTTTTCTAATTATTTCTCTATATTCTATTGTAACGCAAGCGCGACGCGTTTATAATAACATCGCGCTTTCGGACGCCGCCGTTCCTTTGCGGCGTCTTGACGGCGCTTAGTTTTTTAGACTGCTCACAGAAAGGAACGCCATGTCGTCGGAAAATGAAAAGAGCGCGGACGCGGGATTGCCGATGAGCCCGAAATGGGATCCGGAAAAACTAGCGGCGGAGAAAGCGGAACTCCGGAATTTGGAAACGCTTCCGCTCGGCAAGCGTTCGCTGGGCTATATCAAGCGCACAGGTCCCGGGCTGCTGCAAAGCGCGATGACGCTCGGCGCGGGCAGCGCGACGGCGTCGGTCGTCGCGGGCGCGTCGTTCGGGTATAAACTTCTGTGGGTACAGCCGTTGGCGATGTTCTTTGGCGTCATGATGCTCGCGGCTCTCTCGAACGTCGTTCTTACGCGCGGCGAACGGCCGTACAAGTCGTTTGGCAAAGAAATCTGGAAGCCGCTCGTTTTTCTCTGGGCGTTAGGCACGATTCTCTCTTCCGTTATCTGGCATTTTCCGCAGTACGCGCTCATCGCGGGCGCGGGTCGCGATCTCTTCGCGGCGTTCGGCGCGCAGCTTGCGATTCCCGAAGGGGGCCAGGTTCCCTCGTGGATTCAGGGTATTTCCGACGCGCTCACGCCCCTCGGATTTAAAGTCAACACGTCGATTAACACGCTCGGATATATTATCAGTTTAGGTCTGGGCGCGTTCATTTTGGCGATGAATATCATCGTCGTATTCAACTACGGAAAAGGCTCCAAAGGAGTCAAGCTTTACGAACGTTTCCTGCGCACGATGATCGCGCTGGTTATTTTCTTCTTCCTCCTTGTGTGCGTTCTGAACATCAAGCGAGTCGACTGGCTCGAACTTCTCAAAGGCTTTACGGGCTACTACGGTTTTCCGAAGACGAACGGCGTCGTCGAACCGAATACGATCATGCAGGTTCTCGGCATGCTCGGCGCGGCCGTTGGCATCAATATGACGTTCCTCTATCCGTATTCGCTTCTTGCGAAAGGCTGGGGCGAAGAGCACAAGAAGCTCGCGCGCTGGGACCTTGGCATGACGATGTTCGTTCCGTTTACGATCGTTACGTCGCTCATTATTGTCGCCATGACGGTTACCGGCGTCTATACGGGCGCGGACTCCGTTCAGACGGGCCTTACTCCGCTCGGCGCGGCCGCCGCGTTCCAGGGAATTCCTTATGGCAACGTTATTTTCTGCCTCGGGCTTATCGGTATGTGCGGCGGCGCGGTCAGCGTTCACATGGTCGCGTGCGGGTTCACGATGTGCGAGATGCTCGGCCTCGATATGACGCAGAAGCGGTTCCGGCTCTTCGCGCTTACCCCGTGCATTGGGTTCCTGGGCGTCGTTATCAGCCTGCCCATGTGGTTCCCGATCGTCGCGTCGGCGGTATGCTTTACGATGCTTCCGATCGCGTACTTCATCTTCATGTATCTCAACAACAAGAGAAGCTACATTGGCGACGCGGTCGGCAAGGGCTGGAAACGCGCCGTGTTCAATATCATTCTCGGCTTGGCGCTTATCTTTGCGTGCATCGGTTCGGGCAAATCGATTAAGTCGAACGTAATCGACAAGCTGGCTCCTCCGAAAGCGCCCGCCGCGGAAACCGTTCCGGCGCCGGCAGTTCCGGAAACGCCCGCGCTTGACGCGCCCGCCGCGGAAGAACAGGAAGCGCCTGAAGCGGCGGCTCCGGAAGAGACTGCCGCGCCCGCGGAAGAGGCGTCCGTCGAGTCCGAGAACTGAACCGCCGCGTTAACGAAAGAACCGGCAAACCCCAGAGGACCGCGTCTATGACGTTGTTTTACTTTGTCGTCGCAAGTTTTCCGCTGGCGCTCTATTGGTTGGCTCTCGCCTGGCTTCACGGGCGTTCCGTTCCTTGCGCCGTGAGCGGCCGGCGCGATTTTATCGCGCTGTGTCTGGCGCTGTCGGGCGTCTTCTTTATCGGGCCCGGCCAGCTGCTGACTACTTGGGGCGCGTCCGCCGTGTGGGGAAAATATGTTTGGGCGCTTCTTGCCGCTCTGGAATTTCTCGTCGCGCTTCTTATCGCTTCGAATCTCCGACCGCGGCTGATCGTCTACAACGCGGATCCGGAAGCGCTGCGCAAGACGCTCACGCGCACCGCCCTCGAACTCGACGACGAAGCGTGCTGGAGCGGCGCGGCGCTGAATATGCCCGGGCTTGGCGTTCAGTTCTACCTCGACTCTTCCGGAATAGGCCGGGTCGCGTCCCTCGTTCAGATCGGCTCTGTCCGGTCGCTCGACGGCTGGACGCGGTTTTCCCGCGCTCTGAAAGTTCAGTTGGGCGAAGCGGAAAAGTCGCGACGCGCGTTTAGCTGCGTCTTCTTCGCGTTTTTGGGGCTCGGAACGCTTGCGCTCGACGCCCTGTGCTTTCTGCAGCGGCACGCCGAGCTTCGAGAAGCCGCCGACTTTTACCTTTCCATTTGAAGACGATAGGATCGACTCAGGATTTCAAATATGAGCGAAAATTGGTGGAGCGAGTCGCTCGCATATTCTGCGCGAACCGACGTCGGAATGAGACGGTCGAACAATCAGGATTCCTATTACGTACTCCCCGCCTCCTCGCCTCGACTGTGGACGAGCCGCGGGCATCTTTTTATCGTCGCCGACGGCATGGGCGCGCACGCGGCCGGCGAACGCGCGAGCCAGCTTGCGACGACGACCGTTTCGCAGTCGTACCTCAAACGCACAGATCAGCGGCCATACGCCGCGCTGCGCGATTCGATTCTCGACGCGCACGACACGATTAAACGTCAGGGCCGATCCGACGAAGCGTTTCACGACATGGGCACGACGTGCGACGCGCTTATTCTTCTCCCTCAACGCGCGTATATCGGGCACGTCGGCGATTCGCGCGTCTACCGACTGCGCAATCACGTCATTGAGCAGATGACGTTCGACCACAGTCTCGTCTGGGAAGTTAAATATGGGGCGGGTTCTCAGCGGACCGCGCGCGAGCCGATTAACGTTCCGAAAAATATCATAACTCGTTCCCTTGGCCCGACCGACAATCTGGAAGTCGCGCTCGAAGGGCCCTTTGAAACGAAGCCTGGCGACGCGTTTCTCATGTGCAGCGACGGGTTGTCCGGGCAAGTCGACGATCGCGAAATCGGGCAGATTCTCAGTATTTTCCAGCCGGAAGAAGCGACCGAATCGCTCGTCAATCTCGCGAATTTGCGCGGAGGCCCCGACAATATCACGGTCGTCGTCGCGCGCGTTCAGTCGAACCCGAGCGTCGAAGAAGCCGAGGTTGAGAAAGCGGAAAAGGTCTACGAAAAACGTCCTCCGTTCAACGGTCTCGCCATGACGGCCGCGGTCGTCGCCACCGTCTTTATACTGGCGTTTTTGGGGTCGTTTTTTATCTCCAAACCTTCCGTTTCGGAGACCGGCGCGCCGCAAGAGGGCGGAATTCAGTGGGGACTGACGCTCGGCGCCTTGGCGCTCGCGGCCCTCTCGACCGGCGCGTTTCTCTTTTTAGGGCGCAAAACCCTGTTTTCGAAGCCTGCCGAACTCACGCCCGCGACCGACGCGTTGGGAAAAGGCCCATACACGAGAGCAAGCGCCGCTCCCTCGAAGGAATTTCACAAAAAAATCGCGTTGGTATGCGACGAACTGTGCGAAGTCTTGCACAAGGATTCCGTCTTTACGCCCGACTGGCAAGGGATTTCCAAAGCGCTTGAACAGGCGAAGAAGAGCGCCGAGCAGAAGAACTACGGCGCGGCGATTCGCGCGAATTTCAGCGTAATCAATTACATTATGCGCGAATTGCGCAACTACGCGCGTCAAAAGAAGTCGTCGGGCGCGCCGTAAATTTCGGCGCGAGTCGCGCGCAGCGCCGGTCTCCGGTTGACTGTTTACGATTTTTTTATAAACTGTTGTTTGCGCTTTTTTGGATTTATTTCGGAACGTTTGCGCGTCGCGCGACGGCGCGCAAGGTTCGACCGTGAGAGAGTAGAGAAGACACTGATATGCTGGCAAAACGGGTCATTCCCTGCCTGGACGTTTGCGGAGGCCGAGTCGTTAAAGGAACGAATTTCGTGAATCTTCGCGACGCGGGCGATCCTGTCGAGGTCGCGCGCAGGTACGAGCGCGAAGGCGCCGACGAACTCGTCTTTCTGGATATCACCGCCAGTCACGAACAGCGCGACGTAATCGTCGACGTTGTTCGCAAGACGGCGGACGTCGTTTTTATGCCGCTCACTGTAGGCGGAGGGATACGCACGGTCGAAGATTTCCGTAAAATCTTGAACGCGGGCGCCGATAAAGTGTCGATTAATTCTTCCGCCGTTAAGACGCCCGACCTCATCGGGGCGGCGGCCGATCGGTTCGGCAGCCAATGCGTCGTGGTCAATATTGATCCGAAACGGGTCCTTAAAGACGGGAAAGAATTTTGGGAAGTCTTTATTAACGGGGGCCGTATTCCAACGGGCCTCGAAGCGGTCGCTTGGGCTCGGGAAGTCGAATCGCGCGGGGCCGGCGAAATCGTGCTGACGTCGATGGACGGCGACGGCACTAAAAACGGCTACGACCTGCCCATTTTAAAGGCGGTTGCCGACGCGGTCCGCATACCGGTCGTCGCTAGCGGGGGCGCGGGAGAACCGAAGCATTTTGTAGAGGCTATAACAGAAGCGAACGCCTCGGCCGTATTGGCGGCGAGCGTCTTTCATTACGGTCTTTATTCGATCGCCGAAGTTAAAGAGGCGATGAGAGCGGCGGGCGTGCCCGTGCGCGTTTAATTGTAAGCTTTTTTTGACGCGAGGCGCCCGTCTGCGAGTTATTGCGGCCGCCGAAACGCGTTGACACATGGATTAGGAGTAACGCAATGTCGTCAGTCGATCTTCCCGATCGCGTATTGAGAAAAAAGAAGGAACTTGAAATTGACCGCCTTTTCCAGGCTCTTGTTAAGCTTGCCGGATCCGACCTTCACTTGAAGGTCGACCGTCCTCCCTACGTGCGCGTTAAGGGGGCGCTGCGCACGCTGAACCGCGGTCCGATCGACGATGAAGAGATGAACCGCCTCATCTTCCCCATGATGGACGAACGCAACCGTAAGATCTATAACGACACGGGCGGGGCAGACTTCGCGCATACGTGCGTCGTCGACGGCGTCAAATGGCGTTTTCGCGTTAACGTTCTCACGCAAATGGGTCACGTCGGGCTTGTCGCGCGCCGTATCAACAATTTCATTCCCGAGCTTGAAAAGCTTCATATTCCGTCCGTTCTTTACGAGCTTTGCAAGTACAGTCAGGGAATGATTCTGCTCGCGGGCGTAACCGGTTCCGGCAAATCGACGACGATCGCGTCGATGCTCAACTGGATCAATAAGAACTACAATAAACACATCCTGACGCTCGAAGACCCGATCGAATTCATGTTTACCGAAGAGAAGTGCCTGATCAATCAGCGCGAAATCGGTCAGGACGTGGTCGACTTCGAAGTCGGCATGAAGCACGCCGTCCGCGAGGACCCCGACGTCATGCTCGTCGGGGAAATGCGCGACCGTGAAACGTTCGAAACGGCGATTCACGCGGCAGAGACGGGCCACTTGGTCTTCGGTACGATTCACGCGTCGACGGCGCCGTCGACGATCGGCCGTATTCTCGACTTGTTCCCGGCGAATATGCACAAAGCGATCCGCAGCGCGATCGCGATGAACATGAAGGGAATCGTCGCGCAGAAACTGCTGCCCTCGATTCTTCCCGGCGTTCAGCGCGTTCCGACTTGCGAAATCATGATCGTGAACAACGTAATTCGCAAACTGATCCTCGAAGGAGAAGACGAAAAGCTCGGCGACGCGATTCGTATTCAGGCTCAGGAAGGCATGCAGGACTTCACGATGTCGCTCAAGCAGCTCGTCCAGATGAAGAAGATCGACCGCGCGACCGCGTTTGAAGTCGCGCCGAATATCGAATCGTTGAAGATGGCGCTCAAGGGCATTGAAGTTAAGGAACCCGGTATCCTTTGATATTCGCGCAGAGCGCTGAAGTTCAGCCGGTCGGTCGCGGGTTAACGGCATTTTTTCGTTAAAAGTTGGTAAGAAATGAAAACAGTTAAGATTAAGAACTATGCGCGCTTCGCGGCGATCGCGGCGTGCGCTGCGACAGCCGTTCTGGCGTTTGCGGATCTGTCCTGGGCTCAGGACTACGACTCCTTGGCGAAGGAAGCGACGACGAACGGATGGCGGCAAGGGGTCGGCATGACCCTGTGCCCTATTAAGCTGGGAATTCTGCTTGTTTTCTATCTTGCCTGGGTCGCGACTACCGGCTGGTGCAACAACGACGCGGAAAAATTGGGCGATCCGGATCAGGAAAAGTCGAACGGCCTCAATTTGATCGTCTTTGTCGCGGCGTTTTTTGTCGCGCTGCTCGTTCCGATCTTTTGGGTTGGGCTGCCGATCGTCATTCTTGCATGGCTTGTGCCGATCTTTATTTACATCAAGAAGCGCAATAAGGGAATGCTTGACGCCGACAAGGTCATGACGCCCTCTCACCTTTCGTTCTGGTTCCGCACAAAGGTGCTGAAGCAGCAAGTCAAGCCGAAGCCTAAAACTTACGAAGGCGGATCCCCCGTCCAGCTTGAAGCGACCGGCCTGAATATGGACGAATCGACGAAGATTTCGCGCACCGTCCAATCCCGCAACCTGAACGGAAGCGTCGGATACAATCTGTTCCGCGAGCTGCTTTATCACGCGCTCCACGCGCGCGCTCTGGAAGTCGTTATTGAATTCGGCGCCGAAGAGACGAAATTCCAGTATCAGATCGACGGCGTCTACCATCCCATTTTAGACGCGACGAAAAAGCCGTGGCTGCGCGAAGAAGCCGACGAGGTCGCCAAAGCGGCAAAGATCCTCATTGGCGGAAAACCGGACGATCGCGCCGGACGGCAGAACGGCCTGTTTAAGGTCTTATACGACAAGAACAAGAAGGGCAAGCCGAAGACGTGCGACGTCGAGCTTCATACGGCCGGCGTGCCTACGGGCGAGGTCTTTAAGGCGGTCTTCCTGTTTAAGACGGCGCCCTTTAAGAACGTTGCGGAAATCTGCGACGATCCCGAACGTCAGGAAAAGCTCCGCGCCGTCATCAACAGCGATAACGGGCTCGTCATTCTCGCGTCGGCGCCGCATCAGGGCCTGAAGACGCTCACGACCGTTATGTTTAATACGGCGGACCGTTTTACGCGCGACTTCTCAGCGGTCGAAGACGTTCAGCATCCTTACGAATTCATTGAAAACGTAACGACGACAAAGTACGACTCCTCGAAGGGCGAAACGCCTATGACCGTTTTGCCCGACGTGTACTTCCGCGAACCGAAAGTCGTTCTTGTCCGCGATATGGTCAATCTTGAGGCGTGGAAACTCGCGTGCGATGAAGTCAAAAACGACCGTCTCATTATTTCGACGTTCCGCGGCGCCGATTCGATCGAAGCGATTATCGGGCTCCTGAAATTCGGCGTCGATCCGAAGCAGCTCGCCGATTCGCTTACGTCTGTAATTGCTCAGAAACTCGTGCGTAAACTGTGCGACACGTGCAAAGAAGAAATTAAGCCGGATCCTCGCGTCCTTCAGCAGCTCGGGCTAGATCCAAAAACGGACAAGATCTATCGCAAGCGCGTTCACGAACCGGTCGAACCGGGCGAACGCGATTATTACGAACCGTGCGAAGACTGCCGCGATATCGGTTATAAAGGGCGCGTCGCGATCTTCGACGTCCTCGAGATTACCGACGACATGCGGCAGATTATCGCCGCGGAAGTCGATCTCGACAAAAAGAATAAAGCGCTGCGTCAGGCCGCGTTTAAGAGCGGACAGCGCGGCTATCTCGTCGACGGCGCGCGGCTCATTAAGGAGGGGGTTACTTCTTACGAAGAGTTAGTTCGCGTCCTGTCGGGCAAGCGGTAAGAGACCGGTAAACGGCGTGCGCGCCGTCGACGCGCACGCTTTAACGACGGTAAAAACGTACATAATAAGCGATTAACATATAAGGTGATATCATGGGAATGGGGTTTTGGATCTTGAGCGGCTTGATGGCTATTGGCGCGCTGGCCTTCTGGCACAAAGCGAAGCTCTGGAGCATAACGATTATTGGTTTTAACGTAATGATCGCGACCCTCTTTGCGATTGGGCTCTTCCAGATGGTCGCCAATATTCTAGACGGCGCTATGAGCGTAATGTCGTACTACAACGACTTAATCGCTTTTTCCGCGATCTTCATCATCGTCTATGCGATTCTTATGGCCGTGACGAGTTCGATTTCAAAGGTCGATCTCAGGTTTAGCGATACGACGGATAAGATTTCCAAGTGGATCTCCGTTCTTCTGATCGTCGTCGGATTTTCGAGCATAACGACGTACGTCTTTTATGAAGTCATGCCGGAAAAGCCGAAGGAATCTTCCGTTCTTCCGTCCATGAAGCTCGTCGACTTTATGTCCAAAGGCTCGCTGGCGCCGATGATCGGCGAATCCCGCTGGGATACGCAAGGATTCGTACAGAGTCAGATGAAGCGCGACGCCGGCGTCTATACGCAGACGGTCAAAGACGGGAACCCCGGCTGGAAGTTTGACGGCGATTCTCCGAACGCGAACTAACTTCTTACGAAGAACTGGGGTACTGATTAACGCATTCCAACGAAAAGGCGCGAACGATGGCTAATAATGATCAATTGGAAAAGACGAGCGGATCGTTGTTTGACTCCGCTTGGAACGAGACGCAGCCGAGTAACTTGACGGGTCTGGACGATTCCGGACTCGCGTCTAAGCGTCTCTCGACCATGGCGGTCGCCTCGACGATCGTCGCTCTCCTGTCGTTATTGGCGTTTATTGGCACAGGATTCAGCGTTCTTTCGGTCCTGGCGATTATCATGGCGACGGCGGCGTTCTACTTCATTGGCAAGTCGGGCGGCGAGCTGGTCGGCTTGAAGTTTGCGTGCGTCGGTCTGGCGCTTGGTATCTTGACGCTCATAGGCGGCGAAGTGCGTAAAATTACGTACCGCATCGCGTTTGAACGTCAGGCGGAGGAATTCTGCCAAGCGTGGTTCCAAGCCGTTAAAGACGGCGATATTACGCAAGCGCGTCAGATGACCGCGCCCTATTGGAAGCGCGCGACCATTATGAGCCATAAAGACGAAGTCGACATGTTCGTTCGTCAGATGGCGGGGGACGAAGAGCCGCACAGCGACGTTCACTCGTTTCTTGCAAACCCGACTCTGCTGACCCTTTACGCGCTCCGCGACCGTATTCATCCGACGTTCTACGGCGCCACCGCCGTCTGGCTTACCCCCAGCACGGAGAGTACCGAACGCATCTACGCCATAACGGTCGATCCTGCCGGGCCGAACGAAAAGAAACAGACGTTCTTTATGCGGCTCGTATGCAATCGCACCTATAACAAGACGGAAGAAGGCGAGAAGCTCGTCGGCTGGTCGACGACGAACTCCGACCTGAGCGTTATGGAGCTGGATAAAGACGGCCGTCCCGTCTGGAAGCAAGAGGATATGTAAACGGCGCCGGAACGCGCTCCGACGTCAGAGTTTTTTTTGCGCCGAGAGCGGCGTCGGTGGGGAATATGTTTAATTATCGCGACGTTTTAGGTCCCGACGGTCTCATTGCGCGTCGGCGGGCGAACTACGAACGTCGCGACGCGCAGCTGGCAATGGCCGCGGAAGTCGACGCCGCGATTCGCGACCGCCGGTCTCTCGCAATCGAGGCGGGCACCGGCGTCGGCAAGAGTTTTGCCTATCTCGTCCCCGCCATTCTTCATGTCGTAGAAGACCAAGTCCGCGATTTTTCTGAAGATCCCGACGGCGCTTATTTTCCGTTTGACGCCGAAGGGGAGACCGGCCTCGAAAAAGCCGCGCCCGAAAAGTCTGCGGCTTCTCACGGTAACGCCGAGGAGTATTCGGAAGACGCGGACGAGCCCTTTCGGGTTGAAAGCGAAGAATCGGTAAACGCCGACGGCGTAACGCCGGTCGAAATGCGCCGCGTCGTCGTCTCGACGCATACGATCAGTCTGCAAGAGCAGCTCTTTGAAAAAGACATACCTTTTCTGAACGCGATTTTGCCCTTCGAATTTACCGCCGCTCTGGCGAAAGGGCGCTCGAATTACGTATGTCGGCGCCGTTTTCACAACGCCGCGAAAGCCGCGTCGACGGGCACGCTCTTTGAAACGGAATTGCAGAAAGAACTCACGCGAATCGCGAACTGGCTCGACGACTGCCGAGACGGCTCGAAGTCCGAGCTCAATCCGACGCCGGCGGGAGAAGTCTGGAACGAAATCTGCTGCGAACGCGGCAACTGCCTGGGGCGAAACTGCAAATATCACGACGAGTGTTTCTATATTCGCGCGCGCAAACGGTTGGAAACGGCGAAGTTAGTCGTTGTGAACCACGCGCTGCTGTTCAGCGATCTGGCGATTCGCGGCGATGGGAACGGCGGCTCCATTCTGCCGAATTACGACGTGCTCGTGTTTGACGAAGCGCATACGATGGAGCAGGTCGCCGCGGAGCACATGGGGCTCGAACTGACGCAAAGCTCCGTCGACTATCTCCTTACGCGTCTCTATAACGATCGGACGAACAAAGGGCTTCTCGTCGACGAGGCGTCTCAGTTTAAGATCGGACTGGATCGCGAGATCTTTCTCGACGCGGAAAAAACCGTCGACGACTGCCGCTTGCGCGCCGACGCGTTCTTCAGCGATCTCAACGATTGGCTCGACGCCAGACCCGGCTCGAACGGCCGCGTTATGGAGAAGAATATTATTCCGAACAGGCTTTCCGCGGGGCTTGTTTCGCTTCGGGAGCAGCTGCGCCGGTGCGCCGACTCGCTTGACGACTTAAACCGCCGCGCGGAATACGTTTCCGCGTGCGGCCGCGTCGACGCGTATCTCCTGGCGATCAACAGTTGGCTTGAACAGAGTCAGGACGGATTCGTCTATTGGCTCGAGCGCGTGTCGGGCAGAAAGAGCGTTCGCATCGAGATGCGGTCGGCTCCGATCGACGTCGCGCCGATTCTGCGCGCGCAGCTCTTTAACGTCGTGCCGACGGTAATTGCCGCGAGCGCGACGCTTACGACGCGAACGCACGGCTCGAAGAAGTCGGGCTCGCGCCGCGGCCAGGCGCCGCCGTCCGACGAACCGCGCGCGATCGCCGCGGAACCGGATAAGGAGACGCCGGAGACACGCGAGGCGTTTGAGTTCTTTCGTTCGCGCGTCGGCATGACGGGCTCGCGCGCACGCGCGCTGGGCAGTCCGTTCAACTACCGCGAGCAGATGACGCTCGTTCTCGCGCAAGGGCTGGAACTGGAAGGGCCGAACCGGGAAGAGGAGAACGAACGCCGGCTCTTCGCCGCGCTGCAGAGCTATATCGAGGAGACGGAGGGGGGCGTGTTCGCGCTCTTTACGAACGCGTCTCAGATGCGTCGCGCGACCGACGCGCTTGGAAGATTGCTCGCGCGCGAGAACTATCCGTTCTTCTCGCAGTCGGACGGCGCTCCGCGACAGCGAATGGTTCAGATGTTCAAAGAGAGCTCGCGCAGCGTATTATTTGGAGTCGACAGTTTTTGGCAGGGGGTCGACGTTCCGGGCTCGGCGCTCCGCAACGTGATCATTGTGAAGTTTCCCTTTCTCGCGCCCGAACAGCCGCTCGTTCAGGCGCGCATCGAGCGCGTTAAGGAACAGGGCGGGAACCCGTTTCGCGATTATCAGCTTCCGACCGCAATTCTGAAATTCAAGCAGGGGGTGGGGCGCTTAATACGAACGAAATCGGACGTCGGCCAGGTCGTCGTGCTCGACGAACGCGTGCATCGAAAGTCCTACGGACGCGATTTTTTGCGCGCGCTGCCAGACTGTAAATTACGCGTCGACGTCTTCAAGTGACGCCGCGCCTGAAAAGAACCGCAAACGCGGCGTTCCGCGTTGGATTTGAACGAAACGATTGGAAATGAAATTCTATATTGAAACCGTCGGCTGTCAGATGAACACGCTTGATTCCGAATTGGCCGCGGCCGAACTCATGTCGGCGGGCTGGGAGCGGGTCGACTCGCGCAAAGACGCGCGGCTCGTCGTCTTTAATACGTGCAGCGTTCGCGAGCATGCCGAAGAGAAAATCTACAGCGCGCTCGGACGGCTCAAACACTGGAAAGCGCAGAAGCCCGGCTCATTGATCGCCGTTATGGGATGCATGGCGCAGAAAGATCAGACGAATATTTTTACGCGCGCGCCCTACGTCGATATTGTTTGCGGGCCCGGCCAAATAGATCGGCTCACGTCGCTCGTTGCGGCCGCGGCGGCGACCGGCGCGCAGCAGATCGCCGTCGGCGTGAATCGGTTCGAGAATAAGAACAATCCGCACGCCGTTCGCGATTCGTTTCGTCTTTTCGACCCGAAACGTCTTGCGGAAGCGCGGCCGCGCGTCTTTCAGGCGATGGTCCGCATTATGTTTGGATGCAATAAATTCTGCTCGTACTGTATCGTTCCGAGCGTTCGCGGCCCGGAACAGTCGCGCCCACCGAAAGATATTCTCAGCGAGATTCGCACGCTGGCGGACCAAGGCGTCGTCGAAATCGTCCTGTTGGGCCAGACGGTCAACAGCTACCGCTACGTCGAGGGCGAAAAGACGACCCGTCTCTCCGATCTGCTCGTGGAAATCGATAAGATACCCGGTATTCGACGCGTGCGGTTTGTGAGCTCCTATCCAACCGACATGACCGACGAACTCCTGCAGGCGGTGCGCGATCTCCCGACGGCGACGCCCTATCTGCACGTTCCGGCTCAGCATGGCGCGAACTCGACGCTCAAGCGTATGCGGCGTCATTACACGCTGGAAGAATACAAAGATTTAGTCGACCGCATCTATGCGACCGTGCCGGGCGCCGCGATTACGAGCGACTTTATCGTCGGATTCTGCGGCGAGACGGAAGAAGAATTTGAAAAGACGGCGGAGCTTATTCGTTACGCGCGTTTCAAAAACAGCTTTATCTTTAAATATTCCGTTCGGCCTGGGAACGAGGCGGCGCGCACGATGGCCGACGACGTGCCGGAAGAAGTAAAGAAGCGCCGCAATAACGAACTGCTCGCCGTTCAGAACGAGATCAGTTACGAGTCGAGCCGTTCGTTCGTCGGCAAGACGGTCGAGATTCTCGTCGAAGGCCCCAGTAAACGGGAAGCGAAGAGCATGACGCCGGAAGAGGCGCTCTACGCCGAAAGCGTTCCCCTCGAGGCGACGGTCGACACGGTCGGCAATATCGCGCCGATTCCGGAAGGCTCCTCGAAGCTCACGACGGTCGACGACCTGCTCGCCACGGCGCCGTCCGGCGTGAAAAAAACGAGCGATTTAGTCCAGATGACGGGCCGCACCGTCTGCGACCGTATTGTCGTCTTCGACGGAGCCCGATCTCTGGCGGGTACGTTTCAGCAGATTCGCATAACCGACGCGACGCCCTTTACTCTTTGCGGCGAGCTCGTGAAGTAACCGCGATTCTAAAAGCCGGCAAAACGCAGGAAGAATAAAAAACGCCGTCGATTTTTTTTCGGCGGCGTTTTGCGTTGCGCGGGAAATAAAAAAAGCGAAGAAACCGGAATTTCTTCGCTTTTTAAGGAAACGAAACAGTGGGCGCACATGGATTCGGACCATGGACCTCAGCCTTATCAGGGCTGCGCTCTAACCAAACTGAGCTACGCGCCCGTCGAGCCGTTTCAACTCAAACGACTTGCTTATTATAACGCGGCTCTTCAAACCGACAAGGGGAACGGAGAAAAATTTTTTAATTTCTCCGTTCCCCCTGTTTGCTTTACGCGCCGACGTTTTTACGCGCCGACGTTCGCGCGGCGAATCACCTCCACGCTTCGAGGTAGCGCGCGAGCTGATGCATGTCGCTGCCGACTTTAATCGGTCGCGGGTACGCGCGAAGCTTGCTCATGTTGATGAGCTCTTCGAATTTCGGGAAGGACAGCCCCATCGGATCGGAGCCGCTGTTGACCGAGATCATAACGCCGTTGAGGCCCATTTCGCACAGCGCGCGATAGCATCCGACGCCGATCTGGCTTCCGACGCAGACGTCGTACGCCGTCGGGATATTGCAGCGGACTTCGTAACCGAACTGAAGGCCGTTGAACTTTTGGCTCTTGCCCGTGCGGCGCTTGTATTCTTCCGCCATGAGACGGCCAAGACGCGAGGAGTACTTGAGCTGCGAGACCGGGAAGTGCCCGAACGTATCCGGCTTGAGGGAGAGGTATTCGTCGTGCGAAACGCACTTTTCAATTTCGGACAGGGGCAGAAATTCCGCGACGCCCTCGGAAATGACGGCGACGAAGCCTTTCTTGCCTTCCTTCTGACGCGCTTGGAAGACGTCGACGAGGTGATTGACGACGTGAGACATATCGACGATCGTGCGCATGACCGGCTTGCCGTCGGCGTCGAGGACCTCTTTGCCCGTTTCCGGATCGATCGTAACTTCCGTCGTCTTCCAACTTTCTTCAATATCTTCAAGCCCTACGACAGCGCTCGCTTCGCCCGCGACCGCGGCGCCGTACGCGAGCCACGCGGCCGCGCGGCCCATGAGCTGGCAAACGAAGCCCGCCCCCGCCGCCTGGCTGTCGGCGAGAAGGTTGCGGAGCTCTTTCGCGAGCATTTCAACGGCGCTGAAATATCCGAACGTAAACGGAATGCCTTCGTAGTCGTTGTCGATCGTCTTCGGAAGGTGGACGACCTTAATGCGTTTGGCGTCGGCCGGCTTGCGATCCATATAGAGCTTGAATTTCGCGGCGGTCGTCAGGGTGTCGTCGCCGCCGATGGAGACGAGCGCGTCGATTCCGAGAGAGCAGAGCGCCTGATAGACGGTTTCCATGGGCGCGAGCTTTTCCGGATCTTCCAAGTCGGCGGGCGTCTTGAGCGCCTTGCCCGGATTCGCGCGCGCGGTGCCGATGCAGATGCCCTGCTGCGTGCGGAGACCGTCGAAGACGATTTTATCGAGGCGGACGTAGTCCTTGCCTTCTTCAAGGACGTCGCCTTCTTTGTATTCGACCAAGTGCGAGTAGCCGTTGAGCATGCCGTAAACTTCAACGCCGGCGCGCGCGAAGCACAAGGCCGCGCCGCCGATAACGGCGTTCGCCGCAGGCGCGGGGCCGCCGGAGAAGAGGATAGCTACTTTTTTGACGTCAGTATTCGGTCGCGAAGGACTGGTTAGCGACGACATATCAACCTTCTTTCGTAAGAATGTAAAGTGTTGTTAACGCGCTGACCGCGCGAATTAAACGTGTTCCTGAACGGATGCGGCGGCCTGATTTTGCGCCGCGTTGCGCCGACGCGGCCGCTCGAGTCGCTCTAATTCTATTGGAAACGCGAATTCTTTCAATCGGGCGCCGAAAAAACTCGCTCGTGAAAAACGGGCGTCGACGGGCTTGACGCCTGCTCTGCGAAAAACTTTAACGAATTTACAGAAATTGTCTGCAGGCGACTTTTTGAGGGGAACAATCGAC
>CAMNJU010000039.1 GCA_946541595.1 uncultured Planctomycetales bacterium
GCGGGCCAGAAGATCCCCGGCACGTTTAAAATCTTTACCGACGCGAGCGAGTCGTCAAGCGAAATCGGCCGATTCTATCCGAACAGCTACTGCGTGTGCACCGGCGACTCCGTGACGAAAATCGGTACGAAACTCGACGGGACGACCAAGACCAACGGCCTGTTCTATTATGGCGCGCGTCCGAAATTGGCCAACGTAACCGACGGCACTTCGAACACTCTCATGATGGCGGAAGCCGCGATCGGGCCGGGAACGGACGATTCGCCGACCGCGACTTACGACGAGATGAAGTCGAGTCCGACGAAATTCAAGCAGTATACGATGTCGCTCGAAAAGAGTATTCTTACGTCGACGAGCGTGAGTGAAATTCAAGCGTATCAGGCGGCCGCGGGCAGCCGTTCGTGGTATCCCAACCGCTGCGTTACCTGGATTTCCGGTTCGCCTAACTATACGGCGTTCGACGCGACCCTGCCGCCCAATTCCAACGCGGCGACCGGATACTGGATGAACTACGGATTCTACGCCGCGCGAAGCTATCATTCGGGCGGAGTTAACGCGCTCATGTGCGACGGTTCCGTGCGATTCGTCTCCGATACGGTCGACGTAGAAGCGTGGCGCGCGGCCGCGACCGTCGCGGGCGGCGAAACGCTTTCGCTCTAACGGAACGTTCCGAAACGGGGGCGGTTAGCTTTCCGGGAACCCGAGCGCGTCGGCAAAGACGTCGGCGAAATCGGCGCGGTCGGCAAGGTTAATGGCGTCGACGAGCGACGCGGTCTCTTCGAGGGCGTCCCACTCGAGCGCGGAGGCGAGAACGTCGATCGCGCCGAGCAGGGACGCGTTTCCGCAGTAGCTGACGCGATCGAGCGCAAGTTCCGGCGGCGTCGCGCCGACCCGGCGCGCCGACGTAAGATTGAGCGACGCGCCGAATCCGCCCGCCAAATAGAGCGCGTCGAGCGCCGAGGCCGACGTTCGCGCTTCTTCAAGTAAGATCCGCACGCCGGCTTTAATAGCGCCGAGCGCAAGCTGCGCCTGACGGACGTCGCGCTGCGACAGCCGGACGGCGCCCGACCCGTCTAAATTTGAGATGAGAAAAGAACGCGTTCCGCCATCTTCCGACAGTCGGTCCGCGATCGCCTGACTACGCAGCTCGTAAGAATCGGAACGGCGCAGTCTTCCGTTGGGCGCGAGGGCGCCGAAAGCCAAGGCTCCGGCAAGTGCGTCGACCAAGCCCGACCCGCAAACGCCGAGCGCAGGCGCGTCTTCTACCGTATACGCGCGCCATTCTCCCGAGGAAACGCCGTAATCGACGCGGCATATCGCGCCGCGAGTCGCAAGCATGCCTTGGGAAATCTCGCATCCTTCAAACGCCGGTCCGGCGGCGGTCGACGCGGCTAAGTACCGTCCGTTCGAGCCGAGCAGAGCTTCTCCGTTTGTGCCGAAATCTAAAAAGAGAGCCGTCTTATCGCGCGCAAACGCGCCCTTATGCAGCAATCGCGCAAAACCCGAAAGGACGTCCCCGCCGATAAACGCTGAGATCACGGGAAAAATCCGAACGCGCGCTTTTGAAAACGAACTCAGATCAAACTCCGCGCCGATATACTCCCGAAACGATTTTTTCGCGACGGTAAAGGGCGCGGCGCCAAGCGGCGCGACGTCCAAGCCCGTCAGGAGATACTCCATCGTCGTATTGCCGGCGATTGCAACATCCATAATTGAAGCGGGGTTAAGCTCAAATTCACCCGCTAATTCCAGCGCCGTTTGCTCAACTGCGCGCCACGCCTCCGTGAGCATAACGCGCCTAGCGTCGGGGCGTTTTCCCGCCGCGTCGATTCGCGAAAGAACGTCGCGTCCAAAACTAATTTGCGGATTACGCGTCGAACGCGCGCGCAGCGCTCGCCCCGTCTCAAGGGAAACAATCGAACAGACGATTGTCGTCGTGCCTAAATCCACAGCCAAGCCCCATTTGCCGCGGCGCTCTTCCCGCGTGGGACGCGCGGCCTGCGCAAACGCCGCTTCTTCAGGCGCGTAAATTTTCGCGGCGCGGAACGGCGTCTCAGACGTATCGACGCGCAAAGGAGCGTCTCCCGCGCGCGTCTGACACGCGAGAACGGAGCGCCGCGTGCCGTCCGGAGCCACGACTTCGACGCGGCAGCGGCCGCACACGCCGCGGCCTCCGCACTCGTAGTCGAGCGCGTAGCCCGACTCGCGAAGCGCGTCCGAAATCAGCGCGCCGGGGGGAATGAGAAGCGTCCTGTCCGACATGAGGCAAGTTCCTCTGAGGTTGAATTTCAAAACGTTAAAAAAACCCTCAGATCAATCGCAAGATTGCTCCGAGGGTTTTGTCTAACTTAAGCCGACGTTAGAAGTTCGCGGATTGCCGTCACTCGTCGTCCGCTTCGTCGTCAAGGCGTTCGGCGTCGTCAACCTGATTGGAAAGGAAATCCAAGTCGTCTTGGTTGAAAACGACGTCGTCAGAATCGGCGAACGAGCCGTCCTGATCCCAGACGATATCTTCGTCGTTCGCCTGACGCGACGTTTCGTCAGCCGTCGGTTCGAATCCGAAGCCGCCGTCGACGTCGGGCGAGACGCCGCCTTCGGGCGCGTCGTCGAGGATCGTCTGATTGAAGACGCCGTCCCCTCCGACGACGCTGACGGGCTGCACGCCGTGCTGATGGTCCCAATGGGCCTTCTGATAGAGGCGGAACCCTGTTCCGGCGGGAATCAAACGGCCAAGGATGACGTTCTCTTTCAGACCGACGAGACGGTCGACCTTGTACGCCAACGCCGCTTCCGTTAAGACCTTCGTCGTCTCCTGGAAGGACGCCGCCGACAGGAACGATTCGCTCTGAACCGCCGCCTTGGTAATACCGAGAATCAACGGCTGACCGTGAGCTTCTTTCGGCTTCTCGGCAGTCGCGGGCGTTCCGCCGGCCTGCGAGAACTTCTCGTTGCGCGCTTCGAATACGTCGCGAGGAACGATTTCGCCAATTTCGAAGTCGGTGTCCCCGGCAAACTTAATCTTAACGCAGCCGCGGAGTTCCTTATTGCGGCGAATGTACTCGAACTTATCGACTTGGTCGCCGACAAGCAAGGTCGTGTCGCCGCCGTCGGTAATCTTCATACGGCGCAGCATCTGAGAGACGATGATCTCAATGTGTTTGTCGTTAATCGTAACCGCCTGAGACCGGTAAACGTCCTGAACCTGTTCGACGAGGTAGTTCTGAACTTCCTGAACGCCTTTAATGCGCAGGATGTCTTTCGGAACCATCTGACCGTCGGTAAGCGGCTGGCCCTTCTGGACAATATCGTCGGTAAAGACGCGAACGCGCTTCCCTTGCGGGATTTCGTGCTGAACTTCGCGCGGCTGCTCGTCGACGCTCTTAGGAATAGAACGCACGACGACGATCTGCTTGCCGTGATTGCGTTTGCCGAGAATCTCGACTTTACCGTCGATTTCCGCGAGCACCGCGGCGTTCTTGGGCGCGCGCGCTTCGAAAATTTCCGTAACGCGCGGCAGACCGCTCGTAATGTCCTGCGAACCGCTCGCCCCTTCCGGCATCGTGGCGAGAACGGTACCGCGTTCGACGTACGCGCCGTCTTCAACTTCAATCTTCGTACCGGCCGAAACCTGGAAGCTTTCGTTGACTTTCATGCCGTCGTTATGCAGAACTTCGATCTGCGGATGGCGGTCGCCCTTGAGCTCCATGACCGTATAAGACTGCGAGCCGCTGCTGGCTTCTTTTTCCAGCTTAATCGTCTCGTTTTCAACGAGATCGACGAAGCGGACGACGCCCGCGGAACGGCAGATCAACGGCTTGTTGTGCGGATCGAGAGTGGCGATCGTATCGCCCGCCTGAACCTCGTCCCCTTCCGCGACGCGCAAAACGGCGCCTTCGCCGACGTGATACGTCTCACGGGCCTGACCGCGCTTATTGCAGATCTTAACGCCGCCGTCAATCGGGCAGGACAGAACGAGCCAGCCCTGTTTGGACTCGTTGAACACGGCGTCGATGCGGTCGAAGCGGATGAAACCGGCGAAGCTCGTCTTAATTTCGTTTTCTTCAACGCTGTGGGACGCCGCGCCGCCAATGTGGAACGTACGCATGGTCAACTGGGTGCCAGGCTCGCCAATCGACTGAGCCGCGATAATGCCGACCGCCATGCCTTCTTCGACGAGTTCGGACGTCGAAAGATCCATGCCGTAGCACAGCGAGCAGACGCCAAGTTCCGCTTCGCACGTCATAGGACTGCGAACCTTAATCTTTCTGGACGGGAGCTCTTTCTCAATAGCGCGCGCCGCCTCGGCGGTAATGAGCCCGTTTTTCTCTACGATCACTTCGTCGGTTACCGGATTGACGATCGCCTCGCAAGAGACGCGCCCGACGATAAATTGAGAAAGCGGAATCTTTGTGTCGCCCTTATTGAGCGCGCTCTTCATAATGCCGTTCGTCGTGTGGCAGTCGTGCATCGTAACGACGCAGTTCTGCGCAACGTCGGCAAGACGGCGCGTCAGGTATCCGGAGTCCGCCGTCTTCAACGCCGTGTCCGACAGACCTTTACGCGCGCCGTGCGTCGAGCTGAAGTACTCGATAACGCTAAGACCTTCCAGGAAGTTCGCCTTAACCGGCGTCTCGATAATACGCCCGTTAGGCTTAGCCATAAGACCGCGCATACCGGCGAGCTGACGAATCTGTTCCTCGCCGCCGCGCGCCCCGGAGAACGCCATCAAGTAAACAGGATTGACGTAACCGAAAGGTCGGCGTTTGACGTCGTGACGCGCCTGAGCCTCCTCTTCAGTCTTATGGACGTCGTTTTTAAACGACTCCATCATCTTCCGGGTAATTTCCGTATTCACGTTTGACCAAAGGTCGATTACCTTGTTGTAGTATTCGTCCGGAGTCAAAGCGCCCATGCCTTGCTGGAACTGCAAGCTTTGGACCTGTTTGTCGGCCGCGGCAAGAATGTCTTTCTTTTCGAGGGGCGTGATGAGGTCGTCGGTCGCGAACGAAAGACCGCTCTTCGTGCTCTCTTCAAAACCAAGACGCATGAGTCGGTCGAGCAAATCGATCGTGATCTTACGCCCGTGGCGTTCGTAGCAGTCGCTAATAACGACGGCAAGCTGCTTCGAACCTTGCGGCTCGTTGTAGTACGGGCCTTCGTCGATAATCTGATTGAAGATAATACGGCCAGGCGTCGTCGTGAACAGTTTGCCTTCGTTAACGGACGGATCCTTTTTGAGGAACCGGCCCTTGGGCATACGAACCTTGATTTCCGCCTGCAGGTGAACCTTGCCAAGCGAAAACGCGAGCATACATTCGTCGACGGACGAGAAAATCATTCCCTCGCCCTTCATACCGGGCTGAGACATCGTAATGAAGTAGCATCCCATAACGATGTCCTGAGCGGGCGAGATAATCGGCTTGCCGCTCGCGGGGCTGAAAATGTTGTTCGTCGACAGCATAAGGGTGTGCGCTTCGACCTGCGCTTCGAGCGAAAGCGGAAGGTGAACCGCCATCTGGTCGCCGTCGAAGTCCGCGTTGAATCCTTTGCAGACGAGCGGGTGCAGCTTAATCGCGTTTCCTTCGACGAGCAGCGGTTCAAACGCCTGAATACCCATACGGTGAAGCGTCGGCGCGCGGTTGAGCAGCACGGGGTGATTCTGAATGACTTCTTCCAGAATGTCCCAAACCTCGACGTCGCGGCGTTCGAGCATCTTCTTCGCGCTCTTAATCGTATCGGCGAGCTTGCGCTCCTTAAGCGCGCGGATAATGAACGGCTGATAGAGCTCGAGCGCTATCGGCTTCGGAAGACCGCACTGGTGCAAACGAAGGTGCGGCCCGACGACGATAACGGAACGCGCGGAATAGTCGACGCGTTTGCCGAGCAGATTCTCGCGGAAACGGCCCTGCTTGCCTTTGATCATGTCGGTCAAAGATTTAAGCGGGCGGTTACTCGAGCCGAGAACCGGATGACGGCAACGCATATTGTCGAAGAGCGCGTCGACCGACTGCTGCAGCATGCGCTTCTCGTTGCGAATAATGACGTCGGGAGCCGTCATACTCAGAAGCTTCTGCAACCGGTTGTTGCGGTTGATAATACGACGGTAAAGGTCGTTAAGATCGGAGGTCGCGAACGAGCCCGATTCGAGCAGCACTAACGGACGGAGATCCGGAGGAATAACCGGAATAACGTCGAGCACCATCCAAGCGGGGTTGTTTTCATGCTTGCAGTTGCGAAGGGCCTCGACGACCTTAAGACGGTTGACGATATCCTTTTTGCGCTGACGCGATTTCGTCTCGGCAAGTTCCGCGCGGAGCTCTTGCGAGAGCTTAACGACGTCGAGCTTCTTGAGCAGTTCGCGAATCGCTTCTGCGCCCATGCCGACTTTGAACTCGTCGCCGTACAGTTCGAGCTTTTCGCGATATTCTTCTTCGGTGAGCAAATCGCCTTCTTTGAGCGGCGTGTCGCCTTTGTCAAGAATAACGTAATCTTGGAAATAGACGACCTTTTCGAGCGCCGACGCCTTCATGGCAAGAAGGGTCGCCAGACGGCTCGAGGAGGCGCGGAAGAACCAAATATGGACTACCGGCGCGGCAAGTTCAATGTGGCCCATACGCTTGCGGCGCACGCGGCTGTGCGTGATCTTAACGCCGCAGCGGTCGCAGACCATGCCCTTGTATTTCATTCCGCGATACTTGCCGCAGGAGCATTCCCAGTCCTTTTCAGGACCGAAAATCTTTTCGCAGAACAGGCCTTCTTTTTCAGGTTTGTAGGATCGATAATTGACCGTTTCCGGTTTCTTAACCTCGCCGTAAGATTCGTCGCGAATCTTTTTAGGGTCGGCAAGGCTAATTTTCACTGCGCCAAAATCATTGATGCGTTCGTAACTGTCGCCGTTGTTTGACACTGTCGTCCTCGTTTCGATATATAGTTTTTAGCCGATCGCGCAAAGGAGCTCGCGCTCTGAATCAGTTTCCCGCGCGGCAAACGCGAGAAACGCGGCGACGACCGACTCTGATCTTTTCATTACAGCAGACTGGTTCAATCGCGCCCGCACGCGGCGGACGCGGTTGGTCGGCCAGCCGGTCCGCGCGTAAACGGCGCGAACCGACTTCCGGCGACAAATATCAATTCAAGAAGGGGAACGCGCTGTCGTCGTTGCCCACGGGCAGACCGCCTTTCCCTTGCGCCGGAACAAGATCCATATCGAGGGCCAGGCCCTTGATCTCGTTGACCAAGACGTCGAAGCTTGCGGGCGTTCCGGCTTCCAGCGTATTAGTGCCGTTAACCATCGACTCGTAAATCTTCGTACGTCCTTCGACGTCGTCGGACTTAACGGTGAGGAGTTCCTGCAGCGTATAAGCCGCGCCGTACGCTTCAAGCGCCCAGACTTCCATTTCGCCGTAACGCTGACCGCCGGAACGCGCTTTACCGCCGAGAGGCTGCTGCGTAATGAGCGAGTACGGGCCCGTGCTGCGCGCGTGAACCTTGTCGTCGACAAGGTGGTGCAACTTCAGCATGTACATATACCCGACGGTCGTCTGCTGAGCAAAAGGCTCGCCCGTGCGGCCGTCGTACAGCTGGACTTTTCCGTTACGCGGCAAACCGGCTTTTTCAAGTTCGTCGTTGACGTCCTTTTCCGTCGCGCCGTCGAAGACCGGAGTGATCGCGTGATACCCCAGCGTCGCGGCCGCCCACCCGAGGTGGGTTTCGAGAATCTGACCGACGTTCATACGGGACGGAACGCCCAGAGGATTCAACATGATCTGGATCGGCGTGCCGTCGGCGAGGAACGGCATGTCTTCGCGCGGCAGAATCTTAGAGATAACGCCTTTGTTTCCGTGACGGCCCGCCATTTTATCGCCGACGGAAATCGTACGTTTCGTCGCGATATAGACTTTGACCATCTGCAAGACGCCGCGTTTGAGCTGGTCGCCGCACGTCATCGAGTTGATCTTGCGGTCTTTCGCGTCGACCGCCTCTTCAACCGCGTCGCGCGCCGCTTCGTAGATCTTCTTGCAGGCGTTGTAATCGGCGGTTTTCGCCTTGAGCTCGTTCACTTCGCACATCTTGTCGAAGGAGAACGTCTTCGCGACGCCCGCGACGTCCTTCGGCAGGCGCTCCTGAACGAGCGGCTGACCGTCGTCGCCCATGAGCGTGCGCCCGACGACCGATTCCATATTGGAAATCATCTCGCCGAACACGGTGGTAATCTTTTCGTTGCCTTCCGCTTCCGCCGCGGCGGTTTCCGCGTCGAAATTGCGGCGTTCGTCGTCCGAGAGGGAGACGCGGCTGCGATAGTGGTAGGTTCCCAAAACGACGCCTTCGACGCCGGCGGGCACTTCGAGCGATTCGTTTCTGACGTCTTCTCCGGCGCGTCCGAAAATCGCGTGCAGAAGCTTCTCTTCCGGAGAGAGCTCCGTCTTGCTCTTCGGCGCGACCTTACCGACGAGAATGTCGCCGCGGCTGACGTACGTTCCGACGCGGACGATTCCGTGTTCGTCAAGATCGCGCAGCGCGCGGTCGCCGACGTTCGGAATATCGCGGGTAAATTCCTCGCGTCCAAGCTTCGTGTCGCGGACCTCGACGTCGTATTCTTCAATGTGAATCGAAGTGTAGACGTCTTTCTGAACAAGCTCTTCGCTGAGGATAATCGCGTCTTCGTAGTTGTAACCGTCCCAAACCATAAACGCGACGAGCGCGTTGCGGCCGAGCGCGAGAACGCCGTGATCGGTGCACGCGCCGTCGGCAATGACCTCGCCCTCCTTAACGCGTTGACCGCGCTTAACGATCGGGCGCTGATTCTCGCACGTTTGGCCGTTGAGACCGGCGAACTTGCGGAGAATATAGACGTCGTTTTCGTCGATGACGATCTTGCTCGCGTCGACGTAGGTTACTTCGCCCGACGTGCGCGCGCGGACCAACAGGCTCGAATTGAGCGCGACCGCGTCTTCTAAGCCCGTCCCAACGACCGGCGCTTCAGACTGCAGAAGCGGAACCGCCTGACGCTGCATGTTCGAACCCATGAGCGCGCGGTTCGCGTCGTCATGTTCCAGGAACGGGATGAGACCGGCGGAAACGCCGATCATCTGATTCGGCGCGACGTCGATATACTGGACCTTTGAGGGCGGAATTCGGACGTAATCGCCCTGATATCGGGCAAGCGTCAAATTGCCGACCGACGGGGTAATCTTTCCGAACGGATGTTCCTTCGAACGCACAATCTCGGCGTCGGCAGGAACGAGATACAGATCGTGCTCTTGGTCGGCGCGAAGCCAATCGACTTCGTCGGTAATAACGCCGTCGACGACTTTGCGGTACGGGGAAACCAAAAAACCGAACTCGTCGACGCCCGCGAAGACGGACATGTAGGAAATCAGACCGATGTTCTGACCTTCAGGGGTCTCGATCGGGCAGATGCGGCCGTAGTGCGAGGAGTGAACGTCGCGGACTTCGAAGCTGGCGCGCTTACGGTTAAGACCGCCGGGGCCAAGCGCGGAAAGACGGCGTTCGTGCGTGAGCATCGAAAGCGGGTTCGTCTGGTCGACGACCTGCGAAAGCTCGCAGCGCCCGAAGAAGAAATCGATCGCGGACGAAATGTTTTTCGTATTGACGATCAGGCGCGGCGAGGCCCCTTCGCGCAAACGCTCGACTACGGATCGGCGCAGCTTCAGGAAGCCTTTGCGAATCTCTTCGCTCGCGAGTTCGTCGATCGTGCGAAGACGGCGGTTCCCGAGATGGTCGATATCGTCGAGTTCCGCGCCGGATTCGCCGCCCCAAAGCTTGTTGAGATACGCGACCGAGTCGACGATATCCTCAGGGCGCAAAACGGTTTGATCGAGATCGACGTTCGTGCCGAGCTTGCGGTTCATTCGGAACCGGCCGACGCGGCCGAGCCGATAACGCGAGTCGTCGTAGAACTTGTCGTTGAAAAGATCCTTCGCCTTTTCCAGAGTGAAAGGATTGCCCGGACGAAGACGCTTGAAAATGTAGGTCAGCGCTTCGTTGTACGACTTGCTTCTGTCTTCGGCAAGCGAGGAAAGAAGAAGCTTATTGCGCGGGTTCTCCATGACCTCGACTTCCTTGACGCCAGACGTGCAAATCTGTTCGGCAAGTTCCTTATTGATAACGTTTCCACATTCGACGATGATTTCGTCGGGATGTTCCGATTTCGCGGGATACTTGACGTCGCCGACGGCAATTTTGCCCTCGATACTCGAAACAGACTCGCCGCTCTTAATCTTGACGCGCTTCGTCTTGTAGAACGCGCGCAAGATCGCTTCGTTGGTTCCAAATTTCGGATCCGAAGCGCGCAGGAGCATCATGACGGGAAGCTTGCTGCTCTGGTCGATGCGTACGGTAATCGTTTCTTTGCGCGTAATTTCGAATTCGATCCAACTTCCGCGTTCAGGAATGATACGGCAGCTATAGACTCTACGGTCGGGCTCGTCTTTCACGAGAAAATCGACGCCGGGGCTGCGGTGAAGCTGATTGACGACGACGCGTTCCGCGCCGTTGATAATGAATTCGCCGCCGCCAAGCATGATCGGGAGTTCGCCAAGATAGACGTCTTCTTCGACGGTTTCGTGATCTTCGCGTGTCAGCTTGAGGCGAACTCGGAAAGGACGGCCGTATGTCAAGCGCAAACGCCGGCATTCGTCGGGCGTATAGTGCGGCTTTTCAAGTACGTAGTAGAGATATTCAAGGGTTGCCGTCCCCTCGTAGCTTTTCATAGGGAACGCTTCGCGCAAAACGGCTTCAAGACCCTGATTTTTTCGTTGCGCAGGCGGAACGTCGGCCTGCAAGAATTCCGCGTAACTACGCGTTTGAAGAATGGTCAAATCGGGAACTTCGTACGTCGTCCGGCTGTTGCCGAATTGAACGCGTCCGTTCAGCTTTAACCTACGTTGTGCTGGAACTGCCATTCAGAGCTTTCCTCCCGGTCAGGTATAGAACGTAAAATTCTAATCGGCATAAATAGCCGAACCAGTATTTTAACGAATATGAGCTATGTTTCAAGGGGGTATTTATTTTTTAATTATAAAAAAACATGTTTTTTTGGAAATTTTTTTACTTTTGGCGCGAATAATGGAATTCAGAGGAGCCCAAACGCGAAAATTCCTATTGAAAAAAATGTTTCTATTTTTACCGAAAAGCGGCATATTTTCATGCTATTTTTCAATATTTTTCTTAATCGCGTTTGATTATTCAAAATATTTTAACATGTTTTTATAACAATAACTATTAAACAAAATTTTATCATGTAAAAATACAAAACATATTCTAATAATAACAACCGCTAATCAAAATAAATTTTCTTTTTTTATTATTTTTTTCTTTATCCGGAGTCTCTACCAAGAACTGTTTTTCTCTTTCTCGTTTGCCTAATCGCCCGCAAATCTGCCGCCAACGTCAAAATGACTAACTGCAGCCGTTCTCTAGGAGTATGGCCAGACGCAGTAAGACTTATATTAAACGAGCCGTAACCCCGGAGCGAGGCGTTTACGTGCAGAAGCGCGTAAAAACCGCGTCGACGGCGCGCGGAGCCTGCGCTGTGCCAGACGGTGAATCAGAGCCAAATAATCGTATTTGCCGCGCAGAATCTGTGCTTAAAAAAAAATTTAGACCGCAAGGGGAGGTTTCAAATAAGAAGTTGCAAACAGATTAACGGCGCGATAGAGAAAATAAAGAGCCCTTAGCGCAGCCAAGGGCTCTCGCGTTCCATTAAGAACGTTTAGACGGTAACGTCAATCTCACTTGAGGGAGACCTTCGCGCCGGCTTCTTCAAGTTCTTTCTTGAGCTTGTCGGCTTCGTCTTTCGGCAAACCGGTCTTGATCGCTTTCGGAGCGCCTTCGACCATCGCCTTGGCGTCGCCAAGGGAAGCGCCGGTAGCGGTGCGGACGACCTTGATGACGGCGATCTTGTTGGCGCCGAAATCTTCGAGAACGACGTCGAATTCGGTCTTCTCTTCCGCAGCGGGCGCAGCGTCGGCGCCGGCGGCGGCTCCAGCCATGACGACGGCGCCGCCAGCGGCGGGCTCAACGCCGTATTCTTCCTTCAGGTAGTCGCTGAGTTCTTTGGCTTCTTTCAGCGTCATACCCATGATCTTGTCGCCCATGGCCTTGATTTCGTCGGAGAAAATGCGTTCTTCTGACATTGTAAATTCCTTTCTCGTGGTTGCGCCCGATCTCCCAGCGCTTCACGTGCGAAACTGGTATCGCACGGACCGTGGTACGCGAACTGGCGCAATAATAAAAAATCTTTATTGGTTGACCTCGATAAATCGAGGAATATTTCTAAACTGCAGCGAAGGTCGGCGCAACGGACGCGCCAACCGCCGACTTACGCGAGTATCTACATAGTTCAGGCGGCGGGAGCTTCTTCGGCGGCTTCTTCGCCGTCTTTGTCCCAACGCTGCTTGATCTGGCTGGCAAGATTCGCGCCGCCGGCAATAAGCTGAGAGGACAGCTTCGAACCGACGCCGGTAATCTGACCGAGCAGAATGGCGATCTGTTCTTCGCGAGAGGGCCACTTGCTGATATCGACCGCTTCCGCGGCGGTGAACGCTTCGCCGTCCATAACGCCGCCGAGAACGGAGAACTTCGCGAACTGCTTGTCTTTGGAAACCTTAACGACTTCCTTGGCAAGCGCGACAATGTCGGACGCGCCCCAGCAAACGGCGGTCGCGCCGGTCAGCCCGACGAACGCCTTCGCCAACGGCGTGTCGGCGGTAGCGCGAGCGGCAAGGCTGTTCTTAATGACCATGACCTTAATGTCTTTTTCCGCGAGCGCGCCGCGAAGACGGTTGCTGTCGTTGACAGCCATACCGACGAGATTAACGAGAAGCGCGTTGTCGACGCCTTCCAAGCGTTTTTTCAGCTCTTCGGTAATAATATTTTTTACAAACTTACTCATGATTATGTATTCGACTAAAGGGCGGTTATTGACTTAGAAAATCGACCGTAACCCAAAATCATTGGGCCGTAACGCGGAGACCGGGACTCATCGTCGCCGAAATCGCGATCGATTTAACGTAAACGCCCTTAACGGACGCCGGCTTCAAGGAGACGACATAGTCGATGAACGCGCGAATGTTCTCGACCAGTTTATCCGCGTCAAAGCTGAGTTTGCCAACGACGCCGTGCACAATGCCGCCTTTGTCGTTGCGGAATTCAACCTTACCAGCCTTATATTCTTTAACCGTCTTTTCGACGTCCATGGTAACGGTGCCGGCCTTCGGACTCGGCATCAAGCCGCGGGGACCAAGCAAACGACCGAGCGATCCGACCACGCCCATCATGTCAGGGCACGCGATACAGACGTCAAAGTCGAACCAACCGTTTTTAATTTTTTCAGCCAACTCAGGGCCGCCGACGTAATCGGCGCCGGCCGCAGTCGCTTCGTCAACCTTCGCGTTTTTCGCGAAAACCAAGACGCGCAGCGTTTTACCAATACCGTTCGGAAGTACGACCGATCCGCGGACGATCTGATCCGACTGTTTCGGATCGACGCCCAAGCGCATCGAAATTTCGACCGATTGATCGAATTTCGTCGTATTGAATTCCTTCAGCAGGGAGACGGCGTCCGCCAACGCCATAGGAGCGTTAGTCTTCGGAAGCTTAGCTTCCATAGCCTTCATTCGTTTTGAAACTTTACCCATTATATCGTCTATCTTCTATTCGTTTAATTTAGTTTGGTTTATGTCTACCCGATCCGCTTGCGCTTTCCTGCGTATCGGGCGCGAAAATCAGCTCAGGTTCGCGATTGGGTTGCGCCTTCGATCAACGTAGTCTCGATCGTAATCGCGTCCTTGAGCCGCCGAGCGGCCGTCAGTCGACGACGTCGACGCCCATACTCCGGGCGGTTCCAGCGAGGATACGGACCGCGTGATCCATCTCGCGCGCGTTCAGATCCTTCTGCTTCGCTTTGACAATCTCTTGAAGTTTGGCGACAGTAACCGTTCCGACCTTTTCCTTCGGAACGTGGGTCGACCCCTTTTCAATACCGGCGGCCTGTTTGATAAGGTCGACGGAGTGAGGGCTCTTCGTTTCCAATTCGAACGAACGATCGCTGTAAACTTTAACGACGACCGGGATACGCATACCCATCGCGGCCTTAGTGCGATCGTTGAATTCTTTTACAAATTGACCAAGGTTAAGACCATACTTACCGAGAGCGGTACCGACCGGCGGAGCAGCGGTAGCCTTGCCGCCGGTGGCATGGAACTTAACGATTGCCTGCAATTGCTTTGCCATGATACATCCTCTAAACTTTCGCCCGGCGCTCTGAACTTCCGGCGTCTATCGACCGATCGCTCGGTCTTGGCGCACCGACGCCGAAAAGGAACCGCCGCGACTTGCGCCGCCGCGGTTATAGAACGTTAGGCTTCTACTTTTTCAACCTGCCAATACTCAAGCTCGACAGGCGTGTCCTGGTTAAAGAACACGATATTTACTTTGACGTTTCCGGTGAGTTCGTCGATTTCCGCGACGACGCCTTCCACGTCTTCAAATGTGCCTTCTTTGATTTTGACGCGATCGCCAACCCTATAAGGAATTTCCAATCGCGGCTTTTCAACCGACGCTTCTACGTCGGACTGCAGCATGAGCTCGACGTCTTTCTGCGTCATGGGCAGCGGCTTGCCAAACGTGCCAATGAACTCGCCGACGCCCGGCGTCTCGCGCAAAAGGAACCACGCTTCGTCGGAAAGAATCATGTTGACCATGATGTAGCCCGGATAGCGCTTGCGTTTTGTTTCGCGCTTACGGCCGTTCTTAATCTCGACGACGCGTTCAACAGGAACAAGCGTCTCCTTAACCGTTTCGGTTAAGCCCGCAAGCTTAACGCGGCGGTCAAGCTCGCGCTTAACGCGGTCTTCGCGGTTTACTTGAACCTTCAGAATATACCACTGCGGAGTGGCGACTTCTGGTTGTTCCTTGATTTCTTCTTCGTTTTCCATATCGGAAGCCATGCTGCTAGCCCTCGGGTTTGCCGCCGTTCGCGGGCTCGGCTTGCGCCGACGGGCGCCGCGTCGACCCGCTCATGTGGAAATTTGGGTCAAGTATACGTTAAAAAAATTTCCCGTCAAGGGCTCGGACGCGCATAAATTCACTTCTTGCGGTCCGAACGGGGCTCAGCGGCGGTTTAGATCAGGTAAAAAGCCCGAAAATCATGCGGAACACAATGTCGTAGGCGAAAATCAGCAGAATAAAGAGCAGCATGAAGATCAAAACGACTTTCGTATTCGCAAAGAGTTCGCGTTTACTCGGCCACGAAACTTTCGCCATTTCCGCTTCGACGGAAACGAGGAAATCGGCAAAGGCGGGGAAATTGATCGTACGGAAAGAGCACCATACGCCCAAAATCATAATGACGATCGCCGAAATATTCGACGCGGCTCCCAGCGCCTGATCGCGCCACAGGCAGTACGCCCCGAGCAAGAATACTAACGCAAGACCGATAAAGGTAGAACGGCGCGTGATTCGCCCTTGGGAACCTTTATAGAGGTTAGTCGAAACAAGGTTCGCGAAAAAACTTGTCATGGAATTCCCCGATACTGATATCGATATATTGAGGCGTCTGGCGTTTCAAATCCCTCGAAACGGAAAAGACGCGCGTATCTCGGACTATAAAAAAAGCGCTCAACGACTTCGATCGACGAGCGCCTTCCTAGACTTTGAAAGCAGGGGAGAAGGGACTCGAACCCCCAACAGCCGGTTTTGGAGACCGGTGCCCTACCAATTGGACGACTCCCCTATTCGGCGATTCGTGAAATCACAATTCGCCAACCAGCTCACGCGGCGGCGATTAAACCGCCGCGCTCGCGTTTTGCGTCCTCAAATCACTTCGTGATCTTGGTAACAACGCCGGAACCGACCGTCTTGCCGCCTTCGCGGATAGCGAAACGGACGTTCTGTTCCATAGCGATCGGGCTGATGAGTTCGACGCTCATCTTGACGTGGTCGCCCGGCATGCACATCTGGACGCCTTCGGGCAGCTTGATCGTGCCGGTAACGTCGGTGGTGCGGAAGTAGAACTGCGGACGGTAACCGCTCATGAACGGGGTGTTACGGCCGCCTTCCTCCTTGCTCAGGATGTAGACGTCGCCTTCGAAATCCATATGCGGGGTGATGGTGCCCGGCTTGGCGATGCACTGACCGCGCTGAATTTCTTCACGCTTGATACCGCGGAGGAGCAGACCGACGTTGTCGCCGGCTTGGCCCTGTTCCATGGTCTTCTTGAACATTTCAACGCCGGTGCAGACCGTCTTGCGGGATTCGGTAAGACCGACGATTTCGACTTCGTCGCCGACCTTAACGACGCCGCGTTCGATACGGCCGGTGGCGACCGTTCCACGACCTTCGATCGAGAAGACGTCTTCAACGGCCATCAGGAAGGGCTTGTCGATATCGCGCTCAGGTTCCGGAATGTCGTTGTCGATCGCGTCCATGAGCTCGTTGATGCACTTCGCGCAAGCGGGATCGGTCGGGTTCTGCTGGGCCGGGAGAGCCGCGCCGCGAATAACCGTAACGTTGTCGCCGTCGAATTCATACTTGTTCAGCAGATCGCGGATTTCGAGTTCGACGAGTTCGAGAAGTTCGGGGTCGTCGACGAGGTCGCACTTGTTCATGAAGACGACCAGTTTCGGAACGTTAACCTGACGAGCGAGCAGGACGTGTTCCGAGGTCTGCGGCATGGGGCCGTCAACCGCGGAAACGACGAGGATCGCGCCGTCCATCTGAGCCGCGCCGGTGATCATGTTCTTGATGAAGTCGGCGTGTCCGGGGCAGTCGATGTGCGCATAGTGGCGTTTTTCGGTTTCGTATTCAACGTGCGCGACGGCGATGGTTACCGTTTTGGTAGCGTCGCGAACGGTACCGCCCTTAGCGATATCGGCGTAAGATTTGACTTGCGCAAGACCTTTGGTCGCCTGAACCGCGAGGATCGCGGAGGTTAATGTCGTCTTGCCGTGGTCGATATGACCAATAGTACCAACGTTTACGTGCGGCTTAGTACGTTGAAAAGTTTCCTTAGCCATTATAAATCATCTCCATACATAGGAACGGGGCAACCAATGCGTACAATAAAGCGAAAACGATCCCTCGCAAGCCCTTGAAATAAAAGCACCCGATGAGATTCGAACTCATGACCTCGTCCTTACCAAGGACGCGCTCTACCGACTGAGCTACGGGTGCGCTAGGACCTGTTCTGAGACCGTGTAAATCGCCGGGCGGAGCGTAGCCCCAAATTCCTCCGACGATTAACGTCGTCAGTCGCGTTTCGCGACACAGAACGTAAAGCGGGTGAAGGGAGTCGAACCCTCGTCGTCAGCTTGGAAGGCTGTCGCTCTACCGTTGAGCTACACCCGCGCATTCGAGCAGGAGATTTGTTCCTGCGTTTTTCCCGCGTTACGCGGGAAAGAGTGGGGGTTGAAGGATTCGAACCTCCGAAAGCTCAGCTAACAGATTTACAGTCTGCCCCCTTTGACCGCTCGGGAAAACCCCCTCATAACAAGACTTAGGCCTAAGCCTCTGTCTTAAAACGAAATTTTAAATATCGGAAAGACTCCGTCGATCGGCAAGTGGGGGTTGAAGGATTCGAACCTCCGAAAGCTCAGCTAACAGATTTACAGTCTGCCCCCTTTGACCGCTCGGGAAAACCCCCAAAAACCGTTGCCTACGCGCCGATCAGATTGAGAGTCTTTCACGGAGAGCTAGCGCGGGGAATCGAACCCCGAACCTGTTGATTACAAATCAACTGCTCTGCCGATTGAGCTACGCTAGCCACTAGGCTATTGGCAAGCGCAATTTCACGGGATTGTACAGCCTCATTCAGAAACGTCAAGGGGGGAAAGCGAAATTAATTTCCCCCAGTCAGAACGGCGGTTCCCGCGCCTTCGAGCGCATGCGCAATAGGTCAATCGGCTATGCAGCGCAATCGACTCAGGAAATATACCCGTCTTTTTCCTTTTGACAAGGGGGCGCGCCGTCAAAAAAACTGAATTTTTCCCAAGCAAAACTTATTTTTCGCCGCGTGTTTTCCGGTTCGCGCGGATCGGAAAAATCAGCGCGTATTTTCCGCGACGGCATAAGCCCAGGCTTCGATTACGAAGGGAAGATTCACATTCCGATCGATCTGGTCGAGCGCGTCGACCGTACGTTCGGCGCACGCGAGCACGGAATCGGCGTCGACCGAGCCCGAACGCGCGTAACGCTCCGCCGCCTGCCGCGCCGCGCCCTGCGAACCGCGCGTCTCGCCGGCCAGCGCGAAGAGTGTCTCGCGATAGAACGCCAGCGCCGCTTTGAGCACGTTTCGGAGCCTGTTGCGGCGCAGAATCGCCTCTTTACCCGCCGCGTCGACAAATTCGCAAATCTTCGCGGCGAACTCGACCGCGCGCAGACGGCCGCGCGACAGTTCAGTCAGAACCGTTTGCTGAAATTCGGCGAACTTTTCGTCCAGCGCTTTATCCGCCTCTTCAAGCGATCCGGCGGCGATCTTCGCAATCGCATCGGCATGTTCCGGATCGGACGTTTTGCCGATCTTGAGGAGAACGTCCGCGAGCTCGTCGCGTTTCAGCGGGGCAAACCGAAAGATCTGGCATCGGGAACGAATCGTCGGAAGCTGCTTGGTCGCGCTCGTTCCAATGAGAATAATAATCGAATTTGGGGGCGGCTCTTCGAGCGTTTTGAGGAGCGCGTTGGCGCTTTCTACATTGAGAAAATCGGCGTCGTCGACAATCGCGATCTTGCGCCCGCCCATAAAGGCCGTCTGATTCAGTTCGTAGCACAGCCCGGCGCGCGAACGCGAATCCTTGTCGCCGACGAGCAACTCCAGCGGAAAAAGCGACTTATCGGCGGGCTTGCAGACGTAATGGAAGTCGGGATGCGTCGGAATGACGACCCCGTCGGACGCGGAAGATTCGTCGACGCGCTCAAACTGCGCGCAGCATTCGCACCGTCCGCACGGCTGGAAGTATTCTAGCTCCTCTTGCGGGGTCCGCTCCGGTTCTCCGGCTTCGGCGAGACCGGAGCCCGACTTTGGGAAATGGCGGCGGCACAGGAGCGTCTTGGCGAGCGCGAACGCGAACGTGCGCTTGCCGACGCCGTTCGGACCGACGAATAAGAAACTGCCGCCGAGACGGCCGCGCCGATTCGCGCGCGCAAACTGGAGCGCGATTTCGTCGACGCCCTGTATTCCCTGCCAAGCCATAACTTAACTTCCCGCGATTACCGTTCCTTTGCGGCGCGTCATTCGCGATTCCACACGCAAACTCCGCCCGGCCGGTCCTCGAGCGTGACGCCGAGCTCCTTGAGCCGATTGCGAATCTCGTCGGCGGTCGCGAAATCCTTATTCTTTTTCGCGGATCGGCGCAGGTCGATAAGCAGATTCATGAGCGGCTCGACGAGCGAATCGTCTTGCGCGGCGTCCTCTTCAACGGGCGCGCGGAAGAGCCCGAGCGTCGACGCGAGTTCGCGCAAGACGGTCGTCGCGGCGACGAGCTCTTTGCGCGCGGCTTCTGTTTCCGCGGGCTGCGCCGTCTCTAATTTATTCGCTTCAATGAATTTATTGAGGGCGCGAGCGAAGTCGAAGAAGACCGCGATTCCGCCTGCGGTATTGAAGTCGTCGTCCATCGCGTCAAGGAATTTCGCGCGGAATTCTTTGACCTGCTTGCCGAATTCGCCGTCGAGCGCGGCGTCTTTTTCGAACGCGTCTCCTTCGGCGCGCGTCTTCGCGGGCTCGAGCGCGTAGAAGGAAGTTCCCGTAACTTCTTCAAAACGCTTGAAATAGCGGTAGAACGTTTCGAGTCCTTTTCCGACTTCCTGCAGGCGCTCTTCGCTGTAATCGATCGGACGGCGGTAATGGCTCGAAAGGAGGAAGAAACGGATATTTTCCGGCTTGAACTTCTTGAGCAGATCGCGGAACGCGGACGCGCCCTTCGACTTGCTGATCTTGCCCGCCTCTTGAGACGCGAGATCCCCTTCCTTCGCTTCCGGAGCGGCTTCGCGCGTCTTGCGGCCGCCGACTTTCCCGACTTCGTTCGACGCCTGCATGAGGCCGTTGTGCATCCAGAACTTCGCCATCTGCTTTCCGTTGCGCGCTTCGCTCTGGGCGATCTCGTTTTCATGATGCGGGAACTGGAGATCGAGCCCGCCGCCGTGAATATCGAACGTTTCGCCGAGAAGCGAGCAGCTCATTACGCTGCATTCGATGTGCCATCCGGGCCGGCCTTTGCCCCAGGGAGAATCCCAAGAGGGTTCGCCCGGCTTTGCGGATTTCCAGAGCGCGAAGTCAAAATTCGAATGTTTGCGGTCGGCCATGCCGCCCCCTTCGCCGCTCATCTGGTCGAGCGTGCGGTTGCTCAGTTTTCCGTATTCGGCGAATTTTGTAACGTCGAAATAGACGTCCCCTTCCGATTCGTACGCGTATCCTTTGTCGATGAGATCGGAGGTGAACTTAATGATTTCCCCGATATAGTCGGTCGCCTTCGGGAAATGGTCGACCGTGTCGACGCCCATCGCGGCGAGGTTCTTTTTGTAATCTTCGGTCATTTCCGCGGCGACGTCCGCCATAGGAATACCGCGGCGGTTCGATTCCGCAATGAGCTTGTCGTCGACGTCGGTAATATTGACGACCCACGTCGTCTCGTAGCCCGAATACGTAAGATAACGCTTGATCGTGTCGAAGATCGTCGGCCCGACCATGTGCCCGATATGGCTCGGTTTATAAACGGTAGGTCCGCAAAGGTAAATACCGACTTTGCCCGGCGTTACCGGCTGGAATTCCTCTTTTGTACGGGACAGGGTGTTAAAAACTCGAAGCATTTCAAACGTCTCTTACTGGCTTGTTGCTGTGACGATGGGATTCGCGCCGACTGGCGCAGGGAGTACGATAATATCTTATATCGTCGTAAAAATTTTACAAGGACGGGAAATTTTCGCAGGGGGCGCGCGCAAAAAAAGGGAAAACCGAACCTGCGGTTAAAGGTTCGATTTTCCCTCTGGACGTTTTACCCGGCGTCCGTTCACGGAACGCCGACGCTCACGCTTTTCGCGTTAAGACAAATCAGAAGCTGACGTTCGTTTCGCCGCCGCGGGTCGATCCGAGCGCCTTCCAGACGTCGGACGAAATCGTGTCGGAGAAGAAGCGGACAGACCCGTCGCCGAGCGC